>CAZNDS010000369.1:0-2568 GCA_964571865.1 uncultured Ignavibacteriaceae bacterium | reverse complement strand
AAGTTGAATTAACATCCAGTATCATTGTACCATCTTCACTCACCATTATCCAATACCCCTTCCCTGGCTTAAGAGTATCAACTGGAACATAACTACCTTGATATTCAAAGAAATTTGATGTACGTGCCGTATTTTCGAAGATTACACTTGAAGCAGGAATATTTTGCATGAGCGAACCAACCATATTCCAGTCCTTTTGAACAGCGACATTGGATTTATACACTGGCACACCTCGATACATAATGGTTTCATTCGAATTAAGTTTTATCCAATATCCTACTCCGGGATAAGTTCCAAACCACCCATAATGTTCGTAGCGACCATTTCTATATGTAAAAGGTCCACTTTCTAAACTATATGGTGGATAAATAGATTGCGAATAAGGCAACATTACAGTATCCGGGATACTTGCCATAAGCCATCCCGCGTTTAGATTCGATGAGACTTCAACAAGCGATATGAAATAAGGATCGGCGTTATCTTTGCGATGGTCGGTCCAAAGCTGGTAAACTTGATTGTTTGCTGCTCTTGATGCAATGCCCATGTATTCATATGTATTGTAACCACCCAAACTTGGATTAGAATCAAAATCGGATATCTTTTCACAACTCCAACTAGCGCCATTATCTGATGATGTTGCAACCCAAGTTTCTTGCCTGGGCCATGTTGGCTGGTGGCTGTACATATACCCTATAGTTATCCTTCCATTTTGATTACTTGTAATACAACCAAAATACTGCCAGCCCGATGCTTCACCAACAATAATGGGAGTAGTCCAGCTTTGTGTTCCATTCGGTAAGCGAGTGAACTTAACCCTTGGTACTTTTTCACTCATACTTTTCCATTCGTTATATACCAATAATAAATCACCATTTGGTGCTATGGCTAACCATGGGTGAACAATTATACGTGCGTTGCCAACATATTCTGTACCTAAGTCAATAAATGCTGGGCCATTCATCTCTGTTCCCCAACTTACCCCTCCATTTGCGGACTTTCTAATTTTAAATTTCATATCACTTTCATTTACATATGCCCAAACCACATTAACCTCTCCATTTACCCCGATTGCTGGCATAGCCATCTGTATCCACTTTTCTGGCCAAAGGAGGGTTCTTTCACTCGATGGTAACAGACTCATTATTGATTCTCCCGGTGCACCTGGTAATTTGTCTAATGTATCGGGTTGAGAAAATGTTACACCCCTATCGGATGAGTATGATACAAGTATTGAATAAATTGGTGGATGACCCGATATAAATGTCTGAATATCTGCCCATGTTACATAAATCCGACCATCGTAAGCCCCACCAGTGTTATCAATCGCAATCCATGGTTTGTCTTGCCGCTGTGTTCGAGGACTTACTTTTGAATAGCTCCAATCACCACCTAAATTGCTGCTTCTTGCAACAACGATTGCCTCATCATCATCATCCTTTACTGCTACGTAGCAATAAAACACATTCCCGTACCGATCGAATGCAACTGAGGGATTGGCACCGTAATCATAACCCGTGAGGCCTAACGGAGCACTTGCATTTAGTGTATCTTCTCTCCAAGTTGAACCACCATCTGTCGATATTCCAAATGCTGGTTTGTACCAGTATGGTGGATACCGGTAATCGTTCCATGCACCGATAATATACATGCTGTTTAGCGGACTCACCGCTATTGCGGTTTCGCTTTGGTCTGCAGGATTCGTTGTTACTGCTCTGTTTGGATATTGAGAAAATGCAATATCAACAACAACGAACAGAACAAGAATAGTCAATATATATTGAAATGTTTTCATGTTTGTTTCTCCTATTGTTTTGAAATTGTTAATAAAAATTGCAAATTTAATTGTAATGTTTTTAAAAACCTTAAATCATAAATCGAAAATCCCCGCCTGACTGACGGGCAGGTAAAATTAAAATAAAGCCCTCAAAGGATATTCTATCCTTCGATTGATTCTCGTGGCACGAGATTATTGATGGGTTAGAAGCCTCGAGGGCTTGTTTTATTTTACCACCAATCAAAGGCGGCGATCGTTCGTGTATCATGCTGATTTTCATTTTATTAATATTCCTCGCTTTATGGCAGAGTACGATTTTGTTTCAACTCGATAGTGATATATTCCGGTTGTCAATCCTTCAGCACACCATGGAATAGTGTAAAAACCAGGCATCAATTCTTTTTCTAGAATTGTTTTAATTTTTTGACCGATCATATTATAAATTTTAATAGTTACATATCCGGATTTTTTCATCATGAATTTTATATTAGTCGATGAATTAAAAGGATTCGGATAATTCTGATAAAGAGTAAAGTCTTGTATTTCATATTTTTGAATTTCCTTTATGTTTGTTATAAGCGCATTTTCCAGGATCATCAAAAACATTCCATTATGCAAATAAATATATTTTTGGTATGATGTTGGATCATAACCCCCGTTTCCCCAAAAACCTACTATCATTGGATCCAATGGATTATTAACATCTATGATAAACATACCTGTATACAACATATATACATAATTGTTGAAGTAAGCTAAATCAATCACACCATGTCTAGTACCAGATGTTGCAA
>CAZNDS010000368.1:0-2569 GCA_964571865.1 uncultured Ignavibacteriaceae bacterium | reverse complement strand
ATATTTCAATTTTGATACTTGAACTAATATCATAACACTAATTCAGAGGTTTCAATATATTATTGGAGAGTGGCTGCTAATAACTATGTAGGACAATCGAGTTTTACAACATCACGATGGTTTAGAGCAGATACTTCAGGTACTATTACACTCTCAATTACAAGCTTTCTTGGGACCGATGGTCAAATCCATCCTCGATTGAGTTGGCGTACGACACGTCAGTGGACGAATCCCACGTATTATATTTACCGTTATTCATATCCCTATAGTACGTCAAGTTGTCCTGATATGGCTTATTCACTTCTTGCAACCACAACTGACTCATCATATGAAGATTATGGAGTAATCCCTGCAGGTAAGGGGCAACCACTTACGACAAAACATTGTTATCAGGTAAGGTCTTCTGCAATCTCAAATATAGTTTCGTGTAGTTCGTCTGAGGGTATTATCGAGAAAGCAAATACCACAGAATCATTACCGAGCGAAATGAGATTGCACATAAACTATCCAAATCCTTTCAATCCTATAACGACAATTAAATACGATTTATCAGAGGATGCCCATGCAACAATTAAAATCTACGATGTCCTTGGTCGTGAGGTTGTAACGCTTATGGATGATTACCAAGAAGCCGGTTATAAGACTGTAAACTTCGATGCGAGTAATCTACCAAGTGGAGTATATTTCTATCGTATGACAGCCGGTCACCCTTCGGCAAGATCAGGGCAGTGGTACACAGACGTCAAGAAGATGATCCTGCTACGGTAAGTATAGCACTATGTTAGTGGGAAGTAAATAGGAGTGTAAATAATTCTGTGTAAATGGTTAACCCCCAAGCTGAGAGAGGCGTAGCCGAACGAAGCTTGGGGGAAAGAATTAAACTTGATTATGATATAAAAAGAGAACAAATTAATAACCATTTATAAGAAAGGAAAGCAGATATGCAACTTACAGAAGAAATGATCGAGCAACTAAAAGCCGACCTAGCAAAAGCAAAAACCTACCAAGATTTGATGGGACAAGAAGGAGCTATCAAGAAATTGATAAAGGCATCATTGGAAACAATGCTTGAGGCAGAACTTACCGAACATCTCGGATATGAAAAATATTCTCCAGCGGGTAAAAACAGCGGTAACAGCCGTAATGGTAAAAGTATCAAAACAATAAAGAATGATCGGGAAGAAATTGACCTTGCAGTTCCATGTGATAGAAATGGATTATTCGACCCGGTAGTTGTTAAAAAATATGAACGAACAATTGGACCGATAGAAGATAAAATCATCTCGATGTATGCCAAGGGTATGAGTACAAGAGATATCCAGTCGCACATACAAGAAATTTATGGAATGGATATGAGTGCGACATTAATATCAAACATGACTGGAAAGATAATAGATTTGGCAAAGCAATGGCAAAACCGGCCTCTTGAAAATATTTATCCGATTGTTTTCTTCGATGCAATTCATTATAAAGTTCACGACGAAGGCAAGATAGTTACAAAAGCATCATATACCGCATTAGGAGTAGATATAAGCGGTAAGAAGGACTTATTAGGGCTGTGGGTCGGTCAAGCCGAAGGAGCTCATTTTTGGTTGAATATTATGACCGAGTTAAAAAACCGCGGTGTCCAAGATATACTAATTTCATGTATCGATGGTTTAAAAGGATTTCCCGAAGCCATTAATACTGTATTTCCAAAAACTGAAATACAGTTGTGTGTAATACATCTGATTCGCTCTACGTTGAAGTACATAGCATGGAAAGACATGAAGGCGTTTATGAAAGATTTGAAGAAGGTATATGGAGCGCCCACCGAAGAAGCTGCTTTGGTTGAGCTTGAAAATCTAGAATCCACATGGGGAAATAAATATTCCTTATCGGTGAAAACATGGAAACAAAATTGGTCGAACGTATCGACCTTTCTCAAATATCCCGAAGAGATTCGAAGATTAATTTATACAACTAACATCATAGAAGTACTTCATCGTCAATTTAGGAAAGTAACAAAATCTAAATCAATCTTTCCTAACGATGACGCCCTTAAAAAAATGTTATATCTGGTCTACAGAGATGTATCAAAAAAATGGACAATGCCGTTAAGTAATTGGCCTATTGTGATTTCACATTTTTCTGTTATATTTAACGACAGACTTGCTAAATATTTATGATAATATAAATCTCATTTACACAAATTATTTTACAGTCTCAAGTAAATTGAAGAGCCGATCCGGACAAATGGGTCGACTTCTTTGTTGTTTGGGTTAATCTTGGATATTTACATATTTTATTATATTTTAAGTCTCTATGAAATTAGTTCTTAATCTTCTTATTATAATATTATTATCTTTTCAGAATTATTCACCTGTATTCTCTCAGAGTCCTGATAGTGCGAAGTATCATCCTTACGAAAAAGAATCCAATTCCATTCTTGCAACCGGTTTAAAGTCTAAGAAGGCATTTAAATTGCTTGAAGAACTGTGTATTAAGGTTGGTCATCGCTTGGTTGGCTCTCCGCAAGCCGCTAAAGCGGTTGAGTGGGGAAAGAAAACCATGGAAGATTTGGGATTTC
>CAZNDS010000367.1:0-2573 GCA_964571865.1 uncultured Ignavibacteriaceae bacterium | reverse complement strand
TATGCTGTGAACCGAAAGTTTCTATTTGGATTTACTTGGAAAGGATAATGAATTATAAGTTGCCGCACAAAACGGAACAACCGCCCCGTGATTGAAAAAGTTACGGGGCGGAGTTTAGTATTACAAAATTATTTTGATCTATCTAAGATAGATTTATCTATCGCAGGTAGATGAGTTTCTTAGTTGCTGTGTAATTGCCTGAATTTAACTGGTAGAAGTAAACGCCGGAACTTAGTCCATACTTACTTGCATCAAACTCTACTTCATATTCGCCAGCTTGCTTTTGTTCGTTTACGAGTGTTGCGATTTCACGGCCAAGTAAATCGTAAACCATCAATTTTACTTTTGGCATTTCACTTTTGACATTTGACGGTATTGAATATTTTATCTTTGTTGTTGGATTAAATGGGTTAGGATAGTTTTGATACAATACATACTCTTTGACTTCCAGATTACCTTTGTAACTTATTTGCTTGAATTGTTTCTTCGTTAATGTACTTGATTCTTCAGAAATTTTATCTGAGATCGAGTAGTATGGATCGATGTTGTTCGACATCACAAGACGCAACCTAACAGTTCTATTGCCAATTCCGGATGTGTTGACTTGGTAAGAGACATTATCGTACTGAGCAAAGTTCTCTCTAGTAAATGTTATATGGTCAAAGACTCCAAGTATTTCTTGAGTATCTGCATCCAACAACTCTACTCTGAAATTTACATACTCGTCATTATCTAATGCGGATTCAACTGCTGATGAGTCTGTTATTCCATACTTAACCGTATATGTGAATTCTGAATTATCATCTAAGTAAAATGGCAAACTTGTTAAGTACCAGTTTGCATCTTGAATTGTGTTTATGTCTGCCGTATCGGGTATCCCCTCAAATTCAATTTCATTTCCATCTACTGATATATCACCGATTGAATAATAGAACTGTGCGTCTCCTTCGCTGACAGCCCCTTCTCGGCTTTTTGACGTTGCAACTATTTCTTCCGGAAGAAAGAGCGGATAGATTTGTTTTGTATTAATTGTATGTGGAAGTGTTTTACTATTATAAACAAGTGCGTACATATCGTGATTGAATTTACCATTGCTTATTTGAACGTCTTTGCCTGTTATGTTTAACTGACGGATAGTTGATAAATCACGGCTATCGGTATATTGAAAATTAAGATCGTTGCTCCTTCCCCAGCCGATTGTATAACGGTAATCAGATTTCTTAATATTTACACTGTTTATTTCATTTCCAAAGTTCCAAAATCTCCCCATTGTAGCTGTTGATGTAAAGACAACTTGTTTCTGTGTTGGGACATTGGGATAAATGCCCGTAGGCCAATCTTCTCTTTCGCCAATCCAACAGATATAAGCTACATCATTAATAGACATTATTGAAGGCTTGTAGTTACTTGAAAAGCCAGAACCCTGAGAAAAATTCTCATTCATAAAATAAGGAAATACTTGCATATTATGTTCATTATTAATTCCATATTTACCAAATATTGTTTTTGAATATTTATTTAAGTTATTCTTAATTTCTGCAGCAAGTCAAAAATTAAAGAAGTCGGATTGATTAAATAAATTTGGACTAAAAGGTTTAGATGATGTTATAAATGGGTTAATAAGAATTTCATTTTGGCCGCAAGTAAGTCCCAGACCTGAACCATATTGATTGTACCAAGTCCATCCTAATGGATAACTCAATAAAGTATTAATTTCACCAACAACGTAATGTAAGAATTGATTATTTGATTCGGAGAAAGCAATAATAAAAATTAATTTTCCTGCCCCATGGCCTAATATTGCTACACATGGATAAGAATTAATTTCATAATCATCTTCAACAAAATATTCTGGACATTTGGAAATATTTTTTTCTACTATATCCCAATTACCTTCGTAATATTCCTTTTTAAGATATGATATAAATATTGAATTTTTACCATTACTGTTCATTCGCTGTGCTACAACAAAAACTTCTATAGAATTATTAGAAAGATTAATAAAATCTAATGAGGGATTTTTTAAGTAGAAGTTTCCCCAAAACAATGGATTTTTATTGTTCCCTAATTTCCACGTAGCTCCATTATCTGTACTATATTCATACCAAATTTGTCCTCGACTTTCATAAACTAAATGCATGCTGCCATCATAAGACCTAAATATTTTACTTTGTTGATTTGAAAAAGCTTCTGGATTATTACTTCCATTAAGCTTTTTAAATATGGCATAAATAGATTCTGTAGCTGCAATTACATAGTTTCTTGGATTTTCAAAATTATTGTCCGACCATTTAATAAAGGTCCATCCATTTTGTATAGGATTAACTTCTAAAGTAACTCTTTTCCCTTCTGGCAGAGTTATGCTGTTAGTAGCGATTCCATTTATTTTATAGGTCACATTTAAATTACCTCCATCTAAAGACTGAGGAGAAACTAATGTTAGTGTTTTAATCTCAAGGATCGAAATACCTGTTAAAGTAATTTTTCCGCCATTAAGTTTTCTACTGCGTGCTGGATTATTATTTGATAATAGAGTATTAAATAAATAACTTGGTCCAATAGGAGGATAAGTT
>CAZNDS010000366.1:0-2609 GCA_964571865.1 uncultured Ignavibacteriaceae bacterium | reverse complement strand
TCAGCTGGAGGATGAGTTTCGTTACCTAACATGACTCGTTTTTATACCCCTATTTAATATTTAGAAGCAAATTTTAAATTAGCCAGCCTGCAACCTATTTGAACTTTCCTTGACCATTGCGAGCCGGTTCATTACAACTAAAAAAAACGGCAATGAAAAAATAAAGTAAGCAACATCAAATCTATCCTTATAAATCAACTCGTAAATTGAATGCTCGTTGAGCTGGGTAATAAATGCCGCAGAAACTATAAGGAACAGTATAAGTGCAGTTGCGAAATATAAATTCCATTCTCTTTTTATTTTAATCCCGACAATGATAGCTAATGCAAAGAAAAGTAGAACAATTGCTTTCGACAGATAAATAGATTGAACTGCAAATGGTCCTTTGTCAATGTAAAGCAGTGGATTCCAAAAGTAGAACGGTAAATTTGTCAGGAGAAAGACTACGCCAATTCCCAAAAACAATAAGAACAATTTCTTAAGATTTTCTCTATAAACATGACTCATAAAGATGAAATATATTAGAAGCACGATCATTCTTGTAGAAAGAACTAAACCGCCGACTACAGATGCAAAAATCAGTTTTCGATAATCCTCGAATAAGTTTTCTGTTTTAGATATAGAATGAATGAATAGTAAAACAAAAACCATATTCGAAAAAAGTTCACTTCTTGTTACAACCTCATAAAGATAAATTGGTGAGACCAATAAGAGAACTTGAATCCTCCATTTTGAACTTGGCTCATTCGTAAATCTTTTTAGTAGATAGAATGAAAAGAGCAGATAAGTCAATATCTGCATCAACCCTATTTCACCAATCAGCTTAAATGGGATGAAAGCAAAAAATAACACCGGGAAACTCGATGGATTTGTTGGACTTCCATACGGAAATTTTCCATTCAAAAAATTGTTCAGCCATTCTTGAATAGCCGCATACCTGCCCACTCTGATTTCCGCAATATCAAATTGAAGCATCAGTACAAAGAGCATTATTGCTATGGTTATACAAAAAGTTATATATACACCTCTACTCAGTTTTTCGAAGAATTCTTTTTTGCGCATCAAGAGCAAGATTAATCCAACGATAAAAATTACATAAACGAAAATGAGAATTGTTGGTTGTAGTGAGTATCTCACAGAATATTTTAAAATGAAAATTGAATTAATTAGTAAATAAAGAATTAACAGGGAGTAAAATTGAATCTTTGAGATTTTATTCATGCTGATTATGATGCAACGAATGTATTACCCATTACAGTCTATTAAAAGAAATTCGGCTTTAGACTTGGTTTTGAAATTTATAATTTCTTCGCCATGTATTTTCAATGAATCGGCTTTTGATAAATGGACGTCGTTAACCTGCAATTCGCCATCGATTGTGTAGAGGTAGAGATATCTTTCTTTTTCGTTAAGGTGTGCAATTTCAATCGATGCTTCTAAATCGGAAACGTAGAAGGTTACATCTTGATTGATATGCAGAGAAGTTGGATGTTTTTCATTGCTCACAACCGGCAAAAGCTTATTAAGTCTTTCAGAATGATCAACATGCTTTTCCTCATACGATGGTTCAAGTCCAGCACGAACGGGCAAAATCCACATTTGCAAAAGATGAACTGCATCGGTTGAATGTTCATTTTTTTCTGAGTGAACGATGCCTTTGCCTGCAGTCATTCGTTGAACATCTCCAGCTTTTATGATACCTTCATTGCCTAAATTATCTCGGTGAGTTAATTCGCCGCTAATGATAAACGTTACTATTTCCATATCTCGGTGCGGATGAAAATCAAATCCATTTTTTGGTTTAATAACGTCATCGTTAAACACTCGTATGTTACCCCAATTCATATTGTTTGGATCGTAATAATGATCGAACGAAAAATGCCAGTAAGTCTGCAGCCAATCGGTTTGAAAAAAAAATCTTTCACCTGCTTTGATCGGTTTTAACATTGTTTTTCTAATCCTTTTCTAAATAAACTTGTAATGAGCTGAGAATCTTTTCAGTTGCTCCAATATTTGATTGGACAAAATTTTTTGCTGCATTACCGGATGTAATCCTAAAATTGTCATCTAATGTCATTTTTCGCATCAGCTTGTATAGCTGCTTTTTGTTCTGGACTTCAAATCCTCCTCCAATGTTGACCAGATTTTCGGCTTCCTGGCTATTGGAATGCTTGGGACCGAAAATTACAGGAATTCCGTACACGGCAGGTTCAAGAACGTTATGAATATTAGATTTGAAGCCGCCGCCAACAAAAGCAAAATCGGCATGAGCATAAAGTGTTAAGAGTATTCCTATTGAATCAATGATAATGATCTGCTCATTGTTATATTGATTTAAAAGTGAAAACCTGATAGTTGAAACATCATATTTCAATTCATATTCGATCAGCTCTATTGTGGGAAGAGTTGGTTCGTGCGGAGCGATAATAGTGAGAAGATTATCAACATGTTTGTGCAGCTTTAAAATTGCAGGCAGAAATTCTTCTTCATCTTCACGCCAAGTGCTGCCGGCAACCAAAACGATTTTGTTCTTTATTATTTTATCATCCAGAATTTTTTTTGTCGATGCATTTTGACTATTTGAATAGACTCTATCATAACGTGTATCC
>CAZNDS010000365.1:0-2615 GCA_964571865.1 uncultured Ignavibacteriaceae bacterium | reverse complement strand
ATATAAATGAAAGAGAAAATTTTATTTGAAGCCCTGACATTTGACGATGTATTGCTTGTCCCGAGAAAGTCGAACGTTCTTCCACGATACGTTGATCTGAAAACTAAACTCACAAAAAATATTAGTCTAAATATTCCGATTATTTCAGCCGCAATGGACACCGTAACTGAATATGAATTTGCTATCGCTATCGCTCGCGAAGGAGGCATTGGAATTTTACACAAGAATATGACTATTGAACAGCAGAAAGGAATGGTTGAAAAAGTCAAACGATCAGAAAGCGGGATGATAAAAAATCCAATTACTGTACGACCCGAACAATCGATTCGTGAAGCACTCGAACTAATGCAAAAATATCATATCTCAGGAATTCCGGTTGTAGACGATGCTCTGCTTTTAGTTGGGATTCTCACGAACAGAGATTTGCGATTTGAGCCGAACCTCAATCTTCAAGTCCAAGAAATTATGACCAAAGAAAATTTAATTACAACGACTTCCGGAACCACATTAGAAAAAGCTGAACAAATTCTTCAGAAATACAAAATTGAAAAATTACCAGTCGTAGATAAAAAAGGGAAGTTGATCGGACTAATAACTTTTAAGGATATCCAAAAAAAGAGGAAACATCCGTTCGCCTGTAAAGATAACTTTGGCAGATTGAGAGTAGGGGCGGCAGTTGGTATTGATGCAGCAACGATTGACCGAGTTGATGAATTAGTAAAATCTTCGGTTGATATTATAGCAGTCGATACAGCTCATGCACATTCTCAAGGTGTATTGGATATGGTGAGAAGTGTTAAGAAGAAATATCCTTCGCTAGACATTATAGCTGGAAATGTAGGAACCGCGGAAGCAACTATTGATGTAATTAAAGCTGGTGCGGATTGTGTTAAAGTCGGAATCGGTCCTGGTTCAATTTGCACAACTCGAGTGATTGCTGGAATTGGCATGCCTCAGATTTCTGCTGTTATTGAATGTTCGAAGGCAGCCGAAAAATATAAAATTCCCATAATCGCAGATGGGGGAATTAAACAGACCGGAGATATTCCAAAAGCTATTGCTGCCGGAGCTGATACTGTGATGATTGGAGGATTATTCGCTGGAGTTGAAGAAAGTCCGGGTGAAAAGATTCTGTATGAAGGAAGAAGCTTTAAAGTTTATAGAGGAATGGGTTCACTTTCGGCAATGCAAAAAGGAAGCAAAGATAGATATTTTCAGGATGTTGAAGATGATATTACGAAACTTGTTCCTGAGGGCATAGAAGGGCGGGTTCCATTTAAAGGTCCTCTATCAGATACTATTTATCAGATGCTTGGCGGATTAAGATCTGCAATGGGTTATTGCGGAGTTAAAAATATTGAGGAGCTTAAATCAAAAACAAAATTTATCAAGGTTACAGAAGCTGGATTGCGCGAAAGCCATCCGCATGATATTATCATTACGAAAGAATCACCGAATTACCGCACTAAAATTAGCTGATGATCATGCAACATTTCAAGAAAAGAATAAAATCTGTTAGGAGGAGTTTATCTCTAACAAAAACTCGTGCGTTTATCAGCTTTTATCCTAATGATTTACGATACCTGATGGGATTAAATTCATCTAATGTCTGCTGTATCTTAAACAGTGATAAATTCATTCTCATAACCGATTCCAGATACAAGGAAGAAACATTCAAGTATAGTTCACTTGCTGAAATATTCATTTGTGAGACATCCGTAATTAAAACTCTTAAGTCGATATATAAAAAAAAATCATTTGATGAAATATTACTGCAAACAGAAAAACATTCCGTTAAGCTACACAAGGATTTGATTAAAATATTCGGTGCAAAAAAGATTAAGCTGATTGACAGATTACTTGACCGTTCGATTTCAATTCATGATAATTTCGGAATTGACTCGATACGTAAAGCAGTACGAATTGCAGAAAAAGCATTTCTAGAAATCATTCCTTGTATCAAAGAGGGAATCACTGAGCATGAACTTCAAACTGAACTCCGGTATCGGTTAAATAGAAATGGTTCAGAAGCAGAAAATTTTCCACCGATTGTGCTATTTGGAAAAAATTCTTCATTGCCTCATGGGGAATCAAAGAGCACTAAACTTAAATTAAGCACTCCAATTTTGATTGACTGGGGGGGAGTAGTTAATGGGTACAATTCGGATATAACGAGAAATATTTATTTTGGCAAACCATCAGAAAAATATTTACAAATACATGAAATTGTCCTTCGTGCGAATCAATTTTCTATTGGAAACATTAAATCCGGGTCAAGTGTTAAAGCACTTCATAATCAGGTAATTGAATATTTTTCAAAATATAATCTTGATAACTTTTTTAATCATGGATTGGGACACGGGTTGGGTTTAGAATTGCACTCGTATCCAAAAATTTCTAAGAACAGCGATGATCAACTAATGAAAAATCAAATTGTCACGATTGAACCTGGATTGTATATTCCATCAAGTTATGGTGTCCGAATTGAAGATGATATTTTAATCAAAGGAAAAGGAAATGAAGTGTTGAGCACACTTCCTCGTGAACTTATAATAATTTAATAGTGGTATAAAAACGAGTCATGTTAGGTAACGAAACTCATCCTCCAGCTCCTT
>CAZNDS010000364.1:0-2620 GCA_964571865.1 uncultured Ignavibacteriaceae bacterium | reverse complement strand
AGAAATCATAGATCAAAGCCATGACGAAACAGACGAAGCGGCACAACAGCGTCAAGCGGTATACAAAAAATTAACAAACGAATTAATCTTTTCCGCGATTCTCACAGTTCCAATTTCAATATTCAGTATGCTTGTCATGTATCAGCCATTCTATGAGATATTAAATTGGGAAATGGGAACTATAAATAAAATTCTTCTGCTTGCAACAACTCCCGTTCTGGTCTATGGCGGAGAAAGATTTTTTAGAATTGCTTGGATGAATGCAAAACATCTCACCGCTGATATGAACACGCTCGTCGCTGTCGGAACGGGTTCGGCATATTTGTACAGTCTGGTCGCAGCACTTTTTCCTTGGTTAATTTCATCTCATGTGCATGCAGATGTTTATTTTGATACTACGGCAGTAATTATAACATTAATTTTATTTGGAAGATGGCTTGAAGCACGTGCAAAATCAAAAACCACAGATGCAATTAAAAATCTGATGGGATTAAAACCAAAAACTACAAACGTGATTCGTAATGGAAAAGAGATAATAATTCCGATACATGATTTAATTCTGAATGATATAGTCGTCGTCCGGCCCGGTGAAAAAATCGCTGCTGATGGTGTTATTACAGATGGATTCTCGTCAATCGATGAATCAATGATTACCGGAGAGAGCATCCCAATCGAAAAAAAGAGTGGAGACAAAGTAATCGGCGGAACGATAAATAAATTCGGAAGCTTTAATTTTAAAGTGGCTGTACTTGGTAGGAAATCAATCCTTGGACAAATAATTAAGCTGATGGAAGACGCTCAAGGATCGAAAGCTCCTATTCAAAGTCTGGCAGATAAAATTGCTGCAGTTTTTGTCCCGGTTGTGATAGGGATTGCAATCCTAACATTTTTCACATGGACATTTTTAAGCGATGCTGTATTTCAAACTTCTCTTATAAACTTTGTTGCAGTTTTGATTATCGCATGTCCATGTGCACTTGGATTGGCAACCCCAACTGCCATAATGGTTGGAACCGGAATCGGAGCAAATAATGGAATTTTAATCAAGAGTGCTGAGAGCTTGGAATTGTCTCATAAAATCACTGATATAGTTCTCGATAAAACCGGAACGATAACCGAAGGGGGGCCTGTAGTCACAGATTTTATTCAATACCACGATAATGAATTCGAACTTTTTCAAATAATAACATCAATTGAAAATAAATCTGAACATCCTATCGCAAAGGCAATTGTTGAGTATGGCAGATCGAAAGCTGTTGAGTTGTTGAATATTGATTCGTTCGAGGCGTTATCAGGATTTGGAGTTAAAGCAAGTGTGAGTGGGAAAACTATTCTAATTGGAAATGATAAATTGATGACTTCGAATTCAATCAAAATTTCTCAAGCTGAAAAAGATTACTCGATTTTATCAAATCA
Source organism: uncultured Ignavibacteriaceae bacterium (assembly GCA_964571865.1). Taxonomy (GTDB): domain Bacteria; phylum Bacteroidota; class Ignavibacteria; order Ch128b; family Ch128b; genus JAHJVF01. The sequence continues at coordinate 1,204 of CAZNDS010000364.1, read as the reverse complement.
AGGGAAAACCTTAGTGTACGTTGCAATCGAAAATTCACTTACGGCATTAATTGCGATTGCAGATAGAATCAAGCCGACATCAAAAAATGCCATTGCTGATTTGCGAAAAATGAATATCGATATAACGATGCTCACAGGCGATAATGAACGTACTGCAAGTTCAATCGCATCTGAAATTGGCATTAAGAATTTTATCGCTCAAGTATTGCCAGCAGATAAATCAAGCAAAGTTAAAAATCTTCAGCAGAATGGGAAGATCATCGCTATGGTTGGAGATGGAATTAATGATGCTCCAGCGCTTGCTCAGGCAGATATCGGAATTGCAATGTCAAGCGGAACAGATATCGCAATGGAAGCCGCCGATATTACACTCATGAAAAATGATCTTAGAGATGTTGTGAAAGCAATTAAACTTTCACACTTAACGATAAAAACAATTAAGCAAAATCTTTTTTGGGCTTTCATCTACAATGTTGTTGGAATTCCGCTTGCAGCTTTCGGAATGCTTAATCCAATTATTGCCGCCGGAGCGATGGCATTCAGCTCTGTATCGGTCGTTATGAATTCGCTCCGGATAAGAAGAAAAAAGTTATAAGTCAGCTTTGTCAAGCTCGGAATTTTGAATCTAATTTTTTGATAAGGCAATAATTGTTAAATTTGTACCAGAGCAATTCTTAACAGACTCTTAATTAATGAGAACAAGCAATTAACATAAAACAATATTAACCATTTAAGGAAAAATTATGCAAAAACTATTTGTTATATCAATTCTTTCTTTGTTTGTGTTTGTTGGATCAGCTTCAGCACAAAGCAAAGAAAAGACGACAGCAAAAGAAAAAGATAAAAAAGAATGTTCAACCACTAAGGCTTCTGACAAAGATTGCAGTAAGGATAAAGCATCAAAGACAGAATGCGATACCGATAAAAAATCTAAAGCAAAATCCTGCTGTCCGGAAAGTGAATCAAAAGCTCATTCAGAAAAATCTGATGATCATTGCAAAACAGAAAGTCATTCAAAAGCAGACGCAAGTTCAGAGACTTATGAATCATTTAACAAAGTCTGTCCAGTATCCGGTATGGATGTAAAGTCGACTGTAAAGACTGTAAGCTTTGATGGCAAAGATTATGGTTTCTGCTGTGCAGGCTGCAGCGAAAAATTTTCTGCAAATCCTGAAAAATTCAGCAAACAGCTTAATGAAGATGG
>CAZNDS010000363.1:686-2634 GCA_964571865.1 uncultured Ignavibacteriaceae bacterium | reverse complement strand
GAAAAATATTTTAATGAAGCTGTTTTGAAAGTACCGACAAGCGATGTACGGATTTATAGCGTTTCAGCATTGCCAAAAAAATCAAACGAACTTGAAACATGGTTTAAATCAAATATAATAACATTTAGAAATAGTATTCCGAATGATGATAGATCAAAATTTGTTGAAACCGAAAAAATGCTTAACACCAACATAAACTATTTAATCCGAGTGTTTGACAGTAAAAATTTTGAAAAAGTCATAGCCTCGGAAGAAGGTCTTCGCTCACTTGCTTATGCTTTTGGTGAGGCTAATGGAATGTTTGCTACACTTGGAAAAATGGGCGACATAGTTTCATTCGGTAAAATTTGCGAATTTATAGAAACTGTAGAATGCATGAAGTTCAATCTCGAAGTTGGACGTAACGCACCATTCAGAGATATACAAATTGACCTAATACATGAAAACGATCAGACAGAAAATTACCAGAAAGACGGAAACTTTTACATTGAAATAAAAAGAGGAATCCCACGCGGTGAGATTATCGCTGTTGTTGTATCTGGAATAAGAACAGACACGGATAAAAGAATCGGCGAAATATATGATGTCGAAAGACTTATTGCAAAGGCTGAACAACATTCACCGAGTTACCGCTCTTATCTCACTGAAAAAAATGAATTTAGAAAATTACAGGTTGAGGGAAAATTAAAACAAGACGCAGGCGGTTCGTATTATGAAAAAGATATTCCAAAACAGGACGGAGGTACATGGAAAAAGAAAGTATATGAGCATGATATAACTAACCCTTACGATGGGCCAGACCGCCCCGAAATGCTACGTAAAGCAGCGGGAAAATCATTTTTCAGACCATACATGAAAACCCGTAACGCCTCTGCAATGGCTGAAGAGTGGCAGGACGAAGAACCGGAAAACAGAGAGCAAGCGGCGGATAGTGTATTGAGTAAGGCAATGAGTCAATTTGAAACAGCAAACATCAAGGACGCTGACATCGTGACTGAGAATGAAAAGGGATTATTTAATGAAAGTGAGGGGTTATGAAAGCATATTTCGTAAGAGATATTTATGAAGAAAATGGCTGTGCTGTTATAGCTGATAATTCCAAAGAAGCAAAAAAAATTTCCTACGGTGATATTGATTGTGAGTTTATAAATCTAAGAGTCAGACGCTTAAAAAATATAAATATTGATGGACTTGAAAAAGGTCGAGTTAGCCACATCGAAGGGTTAAAAAGAGATATGTTCTCTTATGTTACTGATAGTGATTGTCCTAATTGTAAAGCCGAATATGTGACTATTTTCAAAGATGAAAAAAATAATATTGTCTGTGAAAAATGTAACAAATAATAATAAATGGAGAAACTATAATGGAAAATATAAAACAAACAGTAAACGGAAATATTTTGACACTTGAGGTTGACTTAACAAAACGCGGTGAAATATCCAAAACCGGAAAAACAATCCGCATTGCAAGCAGTGAAGGAAACAAAAGAATAAAAGACACTGAGATATTTTTTGGCTTGAATGTTTATACAAAAGAAGGAATATAAATTTTATAACAACAATAAAGGAGACTGAAAATGATCAAACCAATCGCAACCTATGACGCGTATTTTCTAACAAAAGATTCAAAACTCTACGGCATTGATATTCAGGGAGTAAAGAAAATTGATGTAATCGATCAGGACGGGGACGAAGTTACACTCAATGATTTTTTCACATCCGGCGGTAATCTGTTTTTCACCGTTCAAGAAATAGACACTGTAGAAATTGACGGCGAGACTGTAACCGAATCAGTAACGTCATTTTACAAGCAGTCAAAAGGCGAAATAACCAAAATTGACAAATTACCCGCAAAACCAGTAAGTGGCAGAATCAGATACGAACATGCAGAATTTACAATCAAAGATGCAAAGTATGAAAACAAAGATTACACCGATGTAAAGAATTTA
>CAZNDS010000363.1:0-676 GCA_964571865.1 uncultured Ignavibacteriaceae bacterium | reverse complement strand
CATGGTTGATAATTTTCATCACTATGACGGGCAAGGATTGTATTTCAATGTTTCGGACGGACGGTATAATGAGGTTATTACAGTACGGGAAGAGGGCTTGTATTTCTGGGACGTAACAAAATCAGCGATTGATTATATTATTGGTGATGGGGTGATGTGGAAATGAAAACCAAAATCTATCAAATAATCTGCCTTATATTCTTACTCACTTCATGCGGTGACAGTGGATGCGGTTCTAATACCGTTTCCACAAATCCGCCTGATAATCCAGATAATCCGGGAAATACAAATCCAATTTATTATACCGTCGCACCGCTTCCAGATGCTGATTTTTATTATTGGACTGAATCGGAGAAATTTTATAAATGTGTGGCCGGTGTGTTATCAGAATTCCACATGACTGCAAAAGTTGAACAGGAAGGCGAACCAGACAAGACGATAAATATTTTCCCAAAGGAATTTTATAAACTCGGAGATTATTATTTTTTTGAATTTGAATTTGATGGGGAAACATTTCTGTTTAGACAGTTATACGGTGAAATAATTGAAGTCGATGAGCTTATGAGACACCCGGATATTTACAGAAAAGAAATGAATAATGGACGCTTCAGCATTGTTACAAGTACATGGAACGAATACACCGTAAGTGATATTAGAAATCTGACGCTTGCAACGG
>CAZNDS010000362.1:0-2656 GCA_964571865.1 uncultured Ignavibacteriaceae bacterium | reverse complement strand
GCCCCCCGGAGTAGGACAAATTGGAACTGTGTCGCCAGAAGACAGTAACTCCCTGAGGCAGGTTATTTAGCGCAAATGTGCCTGAGGAGCCACAATATAAGTCGGTGGGGCCGGTGATGGGCAGGGTATTTCTTACCATTTCTATGGTAGCTCGAGCATTTAACCGTCCATAACCATACGTATTATCAAAACCAGAACTCCCCATATCGGTTGTTGTTTGCTGAAGTATTGTTCTCACCTGAGATTCGGTAAGGTTGGGATTAACTGAAAGCATCAAGGCAGCCACACCCGATACTTGCGGACATGAAGCAGATGTTCCTCCAAATCTATTAGTATAATTACCGACCTCATAACCATTTGCCGCCATTCTGTCAGTTGTACATATATTGCCACGTAGATTTACATTTCCAGAAGGTGCAACTAAATCTAATTCAGCACCTCTACTACTGTAATTCCAAATATTACCACGGTTATTTATTGCACCAACAGTAATAACCCCATTTACATTTGCAGGAAATGTAACACCCGAAAAACTCTGATTTGAGTTGCCCGAAGCGAAAACAACAATACAACCTAATTGAACACCATTCCTTAACCTTCCTTGTGTTCTAGCCCTGTTGATTGCAAAAATTATTTGATCAGAATTTGGAATACTATTTGAATTGGTCGTACGATACCCCCACGAATTGCTAATCACGTCAGCATTACCCCTGACAGGATCCCACGCAAAATCAATGGCTTCGCTTAGGTTAAAGGTATTCTCTCTAAAGCGTACAATTCCATTATCAATAAACCAGTCGTTAAATATATTAACCGGAATTATATCGCTACACTGTGATATACCAGCAATACCAATATTGTTGTGTGTTGCTGCAATTATCCCTGCACAAGCCTGCCCATGCCCAACTATGAATAAGTTCTCAGGGGGAGCTGGATTTACTGGAGCACCAAAACCATTAGGGTCGGTGGGTGTAAAACCTTGCAGTACCCTTCCATTAATATCTTCGTGATTCTCAACCCCGTCATCAATTATTGCAATCCTTGTGGGTGTCAAACCCCTTGTTATTACCCATGCCTCCGGAGCATTGATATCAATACCTACCGTACCACCGAATTGGCCTGTATTGTTTAAATAGTATTGTTCAGGATAAAGCGGGTCTGCCTGATGCTTCACGATCTCTGCAAAGAAATTCGGATGGCAATACTCCACAAGACCACTTTCGTAAACTCTATTGGCCAGTTCAATTATTTCCGACCAATTATTTACACCCATTATGTAAGTGCGGTACTTGGTTGCGGTAATTACATGAATTCTATTTTGACATAATTTCACAATCTGGGTAATGTCAACGCCATTTTTGGGCATCAACAGAATTTATCCTGTCAAATAGAACGGATTATCACCCATTTTATATCCGTACATTTGCCTATCAATTCCTTGAACGCTAATTTCATTCAGTTTAACAGGTTTTTCAAATTTTTTCTCCACCAACTCTGAATTCTTAAACTGATGTAATCGTTTGAAATTGGGAGTAATAACTAAAGACCTTTGCAGGGTGTTTAGATCAGCTCCTTTTCTCGTTTTTACAATTATTGTTGTAGAGTCAGAATGTATGAAGTTTTTTTTCCCTGCCGAATAGTAGAACTGTTGTGCTTTTAATGATAAATTGTTCAGTAAGATGAGCATTAAAACTGATGAGGTTATTTTTGCTTTCATAATGTCTTGGGCATTGAATTTGTGAATACTTCGTTATTACTACGGTATATGCTGGATAGGGACCATAAAGCCATTGGCAAGGAATTTGATTCTCTCCTAAAAACAAAGGATAGTCTATTCTACCATCATATTTCCTTGCTTTAAAGAAAATAATACCCATTGGATATAGACCTGGGCTTTTTATTACCTTTTTATATGAGATAAATTCTTCCGTTGTTTTATCATAGTAAAGAATATTGTCTCCAAATTCAACATCTAGTAGTCGAATTAAAGAACCTTCACCACATTCCTCGTAGCCAACAACTTCTCCTTTAACGCAAGTGTTATAAGGGAAGCCATCTTCATTTTTCTCACAGCTAAAGGCTACAAAAATGATTATTCCGCAAAGGAATCCAATTAGTTTTATCCGTTTCATAAGCATTGTTTTTTGATAGTTCACGAGTAAATGATTTTGGAAAGAATTTCAATTACCGCATAATGGTTCTTTAATTATTGATGCTGAATACTCAAATTGGTTGCGTCAAATCAAAATTAAATTTAAAAATATCTAAATGCAATTAATTCATTTAGTATTTTATAAATAATGATATAGGTATTAGAATACCGGAATAGAAAATGCAATGATTAGAAATAACCGGGAAAAAATACTTGCCGCACGAATTACAAATCCGTGCAGGCGGAATTAAAAAAACCGCAGCGAAAAGGCCGCGGTCTTTTGTATGAAAATAATCGAAATGCTTTGTTAATCCTTCAAAATCGTGTGACTCTCGCGGTCGTTGATTCTTACTATGTATATTCCCTTGGGCAAAAAGGATATATTCAATTTAACCGAAGTTTCCGAACCTGAAAAATTCCTTAATATAACTGATTTACCCATCTTGTCGAGTATCCTGACGTTATTAATACTTAACTCCATGAGTTTCTCCGGTGACTCTGAAA
>CAZNDS010000361.1:0-2670 GCA_964571865.1 uncultured Ignavibacteriaceae bacterium | reverse complement strand
GGCATTATTCTAAATATTATCATTAAATCATATTATCAGTTGAACTTGCCTGCCGAAGGCAGGTCCGTGTCATCAGTGTTCTATTAAGTATCGATTCACTTATAATTCACAAACTGTGTCGGGAAATTCAAATCTTCATCACGTATCATTTTAATCACAGCTTGAAGATCGTCGATGTTCTTTCCGGTTACACGCACCTGCTCATCCTGTATCGCAGCGCTGACTTTAAGTTTCGAATCCTTTATCATCTTTGTGATCATTCTCGCTTTGTCTTTATCTATTCCCGATTGAAGCACGATTTTCTGCTTTACCTCACCCGATGCCGCCGGTTCAATATCATTATACTTCAATGCTTTCAGCGAGACGCTTCTTTTCACAAGCTTGTTCTGAAGTATATCGACACTTGCCTTAAGCGGGAATTGATCCTTTGAATGAACCATCAAGAACATCTCTTTCTTATTGAAATCGATTGACGAATTCGAATCGCGTAAATCGTATCTCTGCTTAATCTCCTTGTTCGCCATGTTGACCGCATTGTCGACCTCTTGTGCATCGACCTTTGAAACAATATCCATAGAATGCTGTGCCATTGCTTTCCTTTTTATGTGAAAGTTAATAAATAAGTTGATGCAGTTCAAAAGTTTGAGAATAGCGTACAAAATGGCTGGACTATTGACTAAAGGAAATGTGTTCACTAAAATGCGAGTAGGAAGATAACAAAATGAAGATGCCATTTAGATATTGTATAAAGGGGGAAGATTTAGAAAATTCACGATCGATGGGAAGAACCTCATCTACGAGAGTTAATGGGGTTAAAAATACATTATGTCTGATCGGAATTTCGCTGGATAACATTTTAATATGTGCAACAATTAAAGAGGCAGAAAAATATGAAGGGTAAAAAGATTTTTACAAACAATGAAATTGAACAAATAAAAAATCTCACCCGTAGAAAAATTTCTGCACCGAGTAGCGAACAGAAACAAATAAGGAATAGGATTAGAAGTATCGGATTTTATTATTCGGATTTTTCAAACTCCAAAGGCTATGATGTAAATGATATAGAGTTATTAATTAGAAATGGTGAAATTCAAATTAATGATAAAATCGAAAGCTTAACTGATTCAAAAACATCCGAATCGAGTAAATTATTTAAAATGAAGAAAAGAAATAACCAAAAAAGTAATAAAAAAAAACCTGTTATAGTCAATGATGTCGTTGATTTATTTCAACCAATTTATGGTTTAGAACCATTAGTCGATGAAAATGTGAAGTACCTAATACTCGGCACTTTCCCTGCTAGGGAATCACTTGAGGAGAAGTTTTATTATCAAAATCAGAGTAAAAGGTTCTGGGGACAAGCACTCCTGAAATTTGGCTCATTGGAATACAAAACAAATCTGGAACGAAGATAAGTTTTGTTAAAACATAATATTGGTCTTTGGGATATTTTTGAATGTGTCCAAAGGAAAGGTGGTAATCAAGACAGTGCAATTGAGAAAGCTAAATATAATCCACTAGAAAATTTTATAAATGGTCATCCATCAATTAGCCACATTATTAATGGTAAAAATGCAAAAATCTGGTTAGAGGATGATCACCCTGAGTTTTTTAATGTTCTTAAATTGAAATTTATTCGATTACAGTCCACAAGTGGATTAAATGGATGGTTCAATGATGGAAAAGATTGGAATGAATTTTTTAATTCACTTCTCAAATCATAGTTAGATTGCACAAAATCAGCTCTTCCACCCGAAGGCATCTACGAGACGGTCGTTTGAAGTAAAATAAAAGTTAAGTTGACAAAACCTAATTGCTCTTTAAAATAGATTGTTCTAAGAAACATTTTTATAAATAAAAAGTTGTTGCTGATATTTGGCCATGCTTTTTTAGGCTGCCGGTTAGCGGCAACGCCGTTAAACAGCAAGGATAATAATGAAGAAAATATTTGTGCCAACAAAAGATACCAATAACTGGAAAGAGTTTTTAGCAGAACCGGAGAAACAATGGAAAGTTGGTTATTCTGCAAGAACTTTAGCGAATTGTTGGGAAGATGCAAATGGAGAATTCCCAAGTTGTATTCAAAAAGTTTTTTCCAGTTACAAAAGTATGATTGGAGATATAAAACCATTATTAATATTTCCCGAATATAAAGTTAATTTACCTGGTGGTAATAGAGCATCTCAAACTGATGTTTTCGTTTTAGCAAAAAATAATGATCAGCTATTTACAATTGCTGTCGAAGGGAAAGTATCCGAAAGTTTTGGACCAACTCTTGAAGAGTGGTTGCATAATTCGAGCGATGGCAAAAAGGAGAGGATAAATTACATAAAGTCATTGTTAAATCTAAATAGTGATTTAAATCCAGAATTACGTTACCAGCTTTTTCATCGAACTGCTTCGGCATTGATTGAAGCAGAAAAATACAATGCAAAGAATGCAATGTTATTAATACATTCATTTAGTGAAGAAAATAAATGGTTCGAAGATTATCAAAACTTTACAGCACTATTCGGGCAGTTTGGTGAGATGAATAAATTATATAGTTGTCAGCTTAATAATCTCAATCTTTTTTTCTGCTGGGTTCAAGGCGATTTAAAATATTTGAAATATTGATGCTGTATAACCAGTTTTTCAAGCCGACCGCTTTAAACTGTCCGACACTATGGA
>CAZNDS010000360.1:0-2674 GCA_964571865.1 uncultured Ignavibacteriaceae bacterium | reverse complement strand
ATCTGCAGATTGCTTCTGAATTTCAGAGGCTGTCACTTCACCCGCACCTTTTAATTTGAGAACTAAGCGATTAGTTTTTTTATTCAATAATTTCATCCGAACCTGTTTCAAGTTCAGGATAATTTCTGCAACATCTTCTTTTACACCGTCGATATTGCTGAATTCGTGTAATACACCATCAATCTTGATCGCAGTAATTGCAGTACCAGGGATCGATGAAATTAGTATTCGTCGCAAAGCATTTCCGACCGTAACACCGAATCCTCTTTCAAGCGGCTGGATATAAAATCTTCCGAACGTATTTGAGTACGTTGATTCGTCAAGTACAATTGTTTCTGGCATTTGTATAAATGATAAACTCATTTTTAAACCCTTTTAGGTTAATTATTATTTAGAATATAATTCAACTATTAACTGTTCATTAGCATTCAGCGGTATGTCCGCTCTCTCAGGAACATGTAAAAATGTTCCTGATAAAGTAGCTTTGTCAATTGAAAGCCATCCGTATGTTCCTTCCTTAACTCTTTTGAGAGAATTATGAATGCCATCAATACTTTTGCTTTTATCTTTAACTTTGATAATCTGACCAGGGGCGACTATATAAGATGGAATATCCGTGATGTGCCCATCTACTAGAATGTGCCTGTGTCTGATCAATTGTCTAGCGGATTTACGTGAAGGTGCAAAACCGATACGATAAACAACTGAATCAAGTCTTCTTTCGAGAAGTTTGATTAAATTTTCGCCGGTTACACCCTTTTGCCTGTTTGCTTTTTCAAAATAATTTCTGAATTGTTTCTCTAAGATGCCGTAAATCCTCTTTACTTTTTGTTTCTCGCGAAGCTGAACTCCATATTCGGAGATTTTTGCTCTTCTCGAGACACCGTGCTGCCCTGGCGGATAATTTTTATTATCGATAGGACATTTCTCGGTATAACACTTAGTTCCTTTTAAAAACAGCTTTTGTCTTTCTCTTCGACATAATTTACATACTGCATCTGTGTAAATTGCCATCTACATTTTCTCCAATGATTAAACTCTTCTCTTTTTTGGTGGTCTGCATCCGTTATGCGGAATCGGCGTAATATCTTTAATCGATTCGATATGCAAACCTGCTGTTGCCAGTGAACGAATTGCGGCTTCTCTTCCAGAGCCGGGACCTTTAACCAGGACGTCAACCTTTCTCAATCCAGCATCAAAGGCTTCTTTACCTGCAGCTTCAGCGGTTACCTGCGCTGCAAACGGAGTATTTTTTCTCGAACCTTTGAATCCGTTTCTTCCTGCTGAAGACCAAGAAATCGTATTTCCATAAATATCTGTTATCGTTACCATAACATTATTAAAAGATGCATGAATATGTGCGATTCCCTTTGCATCTATGTGAATTCTCTTTTTTATTTTCTTTTGGGTTTTAGCCAAGTCTTATTCTCCTAATTATTTCTTAGCTGCTGCTTTTTTCTTGCCAGCAACAGTTTTTCTCTTGCCTTTTCTGGTTCTTGAATTTGTTCTTGTTCGCTGACCTCTCACCGGAAGACCTCTTCTGTGACGCAGTCCGCGATAAGTACCGATATCCATTAAACGTTTAACATTCATTTGGACTTCACCGCGAAGCGCACCTTCAACTTTATAATCAGAAGTGATAACAGCGCGAATTGCCGCGACTTCATCGGCAGTTAGGTCATTTACTCTTTTATCAGGATCAACTTTTGCTTCTTCAAGAATTTTCCATGCGTTTGATCTGCCTATGCCGTACAGATAACCCAGTGCATATGCAATTTTTTTATTTTTTGGTAGATCAATACCTGCTATACGTGCCAAATTATAACTCCGTTATTTTAACCTTGTCTTTGTTTATGTTTAGGATTTTTACAAATCACTCGAACCTGTCCTTTTCTCTTTATTATCTTACAGTGTTCGCATATTTTCTTCACGGAAGCTCTTACTTTCATAAATACTCCAAACTCTATTTGTATCTATAATTTATTCTTCCCTTCGATAAATCGTAAGGGGATAATTCAACTGAAACTTTATCACCAACCAAAATTTTAATAAAATGCATTCTCATCTTACCAGAAATGTGCGCCAGAATTTCGTGTCCGTTTTCTAATTTCACTCTAAACGTTGCATTCGGCAATGTTTCAGTAATTACTCCATCTATTTTTATTAATTCTTGTTTTGGCATTAAATTGTCAAAATTTCTGGTTCACCATTGGTGACCAAAATTGTATTCTCATAATGTGCTGACGGTTCACCATCTGCAGTTACTACAGTCCAACCATCTGAAAGAACATTCACTTTCCATGTTCCCGCATTAACCATAGGTTCAACTGCTAATGTCATTCCCGATCTTAACTTGGCTCCAGTGCCTGGTTTACCATAATTCGGAATTGAAGGATCCTCGTGTAAAAATTTTCCTACACCATGACCGCACAAATCCCGAACGACACTAAAACCATTTCCTTCAACGTGCTTTTGAATTTCAAATGAAATATCATGCACACGAGAACCTTTAACAGCTTGCTCAGCACCTTTCCAAAAAGATTCTTCAGTAACTTTCATTAGCATTTTTTTCTTTTCAGAAATATCTCCAACAGCAAACGTTCGCGCAGCATCTCCAAAGTATCCATTTTTTTTTACTCCAACATCTACTGAAAGAATTTGTCCTTCAATGAGA
>CAZNDS010000359.1:0-2694 GCA_964571865.1 uncultured Ignavibacteriaceae bacterium | reverse complement strand
AAGCAAAAGACTAAACTTTTTTTTACTTCCTTAAAAAGTGCGGAAAACAGGAAAAGATTCTATCTCTCCAGATGTTAATCTATACGTGAAGAGATAGAATCTTTTTCGTTAACTAAATCCTGTCAAAACATTAAAAATGAGTAGTACTACTTATGAAAAATAAGCGGCGCTGCTTATTTACCCGAAAGAAAAATTGATGTAAGCTCGCATGTGAAAGGAATATTTGCATTGAAAATAATGATAGTGGATGACCATCAGAAATTCCGTGAGACATTAAAGGAAATTTTAACTCCGCTGAAAGCAGAGTTCTGCGAATGCACTGACGGTTCAGAAGCGGTAGAAAAATATCCCAAAGTTCTCCCCGACCTAGTTTTGATGGATGTTAAAATGAAAAAAATGAACGGACTGGAAGCGTCACAGAAAATAATCGCTTTTGATCCGTTAGCGAGAATAATTGTTATTACAAACTATAAAGAAAGTCTATTTGAAGAAATATTGAAACGTATAGGTGTGATCGACTATGTTCTTAAGGAAAATATGTTCACACTGAATGATGTCATCACTAAATCTTACAAATAATGAAAAAAAAGGAGGATTTATGTATAAATATATTTTTCTTATGGTTTTAACTTTTGTTTCATATAATTTCTGCTTTGCCCAAGAAATCGGAGACTATAGAAGCAAGGCTACTGGGAATTGGGGTACAGACGGTTCAAACTGGCAGAGATATGACGGTTCGACATGGGTACAAGCTGTTACGGTCCCAGACACAGCAATCAATGTGACTATACAAAGCGGGCATAATGTTACACTAGAATTAGCTAACAAAAACTGTAAAAATCTTACAGTCAATGGCGGCCTATATGGTAATAGTTCACTTAATATACATGGTAATATCATCGTTAATGGAATAATAGGAAATTCTTCTAATAGACCCAGTTTAAGAATAGAAGGAGCGTCGTGCAATCTTAGCGGGATTAGCATGGTAACCGTGGCATCATTTGGCAAAGCTACAAATAAATATCCTGTAACTAATCTTTCTATCTCTAGTGGTGTATCATTAAACTATTATGGAACGGCCAATTCAACATTTATTTACAATAATGGAATTAATAGCCAATTCAATATTACTATTGATTATGGTGCCACGGTTAATGCGCTAAGTGGATATGGTTCTGGATTTATAAACAATGGAAATATTTCACTCGATGGTATTAATGGTGCAAGTGTAAATGATTGCGGTGGGACAATTACTGTAAATGGAACGCTGAATGCGTCAGTGCTTTATCTTAAAAATAATAATACTGTAAACTCAACAAATTTGGTCATCAACTTCGGAACGGTTAATTGTAATTACCTTGACTGGGGAGCGAGCGGTTCGGCAGGTTCATCTTTAACTAATTATAGAACCTTAAACCTACTCCAAAGTGGGGTGTATAGTTCCACTAATAATACCTGCAATCTGCAATCTGGTTCAACAGTAGAATATTTAACTAGCAGTAGTTTTAATATTCATCCATGGTCATACTATAATCTAACTCTTTCCGGAAGTGGTGCAGCTACATTAGGCGGTAACATAACAATAAATAATCGGCTTAGGACAAATAAATCTATCTCTGCAGGAGGTTATACTGTTACCTACAGTGCTTCTGCTTTCTTAGAATATAACGGCGGTATCGGCAGTATATCTACCGGTGCAGAATGGCCGGGTACATTTGATAAAAATATTTTATTCAGTTCCAATGCCTACGTTGTATTATCTGGGAGCAAAACATATAATACAGGAACGATAAGTCTCGGTTCGGGAGAATTCAATTTAAGCACTTACATAATATCAGGTTCGGGATCCTTCAACATGACGGGTTCCACAAAGCTCTATATCGGCCACGCTGATGGGATAAGCTCTTCGGGCGATACAGGAAATATTCAGCTAACGGGAACAAGATCCTTTAGTTCGACCGGTATTTATGAATATAGTAATACTTCTGCTAATCAAATCACGGGAACAGGTTTGCCCACTTCTGTCAATACTCTTATCCTAAATAAGAGTGATTTTGGACAACTCACATTAACAAACAACCTTACAATTACAGGTTTTCTCCATAGAACACGGGGCGTTTTTGAAGATAATGGGAAAACACTCAGTTATTCTACCGGTGCAACTCTGCAATACAATAACGGCGGGGTGGGAGCGCCAAATTATGATGCTGGTGAGGAGTGGACTCAAAATACAGATGCAAACATAATCATCAACAGCTATTCCAACCGAACAGTTTCAGTAAATAATAAATCCACAAACGGAAATTTAACCGTTAACTCAACTGCAATTTTGCATAACAACAGTACGCTAACAATCGGTGGAAATATTACAATTGCTAGTAACGCACAAATCTCGGGTCAGAATGACGGTGCTACTATTGTTTGCAGGGGATCAACATTTACCAACAATGGATCTGTATTTGCTGGAACTTATCGATTCAGCAGAGTTGGAAATCAATCTATAACTGGAATCACAAATTTCAGTACGGGTGCCACTGGTATAATAATTGACTCGGGTTCTGTTGCAATTATTTCTGGAACTCAATCTTATACTGTTCCAGGTGGAAGGGTAATAAGAATTTACAATACCGGAAAACTTAGGGTTGATGGAAGTTTTACTTTTTCTGGGGGGACTATAGAATCTTATGGAACTAT
>CAZNDS010000358.1:0-2696 GCA_964571865.1 uncultured Ignavibacteriaceae bacterium | reverse complement strand
TGCATTTTAGAATATGTTTCTTAAGAACTATAAGGATTCCATTTCAGCCAATTCACTATTATTTTTTCACCCAGCGGGGTTATGATTGATTCCGGATGAAATTGAATTCCCTTCACATCAAATTCTCTGTGTGAGATTGCCATTATGAGTCCATCGCTGCTCAATGCGGTTATCTTTAAGCAAACTGGTAAATTCTCATTATCAACAACCCATGAGTGATATAAGCCGACATCAATATCTTCTGGCAGTTCCCCGAAAAGGTAATCGTCTTCATCAAGAATAGAAGCTCTTGTTCTTACTCCATGCAGCACTGAACTAAGATTTCTCAATCTGGCGCCGAATGTTTCTGCAATTGCTTGATGCCCGAGGCAGATTCCGAGTATAGGTTTTGAGTTTTTGTATTGTTGAATAATCTCTTGCATCATCGGGAAGTCTTTCGGCAGTCCAGGACCTGGTGAAAGTAATATTTTATCGTACTCTTCAACTTGCTCTATCAATATTGAATCGTTTTTAATAACTTCGAATGAACAAAGTCCGGTCTTATGAACTAATTGAGCGAGATTGTAAGTAAATGAATCGTAATTGTCTAAGAGTAAAATCTTCATGAAACAAAAAATAATTCTTGTACAAGATAATAAGATCGCATCAGCAAACAAATGACTAACGCAGAGAAAACAATTCTCGAAATGAATAGGATGGGTAGCGAGAGAATTCCATTTATCTTCATAATTGATTTTGAAATGGGATCTCCGATTCTGCTTCCGATTAAGTCAGTGCTTACGGAAAATATTTTATTCAACATTAACGGATTCTCAAATTACACCGCTCCGATAGTTTCACCGCAAAAGATATTTTTCAGGAAGACTCCCGTTTCGATCGACGAATACACTATAGCATTTAACAAAGTGATTCAAAATATAAATCACGGCAATTCATATTTGGTGAATTTGACATTTCCCACCGAGGTTGAAACCAATCTCTCATTAAAAGAAATTTTTTTTCTCAGCGTTGCCCCATACAAACTTCTTGTAGAAAGTAAATTCGTTGTATTTTCTCCAGAAAGTTTCATTAGGATATTTGGGGGTAAAATATATTCATTCCCGATGAAAGGAACGATCGATGCGAACATTCCAATGGCAAGTGAATTGATCCTTAATGATGAAAAGGAAAAAGCTGAACATACAACTATTGTCGACTTAATTCGAAACGATCTAAGCATTGTATCGCAGAACGTAAAAGTCGAAAAATTCAGATACGTTGAAATGATTAGAACAATGGACAAAGATCTTTACCAAGTAAGTTCAGAAATTAGCGGCGAGCTGCCGTTTAATTATCACTCAAATCTCGGCTCAATACTTTTTAATCTTCTCCCAGCAGGTTCAATAAGCGGCGCTCCAAAGAAAAAAACAGTCGAGATAATCAAAGAAGCGGAAAATTATCAAAGAGGATTTTATACGGGCGTATTCGGCTATTTTGACGGGAACAATCTCGACAGCGCTGTGATGATCCGATTCATTGAAAGAATCGGAGATAAACTGTTCTACAAAAGCGGCGGAGGCATCACTGCAAGAAGCCAACTTAAACCTGAGTATCAAGAAATGATTGATAAAGTCTATGTCCCTATTGTTCGAAACGATTAAAATATTCAACGGAGAAATTTTTAATCCTCACTATCACAATCGAAGGATGAATAATTCCCGCAGAAAACTTTTTGCATCACAAAGCGAGATCAATTTGTTCTCGCAGATTAAAATTCCAAAAGATTTTAAATTGGGATTAGTCCGATGCAGAGTAATATATTCACGTGAAATTGAAAAAATTGAATACTTCGATTACCAACCCCGAAAAATCGACTCGCTGAAAATCGTCGAGTGCGATGATATCATCTATGATCACAAATTATTGAACCGAAATAAGCTCGAAGAGCTAAAGCGTGAGAACGCAAAATCCGATTCACAAGAAATTCTAATTGTGAAAAATGGTATGATAACCGATACAAGCTTTAGCAATGTAGTCTTGTCGGATGGAACAAAATGGTTCACCCCGTCAACTCCGCTTTTAAAAGGAACGAAACGAGCTTCATTAATTGACAGTGGCTTAATTTATGAACAAGAAATCAGTTTAAAGGATTTAAGAAACTTCACTCACATAAAACTAATAAATGCAATGATAGAATTGGATGAAAGCCCAGCAATTGAAATTCAATCAGTAATTTGAGTATTCAAAAACTTTATTATCGAGTTTCTTCCACTTTGGATCAAAAAAATGAGGATGTCCTATCAAGAATTACTTCTTGGCACGACATCCTCTTTAGCGTCAAAAGAACAAAAAGACCGCAGTAAGAAACCTTGTATTGGAAATCAATTGCGTATCGAAAACTTTACCTTTCAGTCGTTCGTCCGGAGTGCCATAAGATGCAGCAGTATGTTCTAATTCAGCTGCGAGTCTTAATTTGCCTGCATTATATTGAATTCGAGGCGAAATCCTGTAAGTGAAATCAATGTCCGTTCCGCGGCTGTAATATGTTCTGCTTACGAGATTTTCTTTAGCACCCAAATTTTTTGAGTATCCTAAAAATAGTCCAAACTCAATTTCTGTTCCATAGGCAGCATCTAACCAGCCCGTTAAAGAAGATATCGGGGAATAAATTGCTTTTCCTGTTGCAGCATCAATCGATGATATTCCATATCCTCCAA
>CAZNDS010000357.1:0-2703 GCA_964571865.1 uncultured Ignavibacteriaceae bacterium | reverse complement strand
AAAAGAGATAATGGCACAGTATGCCTTTTGGGCCGGCAGAAGAACCGGCTACAAATCCCTGAATGCTGATGGATGGCACCATCGAAGTGATGCTATTTCCTCACTGATAATTTTAGTTGGAATTATTGCAAGCACCCGGCTTTGGTGGATGGATGGGGCACTTGGTTTGGTCGTTGCCGGTATTATCGGGTTCACCGGAGCAAAAATATTCTGGGAAACATTTCTGATGCTTCTTGGACAAACCCCGGATAAACATATGAAAGAAAAAATCAGGCAACTATCAGTAAGAATTACGGGAAGAGATTTAAAACATCACCATTTTCATATTCATATTTATGGTAACCATACTGAAATTACCTTTCATATTAAACTTCCCGGAGACACGATTCTGTCCGATTCGCACGAAATTACCAGAAAGCTTACAAAGGCGATTGAGGAAGAAATGAATATCTTTGCCACAATATACGTGGATGCATACTAATAAGACAGTCCTTGAATTCTGTTAAAAAGCTTGCCAGTCAAACTGCAGTATACGGAATGAGCAGCGTTATTGCGAGAATACTCAATTATTTTCTCGTGCCGCTCTACACGCGTGTTTTTAATACGGGTGAATACGGAATCGTTACAGAACTGTATGCCTACGTAGCCATTCTTATAGTGATACTTACCTATGGACTTGAAACCGGCTATTTCCGGTTTGCGCGTGAACATGAGGATGAAAAAAGGGTTTTTTCTACTGCTTTTCTTTCTCTTTTTACAAGCAGCAGTGTTTTTTTTCTTATTGTAGTTCTTTTTAGGAAAGAAATTGCCGGATTACTCGGACCCGATCACCAAACAGGGTTTATTGTTATGCTGGGCTGTGTCCTGGTAGTTGACACATTACTGGCGATTCCTTATTCCAGGCTGCGATTTCAGGGTAAGTCTGTAAGGTTTGCTGTATTCAAGACAATTAATATAAGCATTAATATTGCTTTAAACCTGTTTTTTTTACTTCTAGTCCCTTTTTTGGAAGAAAGATTTCCCGGAAATCTTTTGTCTGGAATTTTTCCTCCAGAATTTGGTATTGGATATATATTTCTGAGTAACCTTATTGCCAGCTGTTTTAACCTTCTGTTGTTTTTACCTGCCATAGTCAGCAACCAAATCCAATTCAGCCTGAGCCTGTTCAAAAGAATGATGGCTTACTCTCTTCCCCTTCTGATTGCCGGGCTTGGCGGAATCATCAATGAAACTATTGACAGGGTAATTTTAAAATACCGGCTCGCTGCAGAGTTTGGCCCCCTGGAACAATTAGGGATTTATGGTGCAAATATTAAGATTGCCGTATTTATGACTCTTTTTGTTCAGATGTACCGCTATGCTGCCGAACCATTTTTCTTTCAGCAGCACAAAGAAGACAAGGAGGGGTTTCTATCCACTTATTCTGTTGTAAATCGGTATTTTATTTACAGCGGACTTTTTGTTTTTACCGGAATAGTTTTATTCCTTGACGTATTTCAGTATTTTATTGGAGCCGAATTTCGGGAAGGACTTGGGATTGTGCCCGTTATTTTGTTTTCAAACCTTCTATTAGGCGTTTTTTTTAACCTTTCTTTCTGGTATAAATTCCATGACAAAACACGGAGCGGTGCTTATATTACACTTACCGGAGTTGTTATTACTATCGCAATAAATTACTTCTTTATTCCCGTTTATGGTTATTTTGCCTCAGCCTGGGCGCATATTGTTTGTAATTTCTCCATGGTACTTATAAGTTTCTATTTTTCAAGAAAATTTTTACCTGCAGATTTTAAAATCGCAAGAATACTTCTTGTGCTTATACTATCGTTCTTCATTGTATTTGCTAAAAGCCTTTTAAGTCCAGAGAACATATTTTTTGATTACATTATACGTTTTGGGCTATTAACAATCTTTGTTTTGATTGTTTTTTGGCTGGAAAAAGTAAGGCTGAAAAGGATTATAGAACCGATGAAATTTACGAAATGAAAGTACGCATTGTGAATAAATCTAGGCATTCACTGCCACAATACGCAACTCCTCACTCTGCCGGAATGGATCTGCGTGCCAATATTGATTATCCAGTTGTTTTAGCACCACTGGAAAGGACTGTTATCCCTACAGGATTGTTTGTTGAATTACCTGTTGGTTTCGAGGCACAGATTAGGCCAAGGAGTGGCTTAGCCGCGAAAAGTGGTATCACAGTTTTAAACACACCTGGTACGATTGACAGTGATTACAGAGGAGAAATAGGGGTTATTTTAATTAATCTCTCAAGTGAAAGTGTTGAGATTGTTGATGGCGAAAGAATTTGCCAGATGGTCATATCCAAACACGAAACCATTGACTGGGTAGAAAAAAATGATCTGAAAGAAAGCCATAGAGGAAAAGGTGGTTTTGGTCATACAGGTACTAAATAAAAGAGAGTTTTTAAAAATGAGAAATCAAATTTTGATTTTTGTTCTTTTCATTATGTTCACGTCTGGCTGCAGTGTTTCCAGGACGGCAGCCACTGGTGGTAAAGAAATTTCTATTGGCAGCAAGCAAATGCTGGAATATGAATACGCATTTCTTGAAGCACATCGTGCTAAAATATCCGGCGATTTGCATAAATCTGCTGCTTTATTTCATAAGTGTATCAAGATACATCCCAAAAGTGATGCTGCTTATTACGAATTATCCAACCTGTATTTTGCTTTTGATGAC
>CAZNDS010000356.1:0-2704 GCA_964571865.1 uncultured Ignavibacteriaceae bacterium | reverse complement strand
TGAATATTTATATCAACGAAGAAAAATAGGGGAAATTGATATTATTACAATGAATAAGGTAGCATCTTTATAATGTGTGGAATATTTGGTGTCCTAAATATTATACCAAAAAGTCCAATAGACAAAGATTTATTTAAAGCTGCTACAAATCTTTTGGAACATCGCGGCCCGGATGATAAAGGATTCTATTTCGATGATAATAACGGTGTTGCACTTGGGCATAGAAGATTATCAATTTTGGACTTGCAAACCGGTGACCAGCCAATGTGCAATGAAGATGGAACAATTTGGATTGTATTTAATGGAGAGATTTATAACTATAAAGAAATAAAAAGCTATCTGCTACAAAAAGGTCATATTTTCAAGACCAAGAGTGACACAGAAGTTATCATACATGCTTATGAAGAGTTTGGTGAGGATTGTCCGAATAAATTTAATGGGATTTTTGCTTTTGCAATTTGGGATTCGAAAACCCAAAAAATATTTTTAGCTCGAGATCATTTCGGCGTTAAACCCCTTTATTATTTGGTTGATAATGAAAAACTAATTTTTGCTTCTGAAATAAAATCTATTATTCACTACTCAAAAACCTCATACCCGATAAATGAAAAAGCACTTTATTATTGCCTAACTTTCAGGCACACTCCGGCTCCGTTAACGTTATTTGAAGGAATAAAAAAACTTCCGGCATCGTATTGCTTAAGTGTAGGCGTAAATAATAAAGTTGAGTTGAAAAGGTATTGGAATAAACAGATAGTAATTAATAGAAAAAGAACTGAACAGGAATGGATAGACTTGCTGAGAAGTCAGCTAGAAAATGCGGTTGAAAGACAAATGATGGCTG
Organism: uncultured Ignavibacteriaceae bacterium; assembly: GCA_964571865.1. Taxonomy (GTDB): domain Bacteria; phylum Bacteroidota; class Ignavibacteria; order Ch128b; family Ch128b; genus JAHJVF01. The sequence continues at coordinate 1,860 of CAZNDS010000356.1, read as the reverse complement.
ATGTACCGGTTGGATTATCTTTGAGCGGCGGTGTTGATTCAGGTGTATTATTGTCGTTAATGACTAAATACCAGAATAAAGAAGTTCACACCTTTACAGTTAGTTTCGAGGGAGGCAATAAAAAAGATGATGAATTTTTGAGGGCTAAGAATACAGCGGAATTGTTCGGTGCTAAATTTTATAATTCGGTGATTAGCTCGTCTGATTATTCAGGATTTATGGATGAATATATTTGGCATTTAGAGGAACCCGTAGGAAACGAATCTGCTGTTGCATATTATTTTGTTGCAAATATGGCAAAGGGGATAGTAAAAGTATTATTGAACGGACAAGGCGCTGATGAACCTTTTGCCGGCTATGATAGATATTTAGGAATATATTATGGAGAAAGAGTTAGCTTTTTTTCACCATATATATTCAAAACGTTTTCAAATTTACCATTTAACTTGAACCGGAGAAATCAATTATTAAGATTATATGAATTTCTTAAGAAAAGAGATTTTAACAGCCGGGCTGCAAGTGTTGCGAGTATAATTTCCGATAGTCAACGCGAAATATTATTCAATAAAAATTTTTATAGTCTAATTACGGATGAAATAATTTCTGAGGTGGTCGATAATATTGTTGGCAAATATATAAAAGGTAATGATATCGAAAAGTATCTCTTCTATGATATGTTCTCATCACTTTCCGAGAATTTGCTTTTAAGTGAAGATAAAATGACAATGGCTGCAAGTATAGAGGCAAGAGTCCCGTTTCTAGATGTGGAATTAGTAAAGACAGCATTAAGTATTCCTGGTAATTTGAAAATAAAAAACGGTTCACTTAAATACATACATAAAAAAGTATGTGAGAAATACCTTCCGAAACAGATAGTGCATCAACGTAAGATAGGTTTTAACAATCCAGTTGAAAAATGGCTTTCGTCTTCCTTAGGTAATGAGTTATACGATTACATTAACAGCAGTAATTCAGTTACTAATCAATACTTGAATAAAGGCACAGTATTAGATTTACTGGAAGAGCATCGTAAAAAGAAATTTGACCATCAAAGGTTTTTATATCTCTTGTTATCAATGGAAAAATGGAGGAATACCTTTTTTGAATAAAATCATTTGGTTCGATTTTGAGAATGCACCTCATGTATGGATTCTAAAAGAATTAATTTCAAAATTTCAATCAGAAAATTATAAAATAATAATTACCGCAAGGAATTTTTCATCCACGATTCAATTATGTGAATATCTAGGAATTCAATACCAGAATATAAGTCAAAATATTGTTTTCAAATCAAAATTTGGCAAGCTATACGGCATTATCGCTAGAAGTCTAATGCTATTAAATTATTTATCCCAATTGAAAATTAAACCAGATTTAGCTATTTCTCATGGCTCTCGTTCTCAGGCATTAGCTGCATACTTAAAAAATATTCCAGTAATATCCTTAGATGATTACGAGTATTCATCAAAGATATTTAACAAGTTTGTTACCAATTTATTAACGCCATCAGCTATACCTAAAAGTGAATGGGGCCCACATAGAAAAAAAGTAACTCATTATCCAGGCCTAAAGGAAGAGTTATATTTATGGAATACCGAGAATTATAATAAAAACGATTTTGATTTCATTAAAAATTATAAGATAAATATATTGTTTAGACCTGAAGGAAGATTTACGCATTATCACTCCGAGAAAAGCAGAAAGCTGCAGAATGAGATATTAAAAATATTAAAGGGCAAAGAAGAAATATTTATTATTTTAATTGCTAGAGATAAAGAACAGGAAGAGGAAATAAAAGCATATTTTATTAGAGAGGCTATTGATTATTATATACCGAAAAATGCATTAAATGGTCCGGCT
>CAZNDS010000355.1:0-2731 GCA_964571865.1 uncultured Ignavibacteriaceae bacterium | reverse complement strand
TGAAAGGCTGTATTTCAGCTCCTTCGGGCACTACAACATGGGTGAGTTCGATATTTATTACAGTGAAATCGGCGCCGATGGCCGTTATTCCAAACCTGTAAATATTGGCTGGCCGCTGAACACCACCGACGACGAGCTGCTTCTTGTACCCATAAACAACGGTGCCGAGGGGTACCTGGCAAGATTTGATGAGACCGGTTTTGGCGGAAGTGATTTGTATTACGTGGAATTTAATCCCCTGCCAGTGGAAAAACCCATACAGGTGCTCAGCCTGGTGGAATTCACCGATATGAGAGGAAAATATCACACCAGACTCGTAGACACGCTGGAAACAGGCATGTTTGTTCTCTCGGTGATGGACGAAAACGGGAGGCAGCAATACCACTATGTACCTCATGAATTTTTGCTGAAGGAATCAGAAATACATTTCCCCGCTGCAAGCCCGCCGTTTGACAGATGTGTAACCATTAACAGCGTGTTTTTCGATTTTAATAAATCCACAATTAGTCGTTATGCTGCCTATGAACTGGAAAAGGCCATTTACTATATGACTCTTTACCCTGAGATTGAACTGGGAATTACAGGGCACACCTGTGCGGTGGGTAGCGTGGAGGTGAACCAGGCCTTATCAGAAAAGCGGGCACGTGCCGTGTATGATTATATAGTGCAAAGGGGCATTGACCCGGCAAGATTCACCGTTCGCGGTAAAGGAAAAACCGAGCCGGTGGCCATCAATTCCAACGCAAACGGCAGCGACAACCCCCTGGGCCGCAGTTACAACCAAAGGGCCGAAATACGTGTTACCACGCCGGGGTATGAGTTCATCCTTTCGGAAGACGTGTTTGTGCCGGAGCATTTGAGGGTGAAGAAATAGTTATCTAATTCATTCTTTGCTTGTAAAGTAGAAGGGGTATTTATTATACCAATGATAAAGTTATAAAAATAAATTTTATTAAAAAAAATAATTCTTGACTTGTATAATGATTCTTTTGTATATTTACTTAAAAGGAGTCTATAATAATAAATTAACTTTCAGTTGATTACGATTTATTCTTTGACGTATTGATATCGTTCAGGCATTAAATAGTTTTGCCATACTAATCTTAAAAAGTAAGAATTCCTAAATTTTTTTACTCTCCTTAATAAGACTTACATTATTTTTTTAAGCCTTGGCACTCCCAATCAAACTTTATCGTGTATAAGTTAATTGGAGCGGCAACTTAAATAGCAGGCAAAAATTGTTAAATTGCGAGCAGGAACTCTTTGTTAATACTTTCAAAGTTTTATGAAGAGGCCAAAAAAAGATCGCTTGTCCAAATCATAAGCAACCAGCATTTCCCAATAATTTTAAAATAACTAATCTTTAGTAAATAGGTAAATTATATTGATCTACAGCAAACTATTTGCGTTTTTTCACGATTCCCAATTTTATTAACCAAAAAAAAGTAATTATGAAAAAGATTATTTGTTTTATCTTAAGTCGTTTGTTTTCGTAATTGCAGCCTTTTTAGTTCAAGGTTGCAATGAAAAAACTGAATTCTCTCTAGATGAGACTCTGCCTCTTACATTAGAACAAAAAATTCTAAAGCAAAATCTTTCTGATGCCGCAAGGCTGATTGCCTCTATTGCCAATACCCCACAGGTATTATCCGAGCTCGCTCAATTGTCCCCAGGTTTAGAAAATGAGATTAACACAATCACTTTTAAAGAACTATTTGAGTATGGAAGTAAAAAAAACAAAAACAGTGAGTACTTAAGTTTTCCCTCATTAAAAAAGGCTCTTTATGGTTTTAAAACAAAAAAAAGTGGTTTTGATAATGAGTCTCTGTTAGATTACCTTATTATTAATAACTGTTACCTTTATGTACCATATTCATTCGATGACTATTCGGGTAATAGTCAGCCTTTAGCCATTGCCGGTCATCCCATTGATAATAATGAAAATGGAATTGGATTTATTTTTGACCCAAGCAATCCGCAAAACGAATTTCAAGAAGTGATGGTTAATGATGAATATGCCGAGTATCACCCAGTTGTATTGATATTGCCTAATTTCAATGAAGACAACAATATTTACCTTAATCCAATTGGACATTCATTCCAAAAAAATACAGGTAACCCGATTTATGAGGTGAAAATATTAGAATTTTGGTGTCGCAACTCCTGTGGTGGACTTTTTGAAGGTGACCCGGAAATAACTATAATAAGAGGTGAGTCAGTAAATGAAACCACTGGTCAATGGGCACTTAGAGTTTTATTTAAATACCCAAAATGGAAAACGAAAGCCGCACGAGATGGCAAATCAAGTGCATGGATGTCGATTAATACTGTTTTTAATCAAAACTGGAGAGAATCGATGGCACAAGATTATATGCACATATACGATTATGACTGGGATGCAAGCAAAAAGATCATATCTGGAACCGTCAAATATAGGGCGATTTTAAATGGTGCTTTATATGAGATAACATTGCCTAAAAGATCTGAACGTGCTTCACCAATGCTGGTACAAACTGAATTACTTCGGGATCATTTTTTTGCCTCTCAAGCTAACCCTGGCCCAACCGATGAAATTAGAAATGGTTTTTTGGTTAGGCGCTGGGGCGATGTAAAAATAACAACATCAATTAGGGAACTATAATATTTAATTACACACTACCCCCATCTGGGGGTAGTGTTCATGCTTTTAATTATGATAAAAACCTTTCTATTTCTGATTATTTTATTTGGC
>CAZNDS010000354.1:0-2732 GCA_964571865.1 uncultured Ignavibacteriaceae bacterium | reverse complement strand
TGATCCATTGAAAAAATATCCTGTGGTATTAAATGTTCATGGTGGTCCTCAATCACAATGGATGGATGCATTTAGAGGTGATTGGCAAGTCTATCCTGGGAAAGGATATGTCGTAGTATTTCCAAATCCACGTGGTTCAACTGGCTACGGACAAAAATTTACTTCAGAAATCTCAAAAGACTGGGGAGGAAAAGTTTATGAAGATTTGATGGCAGTGATAGATGATGTTGAAAAATTACCCTTTGTAGATAAGTATAGAATTGGTGCAATGGGCTGGTCATACGGTGGTTACATGATGAACTGGTTTCAAGCCAAGACAAAAAGGTTTAAGTGTTTAGTTTCAATGATGGGCGTTTATGATTTGCGTTCTATGTACAGTTCGACAGAAGAACTCTGGTTCCCGGAGTGGGATCTCGGCGGCGCACCATGGGAAGCTTCTGAGCTTTATGAGAAGTTTTCACCATCCAACTATGTTTTGAATTTCAGCACACCAACACTTGTGATTACCGGGAAGCTTGATTATCGTGTACCATATACTCAGAGTGTAGAATATTTTACTGATCTTCAGAAAATGGGAGTTGATTCAAGATTAATTGTATTTAAAAACGATGGTCACTGGCCAAGTTTCGTAAAATCAATGCCGCTGTACTACAATGCTCATCTTGATTGGTTCCATAAATATCTCGGCGGAGAAAAAGCTCCTTGGGATATTAATAAAATGATGAGAAATCAAATATTTGAATGAACACGTTGAAGTATACTTTGGGCATTTATTAATTGATATTATCTAATGTATGTACTATTTTTGTTTGGAAATATTAACGAAAGGAGTAATTTCATGAAAAAATTAATGTACCTTTTATTCGTTGCGACCTTATTTTTTACGTTGACAAGTTCAGGTTGTAAAAAAGAGGATAGTAACCCTGTCGATCCCGGTCCGACAGATTACCCGCCAAACTTTAATCTTACCGCTCAACCTGTTACGCTCGTAGGTGGTTCAGAAGGCTTAGCATTCTATGCTTTTTGTATCACCGATGATGTTGTGATGGTAAGTGTAAGAATTAGAAATCCAAGAGGAGAACAGGTAACCTACAATGCTGGGAATACACTTGTTCTTAAAGATCAGGAATTCGAGTGCCAAATCCCCGGAACGGGTTACTACAAATACCTGGGTACTTGGACGTTAACATTTGTAGGAAACAAAGCAACGGGAACGAAATCAAGCTTTTCAGTTGCTAAATCGTTAAATGTTACTGGAAAACAAGTCCCGGTAATTGGGATGAAATAACACAAAATCCAAGAAGTGTTAATGGAATTCTAATTAATACTTCAGGTTTTATTCAAACCCTGACTTATTTGCTCTTTCGAAAGCAAGAATGGTCAGGGTTTTTTTTGTGAAAATTTGATAACATGTTTTAAGAAAAAACCTTTCACTAGGAGAACGAATGAAAATCTATTCGAAAGAAGAATTAAATAATTACAATTACTCTTTGACTTATGATGATATTAGTCTAATTCCGACTAGAGTATCAGAACTTAAGTCAAGGTCAGACATAAAGATTGGAACCGAGTTTTTGGGCCACAAGTTGACAGTTCCAGTTTTTTCAAGTCCGATGGACACCGTCACCGGGATTGAAATGTGTAATGAACTTACAAATCTTGGTGCGATTGGTATTTTAAATAGGTTTGATTCTTCACTTGACTCTTTGATTAATAATGGAGATGAGAACAAAGGAATACGTGCCGTGTCAATTGGGCTCGATACTCCTGAATCAATTATAGAGAAATTGGCTGAGAAGAATTATATCATCTGTATTGATACTGCAAATGCGAGCAATACCTTTGTACTACAGAAAACTGAGGAAATAAAGAAAAAATATAGAGTAAAAGTAATTGTTGGTAATATAGCCCACGGAGCAATGCTACAGAGGCTTGTAGACTCCGGGGCTGATGCAATCCGTGTCGGAATTGGCAATGGCAGTGTTTGTACAACTTCAATCCAATCTGGCATAGGCATTGGTCAGGTTTCTTCTATACTTAATGTTTTTTTTCATAGGGGAAAAAATAATATTAATATTAAAATAATCGCTGATGGCGGCATTAAAAGTGCGGGAGACATTGCTAAAGCAATTTGTCTTGGTGCGGATGCTGTAATGCTCGGTAGAATGATAGCTGGTACAAAAGAAACTCCCGGCGAAGTTATCAAGTATGGCGGTCAGCTTTGGAAAAAATATCGCGGCAGTGCTAGTTTTGGTGTTAAGCTTAAGAATGTTTTTATCGAAGGTGAAGAAACGATGGTACCGTATAAAGGAGCGGTTAAAAATGTTATTGACAGTATTTCAGACGGATTACGAAGTTGTATGAGCTACATGAATTGTCAAACACTCAAGGACTTGAGAGATGCTGATTCCTTCGCTGTTTTGAGTAACAGCTCTTTCGTAGAGCGATTGCCCAAAGTCTAAATTTAGGCGAGCTGGGAACTCTAATAAATTATATTTGTTTTGATTCGTGCATCTTATTCAGAATCCAAAACTGAATATGGCAATTATTATTAAATGATTAGAACCCAATTATTTAAAAAAGAAAATAGATGAAAGGAATTTACAAATGAGTGTACTAGTTGCACATAAATCACCCGAATTTACTGCCCCTGCGGTTATGCCGAATGGGACTATTAACGAAAATTTTAACTTTCGGATTTCAAAGGAAAATATGTGGTTTTATTCTTTTGG
>CAZNDS010000353.1:0-2734 GCA_964571865.1 uncultured Ignavibacteriaceae bacterium | reverse complement strand
GTAATAAACTGCTAAAACTCACTCATTTTCTAATGACAAATCTGGGTTTAATTGACATCGGTACGCATGAAGAAGTTTATTAACGACTTTCAACTTTTACTAACTGCTTTAGCACTTTCATATTCATCACATCTTCAAGCATCTCAGGACCTTTGGGCGTCTCCAGAATTTTTGGAATATTCTTAAATCGTTTGTCATTCATTAAAAGTCTGAATCCATTCAATCCAATAAATCCTTTTCCGATATGTTCATGTCTATCTACACGTGAGCCAAGCTCTTTCTTCGAGTCGTTCACGTGAAATGCTTTTAAATATTTGAATCCAATGATAGTTCGAAATTCATCAAAAGTCTTCGCGTAAGTTTTTTCTGTTCGAATATCGTATCCGCTCGCGAAGACGTGACAAGTATCAATACAAACAGCGAGTCGCTTTTTGTTTTCAACTTGATCGATGATCTCACGGATCTGCTCGAATTTATAACCGATGTTTGTTCCTTGTCCGGCGGTTGTTTCGAGCATCGACTTTACCTTAAAATCTGGTGTTTGGTCATGAGCGATGTTTATTGATTCTGCGATAATTTTTATTCCATCTTTTTCACCTTGTCCGAGATGCGCTCCAGGGTGAAAATTCAAGCAGGAAATAGACAATAATTCGCATCTTTTTAATTCATCGATAAAGGCTGTTCTGGATTTCTTCAGTAATTCCTTATCCTTTGAGCAGAGATTAATTAAATAAGAATCGTGTGCAATGATCGGGTCAATTTTTGATAATCTGAGTTTATTTTTATAATTTCGAACCGCTTCTTCAGTTAGAGGCGCGGCTCTCCATTGATTGTTGTTCTTGGTGAATATTTGGATTGTGCTGCATTTGATCTTTACTGCTCGGTCGATGGCAGTATCAACTCCGCCAGCAATTGATGTGTGTGCACCTAAAAGAATTTTCATATTGGATTGTTGGTTTTAAAATTTTATGCGGAAGTTAAATAAATTATCAAAGAAACGAAAAAAACTTGTTATCGGTTTAATGTCCGGCACTTCTTTGGATGGAATTGATGCAAGTCTTGTTGAAATAAAAAACTTCGGAGTCAAAACAAAGTTTAAAGAACTTTATTTCAATTCTTATCCTTATCCTCAAAAGCTGCGGGATACTATTCTTAAAAATTCACTGCCGGGGAGAGGCACGGTTGATCAAATCTGTGAACTGAATATTCTTCTTGGAAAGATGTATGCAAAAGCTGTGGAGAACATATGCAGGGAATACGGGTTCAGTGTGTCTGATATTGATTTGATTGGTTCACACGGACAAACGATCCACCATCTTCCCAAATTAAAACGGATGTTTGGAAATGATGTGAGAGCAACACTCCAAATTGGCGATCCAGCGGTGATTTCAAAATTGACCGGCGTAATTACAGTCGGTGATTTCAGAACCGGCGATATGGCTCTCGATGGACAGGGCGCACCATTAGTCCCTTATTTCGATTACATCAGTTTCAGATCTAATCGAACGAACAGAGCGTTATTGAACATTGGCGGAATTGCAAACATCACCCTGCTTAAGAAAAAATGTAAGCTTGAGGATATCATCGCTTTCGATACCGGTCCCGGAAATATGATGATAGATTATCTTGTAAAAAAACTTTTTACAAGAAAATTTGATAAAGATGGTGCAGCCGCCTTCAGAGGAAAAGTAAATAAAAAATTATTTGAAAAGTTAATTCGTTTAGATAAATATCTTGATGCGGAGCCTCCAAAATCGACCGGGAGAGAATACTACAATCAGGACTTTATCGATAAAGCACTTAATGGATTTACTAATTTAAAGAAAGTCGACATCGTCCGAACCTTTTCGGAGTTCACATCGTACGCTGTGTTTTATAATTATCAAAAATTTTTGCGTCCTGAATGCGAAATCACCGAGCTGCTTGTCAGCGGCGGCGGAGCAAATAACAAATACTTGATCACAAGTCTGCAAAATTATTTTGGAAATAGAGTGAGAGTGAAGACCATCGACAGTAAAATTATGTCATCCGATTCGAAGGAAGCGATTTGTTTTGCCATACTCGCGAATGAAACTGTTTCAGAAAATCCTGCAAACATACCAAGAGTGACTGGTGCATCTGCGCCAACAGTGCTTGGTAAGATTTGTCTATGAAAAAAGTCTTAATTACCGGTGCATCGGGTTATTTGGGCGCACATCTTTGCAATCAGTATAGCAAATTAGATTTCAAAACAGTAGGAATATTTAAAACCAATAAACCTTCCATTGCGAATATCGAATTTATTCAGATAGATATTTCAGACGGGAAGGCACTAAAAAGTTTATTCGAAAAATATAAATTCTATCTTGTCTATCATCTTGCAGCAGTAACTCCGGTCGATACTATTGATTCGTCTGAAAGCTATATCAGAAAAATAAATGTCGAGTCGACAAAAAAAATCTGTGAATTATCAAATGAATTTAATTCGATGTTGATCTTTACTTCTACAGATTTGGTTTACGGTGATGGCAATGATTTAAATATTCCTACTGTTTTGAAAGAAGATTCCCCTCTGAACCCGTTAACATTTTATGCAAAAACAAAAGTTGAAGCTGAAGAAGTGATTCAAAGTCATTCAAATAAGTTTTTGATACTTCGCACTGCTTTAATGTACGGCTTTACTCTATCTGAACACAAATCATTTTTTGATATCTCTTACGAGAAGTTGAAACGAGGTGAAATTGTAAATGCTTTT
>CAZNDS010000352.1:0-2739 GCA_964571865.1 uncultured Ignavibacteriaceae bacterium | reverse complement strand
GACGCAATGCATTGCGTCTCTACAATATTTTGCGTCTCTACACGCAATACCTTCTTTATCGCTTCTTCTTTTGCATCCTGTGGAATATTGGGATTAATTTTATTGATTGCATTTCTTAGTCTATCAACCAAAACAACATCTGAATAACTTTGTCTTTCAGGTTTTATTCCGTCTGGTGCAATATCAGGAGCATAAATTATTTCATATCCTAACTCTATGAGTATATCCAGAGCAACCTGTTCAACTTCAGATTCAGTGATTGATTTTTGCATTTTTTATTTCCTTGTAGAGACGCAACGCATTGCGTCTCTACATTATTATCATGTTTTCAAACCGTTCTTAAATATAATCCTTTCATAATATTTTTTAATATCCTGTCCATCATTGATTTTATTTTCAATATCCAATTCCCATTTTAATGGATTGTTAATAATATATTCCCGGATATTATTTAAAGAATTTTCATCCCTTATAATATGGTCATAAAAACGGGTTTGCCATTGGAAACCAACATTATTTATTGTCGCCCATTTTTTAACACCAATTTTGTATCCACGAATAATTGACGCCAAATTATTTGATTGTGGTCCGAATTTATTTTGATATTGTTGTTTATTGTTTCGTAGAGACGCAATGCGTTGCGTCTCTACATTATCAATTACAATGATTACATGAATATGATTTGGCATAATCACCCATTCATCTAATTTAACATTGTCACGCATTTTTTCTGTTTTTAATAATTCCTGTTTTGCTATTTCACCAATTATTGATAATTGCATTATACCATCAATTATATTGCCAAAATAATGTTCTTTGTCTCTTGTGCAAATGGTAACAAAATAAGAACCCACCGAATAATCCCAATGTCTTAATCTTGTTGATTCAACACGGTATTTGTCTTTATATTTTTCGGTCATAATTATTTTCCTGTAGAGACGCAACGCATTGCGTCTCTACCATTCCCTACCCTTATCTTCCCTGACATTAATTTTGGTAGGAGAGAATCACGGAGTTGAGAGAGAATATTATTTTCTTGTAAATTTTCCAATATTTTATTAAATATAGAAAATGTTGTTTTATTAAATCTGCTTAATATTTCTTCTTTGTTTTCATAAGGTATTACAAATTTTAAATTATCTATATGTTTTCCAACATGTTTAATTGTTGTTTCATCACCTGTAAAAGATTGGATTTGTTGTTGAATATTATTTGATTTAAGTAATAAATATATAAAAAATTCATTATAGAGACCAAGTTTAGAAATAACTTTTCTTATGCCTGATGAGTATATTCCTTCAATTCCTATTTTGACTATGCCGATAGTCCCATCGAAAGAAATTAAAACCTCATTTTTTGAACAACAAGATTCTGTTTCTATATCTACATAAATTTCTTCATCTCTTTTCCCTGTTAAATTCCCAACTCTAATAAACCTTTTACCTATATTCTCTACATTGTAATGTTTACTTCCAGGTTCCACACCTCTTATAAAGTCAAACTCATCATTCAACCTTCCAACCCTCCACCCCTTCGGTATCTTTCCCAATTCAGAATCAATCATTTCACCGCCTAAGCTTTTGTAACCAAAAGCACCCTCATCCTCGTTCCTTCTCCCAGAAGGAGAAGGATGGCATTTTGAGGCAATTGTTTCTAAAACTTTTTCTATGTTTTGCATAACATCATTATTTGAAAACCTTAAGACAGTGATATTTTGTGACTGAAGATATGCATCACGCTTTTTATCTTTTTTAATTTGGAGTTCGTTATTATGAATTTCACCATCTAATTCAATAACAAGTTTCTTTTCATTGCAATAAAAATCAGCGATATAATCACCTATTTGATGCTGTCGTCTGAATTTTAAGTTAAGGAATTGACGATTTTTTAATAAGGTCCAAAGAAATTCTTCTGTTGATGTCTGATTTTGCCTTAATTCACGAGCCTTTTCAACCAGTCCAGAAAATTTATATCCTCCGTGAAAATCATTCTTTCTCCCCTCTACCTCTGGGAGAGGGGCTGGGGGTGAGGGTTGACGCCCTGCGTCAATCGGAAATTCAAAATCCACAAACCAATGTTTAAAAATCGCCTGACCAATGGCTTCAAGGGTTTTATTCATCTGTTGATTTAATTCAATTTTGTCATCTAAATCTGAAAGAATTTTGGCGATGGTGTATTGTTCAGGAATGGAAGGAATAGCCACATTATGTGCTCTAACGATATCAGTTTTAAGGTTTTTGAATACCGTCCCATCAGCAATACCTACAAGTCTATTTCTTTCTTGAATAAATAAATAGTAAAGAAAACATTTATCAATCTTGTCGGAAGGTTCAATTAATAACCAACCATCATGAATACCTGCATTTATTTTCATGAATTTGGGGATTCCAGGCGTTGCACTATTTGAGACAATTAAATCACCTGGTTTCACAATTACTGTATTTTGTCTGCCTTCTTCTTTAATATATTCTTCTGTCCATTCAATATAACGTGTATTTTGCGATGTTGCATCAGCGATTTTTACCCATGGAATCCCAGAAGTTGATATAAAATCATGTATAGGTCTTGGGGAAGCACCTCTGCGAACTAAACATATATCACCCATAGTTTTCATCTCCCACCCCTCAGGCACTTTTCCAATTTCCGTTTCCACAATGTTTTGTTTGTCCATTGTATTTCGTAGAGACGCAATGCGTTGCGTCTCTACATTATTTAATTTATTTTTCATTTCACCACTTC
>CAZNDS010000351.1:0-2748 GCA_964571865.1 uncultured Ignavibacteriaceae bacterium | reverse complement strand
TAAAAGCTATTTCTTCAAAGTTCCCTGAAATAAAGCTCACGGATTCCTGGGAAGATTTATTGAACGGATATAAAGTCGATATTGTTGCCTTAGCAACTCCTGTTGGATTGCATTATCAGCATGCTAAAAAGTTTTTAGAGGAAAATAGACACATTTGGGTTGAGAAACCTTTCACCGCAACGAGCAAGCAAGCCGAGGAATTAATTAATATATCAGAACGTAAGAGATTGAATATATTTGTCGATCATACATTCATTTATACTGGAGCGGTGAAAAAAATTAAGGAATTAATTGATCGAGATGTTTTAGGTTCTGTTTTATATTTTGATTCTGTTAGGATTAATCTTGGACTCTTTCAAACTGATGTAAATGTAATTTGGGATCTCGCGGCGCATGATATTTCAATTATGGATTATCTTTTGTCTAAAAAAGTCAAAGCAATTGCTGCCCATGGAATTGCAAATTATTATTCGCATGAAAATATTGCCCACATAAATATCTATTTTGAAAATAACTGCTTTGCTCACTTTCACGTGAATTGGACATCACCTGTTAAGATTAGGAGAGTTCTTATCGGTGGTGAAAAGAAAATGCTCATGTTTGACGATTTAGAGTATAGTGAAAAAATTAAAGTGTACGATGCAGGAATTGAAATTCAATCGCCTGAGGGTATTTACGATTTATTAGTACAATATCGAACTGGAGATATGTTCTCTCCAAAAGTTGATCACACCGAAGCTCTTGCTATTGGGGTTAAGGAATTTATCAGCAGTATAAATGAGTCACGCAAACCTTTAACAAGTGGTTATGAGGGCTTGAAAGTTGTAAAAATGTTAGAAGCAGCGGATAAATCTATTAAATCTCAGGGAAGTTTAATCGAACTGGAATAGCTTATTATATTCTTCTTATAACTAATTTATTTTCGGAAGGTTCATTTATGGAAAAAAAAAATATTAATAACGTGAAACTTGGTAAAGATGTAAAAATATTTGATTTTGTTAATCTTTATGGCTGCGAAATCGATGACGGTTCCAAAATAGGTACTTTTGTTGAAATTCAAAAAAATGCATACATAGGTAAGAATTGCAAAATTTCAAGCCATACTTTTATTTGTGAAGGTGTGCACATTGAGGATGATGTTTTTATTGGGCACAATGTTACTTTTATTAATGACAAATATCCTCGTTCTATTAATCTTGACGGTTCTATGCAGACAGAGGCCGATTGGAAGGTAGTGGAAACTTACATCAAGAAAGGTGTTTCTATTGGTTCCTCCTCAACTATTCTGTGCGGTGTAACTATTGGTGAGAATTCCATTGTGGGAGCAGGTGCAGTGGTTACCAAGGATGTTCCTCCGAATTCAATTGTAGCTGGAGTTCCTGCTAAGGTAATTAAGAAAATATAAATTATAAACACTGATTACCGTGAATGGAATATCATTTTGAACTTTGAAATTGTTTTTTTTGCGATCTTAATTCAGGATGGTAAGTGCTATATCATAAACATGTAATACTCCTAACCTGGACGAGCCAGAACCATATAAGTTTTAAAAGTTGAAATTATTCTTTGTATCTATAAAATATTATATTATAAGTGGTTATAGACACATGAAAAAATATTTTGCCGGAATTGGCTGAAATTTAAATCATAAGGTGCTAATATATATGGCTATCAAAAATGTTATTCGATTTGAAATTCTTCTTATTCTCATTTTTAATGTAAATATTTTCTCTCAAGGGAATTATACACCGTTGCATAATGATATCTATACTTTTTTAGAAAAATTAGAAGTAAAAAATATTGTTAATTATTCCGAAATCACTAAACCGCTGACTCGATTTCAAATTTCTAGACTACTAATTGAGATTGAGGATAATAAACACAAATTATCACACTTAGAAAAAAAAGAACTCGATTGGTATTTGCGCGAGTATGAGAATGAGATAAAGATCCTAAGAAAAGTAGAGAGTAGTGAGTATGTAGTAGGTAGTAATTTAAGTCAAACGATAACAGAAAAAAAAGAGTTTAGCTTTTTAAGTACGAAGCCACGGTTTCACTTTTTCAACTTTAAAGATCAAAATTTTAGACTTACTGCCAATCCAATAATTGGTATTTCTGTATCTAACCGTTATGATGAAATGCAATATCACAGATGGAACGGAATCAATGTATACGGAAGTTATGGAGAAAATTGGGGCTTTAACTTCAGCTTTAGCGATAATTGGGAGAAGGGGGCTAATGCCGACAGAGCAAAACAGTTTTCAAACACTACGGGGATTGTAATTGCTGGGGGAAAAGGAAATGAATTCGAATACAGCGAAGTGAATGCTACAATAACCTATGAAACTGATAATTTACATCTAACAGTTGGGAAAGATTTCCTGAATATTGGAAGCGCCTATCGCGGAAAATTAATTCAATCATCAAAAGCTCCATCCTTTCCTTTTATTCAACTAGATTTCTATCCAACTGATTGGCTCTCATTCAATTATTTCCACGGTTGGTTAAGTTCACGAGTAATTGACTCAAGCAGAACATACTCAACAAATATTTCAAATGAAAATAGAGTGATGTACAGAGATAAATACTTGGCAAATCATTCTGTGACAGTTAGACCATTGGAAGGAACATTCATTACTTTAGGTGAGTCAATTGTTTATAGTGATGCTCTTAATATTTTATATCTAATTCCAATTAATTTCTTTAGACTTTCCGACCACTATGAATCTCAAGGGCAGAATAGTGCCG
>CAZNDS010000350.1:0-2755 GCA_964571865.1 uncultured Ignavibacteriaceae bacterium | reverse complement strand
TTTTTTCTAATGGCGGTCATTAGAAATTGTTACCTAATGACAAATTTGGGATTATTGAACTCAGAAAATGGTGATTGGATGAATTGTTTATGATGAACTTATTAAGAAGATCAAACGATACAAAATCCCCGTCATAAGCGGAAGAAGTAATCCAAGGAAAAGAAAATGGACATTAAAATATCCACCTAATAAAAGAAGAGCTATTTAATGAACTCTTTTTCTTTTGTTCTTAAGTTGACAGCATTGCTTAAAAAGAGAAGGGGTAATTTCGCTCCCGTTTCCAAGGGTGAGTTAGTAATCATTAAATCTCAAAACTCAAGTTCTGCAGCACACTCGAATGACAGACTGAATATTTTTATAGGGAACAAATATTTATACTCTTAGTAAGAAACATTGGATTTTTATAATATAAAGGGCAAAAAAAATGAGATACTTTAAAAACAAGTTAAATAGAAGACGTTTCATTGCGTCATTATCAATTATCTCCGGAGCACCTTTTCTGAAAAGCTGCGAAAGCTTCATTTCGGAAAGCGAACCGCACCCAACTCAGCCTGACATTAATCTTGAAGGGAGTGAAGAGCAAATAGCTTCGGTATGTAAAGAGCAGTTTTCTACCATAAAATATCTTTATGAAAATCCGGGGGTTGAAAAAACTATCGGATATCTCGACGGACGCCGAATGAAACTCCTTAGAATCTCTTTCAAAAAAGATGCACTTGCAAGTTATCCGCATCTGCGGTTGGTTAAGAATGATTCGGGAGAAGCTGCAAATATAATTTGGGGTGCAGAAGGATTGTACCCTTCAATCAAATTTGTTGACGATAGAGGCAAAACAATAACCGCCGGGGGCAGATTAATGGAATTTGCCATTAAGTCTAATGCAAAAATAGTAAACGCTTTAACACCTCTCGATTGGCTCATCTTGGGAATGAAAATATTTGCTGCCGCACTTGTAATTTGGATCGGAGCGAGTTTAGTTAAATACATCGCAGCGGCAATTGCTTTTATCGCATTCAACGCGATGGTTATAGGTCTATTGCTCGTGGGTTTATCCCTGTTAATTCCCTTGATTCAATGGATACTAAGTATAACCGGCTGGGATATGGATTACATATCAAATATATTCAGCAGGACTATTAACCAGTTAACAAACCTATTATTGGAGATTCAAGCGTTTATTATTTCAAACATAGGTTGAATGGGATTTAATGATGTTTTTATCCCTAACTTAGGGAGCGAAATATTACAGTATCACAAATAGACTGAATATCTGTACATAACATTTATATTTGTCCGGAATCTGCCTCAATAGTGATGGCATCGAAGCAAGATAATATTGTTTAAGTAAATCATTTTTTGTAATCTTACCGCAGTTTAAAATATTGATTAAGGATATTATGCAGATTCAATTCATCGGTGCGTGCAGAACGGTTACAGGCTCGCAGCACCTTCTCTCGGTTAATGGGACAAAAATCCTTTTAGACTGCGGATTATTTCAAGGTAAAAGATTGGAAAGCTTTGAACTTAATACAAAGTTTGAATTCTACGATCCGCGTGAGATAGACCTACTGGTGCTTTCACACGCTCATATCGATCATTCCGGCAATATTCCCCAGATTGTGAAGCAAGGTTTTCAGGGAAAAATCATTTCCACTTTCGCAACAGCAGATCTGTGTAATGTCATGCTGAAAGACAGTGCATACATTCAAGAACGTGATGCTGAGTTTATAAATAAAAAAAGAGCAAAGAAAAATGAACCTCCGATCTCTCCGATGTACACTCAGCAGGATGCCGAGAATGCTGCCGAGCTATTCTCTCCGATAAAATACCGCACACCAACCGAGATTACAGAGAATGTTGAATTAACTTTTTACGATGCCGGTCATATTCTCGGTTCGGCTTTCAGCTATTTCAAAATAAAAAATTCTCAGAAAGAATTGGATTTTTGTTTTCTCGGCGATCTCGGCAGACCGAATATGGCAATTCTTAAAGATCCGGAAAAAATTCCAACACCTGATGTATTAATTTCTGAAAGCACATACGGTGGAAGATTTCACAAACCTGCACAAGAAACTGAAGAAGAGCTTGAAGCTGTAATTGTCAGAACACGAAACCGACGGGGGAAAATTATCGTTCCTGCTTTCAGTGTCGGAAGAACTCAGGAATTAGTTCTTGCTCTTCATAACTTATTCAAGCGGAACGTAATTACAAAAATGCCGATCTATGTTGACAGCCCTCTCTCAGTAAATGCAACTGAAGTTTTCAGAAAGCATGAAGAATGTTTCGATGAAGAGACTCTCAAATATGTCATGAATGATGAAGACCCGTTTGCTTTCAAATTGTTAAATTATATCAAGTCGGTTGAAGATTCTATTAAATTGAATGATTGTGATGAGCCATGTATAATTATCTCCGCTTCGGGGATGGCTGAGACGGGACGAATTCTCCATCATTTAAGAAACAGTATTGAAGATCCACGAAATACAGTTTTAATCATCGGCTACAACGCACCTCATACGCTCGGCAGACGGCTTGTCGAACATGAAAAGAAAATCAAGATTTTCGGTGAAGAGCATAAACTGCAGGCAGAAGTCGTTGTGATGAACTCATTCAGTGCTCATGCAGATAGAACAGAGATACTGGACTTTTTCGATTCTTTCGACAGGCAGAAACTTAATCGAACATATCTAGTTCATGGCGATTACGATCAACAGCAAAAATTACAATCAGGACTTGAAGCTTCCGGCTTTACCAA
>CAZNDS010000349.1:0-2786 GCA_964571865.1 uncultured Ignavibacteriaceae bacterium | reverse complement strand
GGTACTTGAGCAGAACCTCCGCTGATTATAAGAACTTTATTTCCTACAAGACCTTCGGTTTCTATACTTGCCTTCGAATCTTTTTTAATAAATTGCTGGATGTCGGAATTTATTCTCATTGTTACAAGAATTTTACTGACTGTATCTGCTATGAATTCAATTGACTTAACTGCACCGACGTCAATTCCGGTCAAACGAACGGGAGCACCGATACGTAAACCCTCGACAGTCTGAAAATATGCCTTAAGTTCGAATGCCTCTCTGAAAAGAAGATTTTTATTGCCAATAACAAATATTCCAATTATGAGCAGTACAGTTCCAATGAAAGTAAATATTCCAAGCCGTGCACCTTTGAATGATCTTAACATTTTTTAATCTCCTTTAATTCTCCAACTTAGTCGATAAAAAGTCCAGCAGGAAAACATCCTTCGCACTCCTTAATTCTTCTACTGAACCATCGAATAGAAATTTTCCATTTTCCAGCATAATGATTTGATCGGCAACACTTAGAGCGCAAATCATATCGTGAGTAACAACTATACTTGTCATCTTGAATCTTTCCTGCATTTCTAAAATCAATCGAGTAATTTCTTTAGAAGTTACAGGGTCCAATCCAGTTGTAGGTTCGTCATACAGCATTATTTTGGGGAAAAGAATCAGTGATCTTGCAAGTCCAATCCTTTTTTTCATTCCGCCCGATAATTCTGATGGCATTTTGTTTAGTGCATCTTTTAGACCGACCATTTCGAGCATTTCAATTATTCGCGAACTAATCTCACCTGAGGTTAATTCAGTATGTCTCTTCAATGGGAAGGCAAGATTTTCTTCAACGTTCATTGAGTCATACAATGCTGCACTTTGAAACAAAAAACCAATCTCTTTTCTCAGTTCGTTCAGTTCTTTTGCTTTCAAATCCAAAACCGACTTGCCATCAATCTCAATTGTTCCGGAATCTGGATGAATTAATCTTACGAGACATTTTAACAAAACGCTTTTACCAATTCCGCTTCTTCCGAGTACGACAACTGTTGAACCATTCGGGACTTCGAAGTCAACATCGTCGAGAATGACATTCTCTCCAAAGCTGATATTTAATTTTGAAACTTTTATCATTCCGGAAAAAGAAATAATGTTATTCGTACCATAATTACATCGACTAGGAGTATTAAAAGCGAAGCGATAACAACAGACGTCGTGCTTGCTTTGCCGACTCCCTCTGTCCCCTTTTTTGCATTGTATCCGAGATAAGAACCCACGATCCCGACTATAAATCCAAAAGCGAAAGTTTTTGCAATTCCGGGGAGTATGTCAGAAAATTTTAACGTTCTAATTACAAGGTCTGCATACAAAGCAAATGTTAAATTTTGAGTGATAATTACCGAAATATATCCGCCCAGTATCGCAATAAAATTTACATACACGGTCAGAAGAGGCAGCATTAAGGTGCACGCGAGGACTCGCGTAACTACTAAATATTTAAATGGATCGATCGCAGAAACTTCCATTGCATCGATTTGTTCTGTTACGCGCATTGACCCGAGTTCAGCGCCAATTCCGGAACCGACTCGTCCAGCAAAAATCAAAGCAGTTATTACAGGTCCAAGTTCACGAACGACGGAAAGTGCGATCATGCCTGGAAGAAACATCTCTGCACCAAATCTTGCCATAACCGGCTGCGACTGCATTCCTAAAACTAATCCAATGATCAATCCAGTAACGCTGACTAAGGCAAGTGTTTTCACTCCAAGTTCATCCATGTGTTTTCGTACTTCGGCAATTTCGAATGGAGGGCGAAATACATTTGCGAAGAATTTGATAGTAAATGCAGCAACACCGCCAATAATTTCAAAAAACTCAAAGACTTGAGTCGTTAGCTTATTTATTATTTTATCTAAAAAGTTCTGTTTCAATTTGCTTTATAAATGAGTCTTCTCTAAAAAGATTGTTCTCGAGATTTTTGAATTGAATTTTATGCAATAATCCAAATATTTTTTCATCAAATACGTCTTTTTAGATTCGACTCATAAATGTATAAAAATTTTGTCTTTATTGAAATTCAAAATCACTCGATCCCAAGAATGAATGACACGTTTTTTATCTCTTCCGATTCTTCAAAAGCTATAGGAACGTTTTTAAAATGCCTTTCAATAAAATGCTGGACTTCCTCAAGCTCTCGAAGAGTATACTTCAAAGGATTATAGACAATTTTAACAGTCTTAACATTATATGCATCCTGCTTGACAAGGTCGTAAAGCTTGTGAAGTTCATCTGCAACTTGAAGTTCTATAAAGTCCATAATTCATTTCTACAGATTTCATTTCGGTTCACGATTAATAAACGAAGTTTCTATTTACAAGTTACGTTTTTATTCCAATTATTTTCAATTACAATCGAATGAAGGTAGGCATGATGGGGAGAAGTACTTAAACAAGTGTAAAAATCTTTTCACTGCATTAAGAGTGGTATAATCGAACAACAAATGCAAATGGTTTCGGTTGAATTACTTGGAAAGAACAAACTTTTTGGCAGATATGAATGAACCACAATTTAGCCGATAGAAGTAAACGCCGGAACTCAATTCATACTTATTCGCATCAAACTCTACTTCATATTCGCCAGCTTGCTTTGGTTCGTTAACGAGTGTTGCTACTTCACGGCCCAACAAATCGTAAACTTTTAATTGTACATTGTATCTTATCCATTGACTGTGCTTCTTGAAAACACGATGTCGTAATTACTTCCGTTCTGTTGTTGCCAGACTGAAATTAATGTGTTTCCTATTTTTG
>CAZNDS010000348.1:0-2799 GCA_964571865.1 uncultured Ignavibacteriaceae bacterium | reverse complement strand
TACAAAAGATGGTGTCACGGTAGCGAAAGAAATCGAACTTGAAGATCCTATTGAAAACATGGGTGCTCAAATGGTTCGCGAAGTCGCATCAAAAACGAGTGATGTTGCTGGCGATGGCACTACAACTGCGACTGTTCTAGCCCAAGCGATTTATCAAGAAGGATTGAAAAACGTTACAGCTGGTGCAAATCCGATGGATTTGAAACGAGGAATTGACATTGCAGTCGAAGGTATTGTCGAAAACTTGAAAAAGATGAGCAAGACTGTCGAGAGCAGCAAAGAAATTTCACAAGTCGGTACAATTTCTGCCAACAACGACGAGTCAGTCGGTAAGATAATTGCAGAAGCAATGGATAAAGTTGGTAAAGATGGTGTTATCACCGTTGAAGAAGCAAAAGGAACAGAGACAACATTAGACGTTGTTGAAGGAATGCAGTTCGATCGCGGATATCTTTCACCATACTTCGTTACTAGTGCAGATTCGATGGAAGCGGTCCTCGAAGATCCATATTTGTTAATTCACGACAAGAAAATCTCTGCGATGAAAGACCTTCTTCCAATTCTTGAGAAGATTGCCCAGTCAGGTAAATCCTTATTGATCATTGCCGAAGAACTTGAAGGTGAAGCGCTTGCAACATTAGTCGTAAATAAATTACGAGGTACATTAAGAGTGTGTGCAGTTAAAGCACCTGGATTCGGTGATAGAAGAAAAGCAATGTTGGAAGACATCGCAATATTAACCAACGGTACAGTGATCTCAGAAGAAAAAGGATTCAAATTAGAAAATGCACAGCTTTCCTATTTAGGTCAAGCTAAGAAAGTTGTTATCGATAAGGATAATACTACAATCGTTGAAGGTGCTGGAAAGAAAGATGAGATCAAGAAAAGAATTAATGAGATAAAAGTACAGATCGAAAAAACAACTTCAGACTACGACAAAGAAAAATTACAGGAAAGACAGGCAAAACTTTCCGGCGGAGTTGCAGTTCTAAAAGTCGGTGCAGCAACTGAGATCGAAATGAAGGATAAGAAAGCCCGAGTTGAAGATGCGCTTCATGCAACACGCGCTGCCGTTGAAGAAGGAGTTATTCCTGGCGGCGGCGTAGCATATTTAAGAGCAATCAACAATCTGAATGTAAAGACTGCTAATGAAGATCAGCAGACTGGTGTTGAAATAGTAAAAAAATCACTCGAAGCACCAATTAGATTTATTGTTGAAAATGCTGGAGTCGAAGGCTCAGTTGTTGTTCAAAAAGTCAAAGAAGGAAAAGACGATTTCGGATTTAACGCAGCCACTGAAGTATATGAAAACTTAATGGCAGCTGGTGTTATTGATCCGACAAAAGTCGCACGGACTGCATTACAGAATGCTGCATCAGTTGCATCGATGTTGATCACAACCGAAGCCGTTGTTGTAGAAAAACCGAAAAAAGAATCAGCAATGCCCCCGATGCCTCCCGGCGGTATGGGTGGAATGGATTATTAAAATAAAATCCAAATCTGAAATAAAAAGTCCCGTCTCAGTGACGGGATTTTTTTTGTGAAAATAAAAAGTCCAACTTTTCTTGTAAATATGAACTTCAAAAGTTGGGCTTTTCTATTTACTGAGCGGGCGACGGGATTCGGACCCGCGACCCTTAGCTTGGGAAGCTAATGCTCTACCAGCTGAGCTACACCCGCAAAGCAACATTTTCTTTCTTGTGCAACTTAGAAAACAAAAACTTATCTTTCAAGTGCGTTAATGTCATTATTAATTAATCTTTGAGAAAATCATTTCAATTAAATGCAAAAATAAAAGTTGCAGTTATATTCAATGAACCAAAAGATCAAGTTTATGAGCATGTCGTGGATATTAATAAGCATAAACTTGATTTCGAAGCATTCTTTGATACGGCTGAATTGACTCCAGAAGAAGAGTTTAATATTGTATCAGATAAATTGAAAAAAGCTGGATATGATTCTTATGCTCTGAACATTAATAATAATTTGAATAGACTCATACATAACTTCCTTATGAATAAACCGGATGTAATTTTTAATTTCATTGAACATTTCGCAGATGAACCACGGTTAGAAATGAATATCGCGGCTCTCTTCGAATTAGTTGGCATTCCTTAATACAGGCGCACCTCCCTTAGCACTTTCAGTATGTCAAAATAAAATACTCACTAAACATCTGCTAAGCTCTTATGAAATTCGCACTCCCAAATTCAAAAAGGTTAAAAAGAAAAAGAGGGATTATAAGATAGGGATGAGATATCCGCTCATCGTAAAGCCGCCCTTCGAGGATGCGAGCAGCGGAATAGAAAACGCTTCAGTTGTAAGAAATTATGACGACCTAAAACGAAGAATCGAATATATTCTCGATGAGTTCCAGCAGCCTGCTTTGATTGAAGAATACATCGAAGGGAGAGAAATAAATGTTTCGATTTTTGATGATCAGGAATTAGAAGTCCTTCCGATAAGCGAAACTGATTTTTCTGGAATGCCCGATCATCTTGAAAATATTGTCAGCTATCAGGCAAAATGAGACCCGCTGCATGAATCGTATCATAAAACATATCCAATATGCCCCGCACCTTTAACGAAACATTTGAAGAAAAAAATTGAAGCGATAGCTGTCAGTGCGTTTAGAATTATGGGAGTCCGCGATTATGCTCGTGTCGATATGCGCATATCGCAAAAAAACATTCCATATGTACTTGAGGTAAATCCAAATCCTGATATTTCAGAAGGAGTTGCATTTATGCGTTCAGCTGAAACTGCGGGTTACAAATATGAAGATATGTTAGTGAAAAT
>CAZNDS010000347.1:0-2804 GCA_964571865.1 uncultured Ignavibacteriaceae bacterium | reverse complement strand
TACACAGTATTATCCTTCATTAAAAAGTTCTATCCTCGAAATTTATTTTCTTTTCAATTATATTAGACAAAGAATTAATACACAACGAATTAAAATTTTATTGAACTTGTTAATGTACATATTTGTCCAAAATAAATTATGAAGATGATTAGTTGTTTGCTCAATATATTATTCCTGACTTCTGACGCTCATCCAAAAAAGAAAGAAACAAGAGTGTAAGTTATTGTATTAAAGCCACTTAGTATTTTGATGAACCGATTTTACCGCACTAATGACTATTTTTGTGCATGCTATCGATAAGAAAGGTAAAAACAAAATCAGGCGCTATTGCCGTACAAGTAGTTGTTTATCAAGGACACAAATCGAAAATCATTCGCCATATAGGAAGCGGCAAAAATGAAGAAGAACTTTCAACCAACTTATCACTTCAAAAAATCCGTGATTTAATTTAGGATATAACTGAAACTCACATACAAGATAGGTTAACAAAAAATATATTTACCTTTTCTTCTCCTACTAAAGAACTTTTGGAAAGTACACTGGCAAAATTGATAAAATTCTGGAAACTTCTACCGCACTAAATGTCAGAACTCAGGAAAGTTTGTAATCCGTCAGAGTCTGTTGCACAACTCGAGCTTTTGCTATCCTACCGCGACCCGCCGAGGCGGTAGATGACTGGGCAGGTAAAAGGGAGCGAAATCACCCATTTGAGAAAAGATGGAATCTTTCCCGCCTGCCTCACCACCCGTCAGTTGACGGAGAGTTCGGCGGGCAGGTTCTGTCTAAATCACACACGAAAGATTCCATCTTTTTCAGTTTTGATGTATTCTTCTTATATATTGATCGTTCTGCAACAGACTCGTCAGCTGACGGATTGCACTGAGTCCGCATAGGCGGACGAATCCGCCAGAGGACGGACAAGTGTGTTCTTAAAGTTTGTAAGGTATTTGTTTAAAAAGCCCAACTTTTTTTGATTGATCTGGATTTCTAAAAGTTGGGCTTTTTCAAGTTTCAGGTTAAATTTTAAAAACTCGACTTTTTTTATCTTGACCATTCAAGCAAAAGTCGGTTTTTTTATACAAAAAGAGAAACAATCACAGATTTTTAGAAAAATTACGTCTTTTTAATTAATCGGATAATAATTATATTGTTTCGACGATCTGTTAGCAACCTTAGCGTCAGCCTTAATTGATTTTATTACCTTCCGATAATATCAAGTGATAATTGTGCTAATTGCCCGGTCGATTGAATATTCAAGCAGTTACTTAACGAAAACATATTTAAATGACAAAATGATTAAAGCAAAGAAAACTATTTTATGAAATTAGTATCACTATTAATACTATCATTAACCATAAATATTTCTGTACAGGCGCAGGACACTTTAAAGATAATGACTTATAACTTGTTGAATTATCCAGGCACCGATACAACGACAAGAAATCCGTATTTTCGAACGATAATGCAGGCTGTTAATCCGGATATTTTAGTTGTTCAAGAAATTACATCTCAAAGTGGTGTGAATGGATTTCTCAGTAATGTATTGAATAAAGTTTACCCAGGGTCCTACTCAGCCGGGACGTTTATTGACGGACCAAATATGGATAATGGAATATTTTACAAGTCGTCAAAAATAAATTTTATTTCTCATACTGCAATTCCTACCGAATTAAGAAATATCAGCGAGTTTAAATTCTATCATTCAACAAGTGCTGAGACATTAAGAGTGTACAGCGTTCATCTCAAATCGAGTTCCGGTTCAACTAATGAGGCACAAAGAGCCCGCGAAGTAGACAGTTTGAGAAAAGTCACCAACGCACTTTCGGACGGTAAAAATTTCATTGTAGTTGGAGATTTTAACATTTATTCCAGTTCAGAATCCGCTTATCAAAAACTTCTTCAGGATGATGCTGGCAACGATGGTCATTTTATCGATCCTATTTCGATATCCGGAACATGGAACAACTCAGCATATGCACAATATCACACGCAATCGACGCGTACCAGATCATTTGGCGGAGGAGCTACTGGCGGATTGGACGATCGATTTGATCTGATTTTATATTCAAGAGCATTAACTTTAAATGACGGAATCTCGTTCGTTAATGGTTCTTATGTGAATTATGGTAATGATGGGAATCACTTTAACGATTCGATAAACAAAATGCCGAATTCTGCAGTGTCGCAGGATATAGCCAATGCGCTGCATTATGCTTCTGATCATTTACCCATATATGCTTTATTCAGATTTGCATTGTCAGCTTTGCCCGTTGAACTTCTATCGTTAAATTTATACGTAAATAAAAATGAAATTGATTTGAAATGGTCCACTGCCACTGAAATCCAAAACTACGGTTTCGAGATTGAGCGGCAGAAGTCAGCTTTCAGTAGTCAGCGTTCAGCTATTTGGGAAAAAATTGGTTTTGTACAAGGTGCGGGAAACTCAAACTCTCCGAAAGAATATTCGTTCGTCGATAAAACTGCACTGTATGGGACTTATTCTTATCGACTAAAGCAAATTGACTTGGATGGAAGTTATGATTACAGCGATGCAGTTACCGTGACGGTGGGCAGTCGTCCGCAGGTTTATGATGTAAAGAACTTTCCCAATCCATTCAATCCTGAAACAAACATTCGATATGAGCTTCCGAAAGCATCTAAAGTAAAACTCTCTGTTTACGACATAACGGGACAGCTTATTGTAACATTAGCAGACGAGTACCTTGAAGAAGGGATCTATGAAAGCTCATTCGACGGCAGCAGACTTGCCAGCGGGATTTACATTTCGGTTCTTCAAGCTGAAG
>CAZNDS010000346.1:0-2807 GCA_964571865.1 uncultured Ignavibacteriaceae bacterium | reverse complement strand
AATTAATTGTTCTTGTTGTGGTTGGATGGTAAACTTCCCAATAGGTTCTAGAATATTGAGATCCAGTATGCCAATTAATTTTTGTAGCGATAACGGTTTAAAATGAATGGTGTAATTGCTCTCATTTTTAATTTTAAAATATATTTTTCTTTCATCTTCTCCTGGAAACATCTCAACAACCCAGCCATTTTTCTCTTCCCATGTTCCATCTTCCTGTTCATACATTTGGAATAAAGAGATTTTAGGTGGTTCTTTACGTTATATACTTGCATTGAAAGCAAAAGGATTTATCAAACCTTCTGCGTAGAGTTTGAGAGATATTTCACCATGTGTGTTGGGTGGAATTGCCACTGGCATACCAATTCCCCTCTTTAGTAATTCACCATTTAATGTTTTTTCCATCTTTCCAATGGAAATATCGTATTCTAAATTATCTTCATGTAATTTTTTACCTTTACCAAAAATCTCAATTTTTTTTAACCTTACAGGCGCAAATTCCGCATAAATCGGCAAGATAATATTTGCAACTTGGTTACGCTTTACAATTGCAGTAAATTGATTTCTTAACACCTCAATCTTTGGGGTTGGATAAATACGGAAGGTTATATCTTTGTGACATTTTCCACAAATTACTTTTAGCAACACCTCAGCCATTCGTGTGTTTACTTGGTCTAAATTAAATGGCAGATGAAATGCAATTGTCTGCCCAACTTGAAGTTGAACATCGTCGGCTGAAATTTTCCCTAATTTAGTATACGATGGATAACAATGGCTCAATAAAATAGAAATCTTCGCAGGGATTTTGCCAACGTTTTTTATTTCAAAATCTATAGAACCATCTTCTGGCTTATCGTGGTCAACGTAGTAATATTCTATTTTCGAGGGTAGTTCAAGTTTTAAAAGCTCATCACCACAAAAACTGCAATAGAAATCACCTTCTTTTAATTGCCATATATTACAACATTCACAAGTTTGCATAGTTAAGACTTCTTGTCACTGTTTTATCCATAACTCTAAGTCCTTTAGTATAGGAAATTCACCAAGCCATGCAACATTATTTGCTAAATTAGCTGTGCATTTATCCATTCCTTGTTTTTCTAAGTGCCGATCCCACTGTTTGAATTTTTCGATTCCGACTTTTACTTGTATTTCGTTATGAAGTCTCTCTAATATTGATCTCTCAACACTGTTAGGCGGATAAAGTTTGTTATTTTGATATAAGTATGCCAATGACCAATAAAATATTCTCATTTGTTCTTCACTCAAAGATTTTCTTCTTTTACCTAATTCATCAATCAGTAAATCACGTAGGGATGTATTTTGTTTTAAAAATTCTATGGCTTCATAATAAGTGCCCATGAACGGATTTCGTTCTCGTCTGCCGAATATTTCACGTATGAGTGAGAAATCATAAAATCCCTCATTATTCTGGATATCCACAACTCGAAGTATTGAGCCTAAAATTAATATCTCTGAAGATTCGCTGAGTAGTTGGCGTTCTTTATCATCGTAAACCCTCAAATCACTAAACTTGCCCTCCCAACGTTTATCCATGTGTAAAGGGATTTTATTTTTTTGATCAGAAATTTGGCCTTTCCTCAAATCCCTACAAAATTCATAATAGGTGCTGTGACATTGTTCCGACACTATAGGTGTCAAATATGCTAATGGAAATGCATACCATACTGTGTATAAATAAATTTCTGAGGGTTTACCAGTTTCATGAACTTCTATTTGATCTGTAACGAAACCATGTGAAGATAACTTTTGAATTACTTCATTAATTAGCCGTTCATATTTATCACCCTTTTTTGAAAAAATACCTAAATAGGCTACCTTTTTATCAGCTTTTGAGATCTTTGCAAGTGGTAATGCAACTCTCACTAATTTTGAAACACTTTCATCCCATCGCTCCTGCATCTGTGGATGTTTAATAACCTCAATCAAGCGCTCATTATTTATGAAATCGTTTCTAAACTTTATCTCAGTGTACTGAGTAAGTTTATGTATAAGTGAATTTTCACCTTCACCCAAATATACACTGATAACATGCCACAACCCTTCGCCAGCATTATAGTTTTGTTTAATAAATTCTCCCGATTCTTTTTCCTGATTAACTGGAATAGGTCTTTTCAAGTTGTCTGTACCAAGCACATAAAATTTTTCCCAGTCTTTTTGTTCATCAAAAAATCGAACATTTAGAACGTCACTTCCAAATGTTAAAAACCCTTTCTTTTTTCTTGAAAAATGTTCCATAATGGGAACCAATCTTTCCTCAAATTTAACTAATTTTACGCGTGATTGATTAATAAACTCAACTAATGATTGAGCAATTCTGGTAGACTCCTCATATAGACATATCTCCGCTTCTGCTAACGCCCATTTCTCAGCATAAAAATATAGTCTATTCAATAATATCTGAATAGTATCTTCTTTCTTTGCTAATAACGCGACCATTTTGTTCTTAATAGCGTTTTGCAGTTGCTGATAAATATTTTCCATCTTTTTATGAAAATATTCAGCATCTTTTGATGCTTTCTCTTTTATTAATTCAAACTCAGGTTTATGACCCTCAATTTTTGACTGATAGAGCACTTCAATATTCGTTCGTAGTTGATCAAGGTACCCTCCCTCACGTAATAAAAGTTTTATACCCTTATCTCGTTCATCTAGACATTCTTTTAACCATTTTAAAAAATCCTTCTCAACATTTTCTATCTCCTCTTGTGTTTTCCCACGCAAATAACTTATAATAGAACCCCATCGAGTTTTGTCTTTTCCATCCTTGTAAAGATAATTATTTGAAT
>CAZNDS010000345.1:0-2823 GCA_964571865.1 uncultured Ignavibacteriaceae bacterium | reverse complement strand
ATTGGCAGTGATAGACAACTCTATTTTTAGAACAATAACTCACCCTAAATCCCTCCTGTTTTGTGCGGTATGGTTTTAAGAAAAGCTAACTTGTTGTAAAATAAGCTTTTAACATCAGCTTAAGTCGAGTTTTGGGTCATGCACACTATATTTGTGTGTGTTTAATAGAAAAAATAAAAATAGGAGCGGCTCAATCAGTATTCAACCTCAAATCCGACCTGCCACGAGATATAGTTGTTGTGGCGTGGAAGGATTATCTGTTAATCAAAAAACATTTTTCACCAATTGGGTGGAAAATAATATTCCGTCCCTCCGTCTCCGTCAACTGACGGATGACGGAGACGGATGACTGAGGGACGAAATAGAGAACGTTTGTCTTTGTTTTCTATATCGGATTTGAGATATTCAAATTGTTCGAAAAATTGGCAGAGTAAATAAACTAGTCAAAACGATCGGCTGTGCACATACTCAAGGAGAAGAAGAACTACTCTTACTAATTGCTAAAAATGAGATTGAAAAAAACAGAAGGCACACAGGGATTATTTATTACCAAAATCAAAGCAACTTAAATCGAAACTCCTACAACTCAACACAATTCAAACCCAAATCATTAATATCCCGTGAAATTTGGGTCATGCATCGCACAAAACAGGAGGAAGCGAATGGCAGAATTTATTTTCACTCCCAAATAATGAGAATAAATCAAAAATCAAAATAATATCGCAAAATCCAATCCGAGGATTATCAATCGTTTATTCAAATTCAAAGTTTTAATTTTTGAATTGAACTTTTGATTTTTGACTTTTGAATTTTGATTTAGCTAAAGTATATCTTACGCAGTTCATAAACAGCAATTCCATAGGCAACCGCGACGTTCAACGAGTGTTTTATCCCAAACATCGGCAGTTCGATGGAAAAATCACATTTTTCTAAAATTGCACTTTGGATTCCTGTTATTTCGTTTCCGACAACCAAGCAAAGAGGAAAATTATTTTTAGTGACTTTTGTATAATTAATGCTTGTATTCGTTAATTCAAGTGCTCCGACATTGATATTTTTCTTTTTTAATTTTTCAATTGCAGTCAACGGATCTTTTTCATACTCCCACTCGACGCTCTCTGCAGAACCGAGTGCAGTTTTAAGCACTTCTTTTTTTTCCGGTGTTGGTGTGTATCCCGTTAAAATTAGTTTTTGTATCATTACCCCGTCTGAAGTTCTGAAGATCGATCCGACATTGTACATACTTCTGATATTATCCAATAAAACATAAAGCGGAAACTTTATTGCTTCAGTTAAATTATCTAAGGATAGTCTTTTCTCGGAAATCTGCGAATGAGTAAGTTTTTTAATCAATGTAATTACTAAATTATATTGTGCTTGTACAAAGATAAACAATTAGAGACATTCTAACCGATTGATGAAGCAAATTCTATTATTATTCATTTTTATTTCGATAGGAAACGTAACCTTCGCCCAAAATAATTTTGTGAAGGTTGATAGTTCCAGATTCGAATTTGGCGGACGGCAATTCAGATTTCTTGGTGCGAATGCAACATATCTCTATAAGCAAGTCGCTTATGGCAGACATTTTATCGTGGATGATGTGTTCGCCGTTTTGAAAAGAATGAGAGTGAAGGTAGTTAGAATTGGTGCACATTTTGAATCGGATAACAAACTCGATGCTGCCGTGATCACAACCGCTCCAGGTGAGTTTAATGAAAATGCTTTGCGTGCATTGGATTATGTTTTAATGAAAGCCAAAGAGTATCAATTGAAATTGATTTTAATCTTGTCCAATAATTGGAAACATTATGGGGGAATTCCTCAATATGTTAAATGGGCAAACACACAAAAAATTTTAAATCGGACATTTGAACACGATGACTTCTTCCGGGATGAAACAATAAAATCTTGGTATAAAGATTTTTTAATCGCCCTGATAAATCGGACGAATTCGTTTACGTCGGAAAAATATAAAAATGACCCGACAATTTTTTCATGGGAATTAATTAATGAACCTCGCTCAAAAGACAGAAGCGGTAGATTAATTCATGATTGGATAGCTGAAATGTCATCATTTGTGAAGTCACAAGATTCTAATCACTTAGTGGGAACTGGCGAAGAAGGGATGGACATCTCGACAAATTATTATCTCTCCTACGATTTTTTCTACAACAGCAGAAAAGATTTATTTGATGGCAGCTATGGAATTAGTTTTCAATTGAACAGTACGATATCGACTCTCGATTACACATCTGTTCATCTCCATCCCGAAGCATGGGGATTTAAAGATGAAGCCGGAATTAATTGGCTGAGAGATCATATTCGAATATCTCAGCTAAGTAGTAAACCAACTTTAATTGGTGAATTCGGATCGAAATCAAAAAACATTGTACTCATTAATAAATGGCTTGATGTAATAAAAAAATCGATGAACAGTGAAGGTATGATCTGGCAGTATTCTCATCCAAGCTTGGATTTTAAAGACGGTTTCGGATTCAATTGGGCAAATGATTCTGAGCTATGTTCATCCCTTCAAAATTATGCCGAGAGTTTGGAAATATTTATTCCATCAGATTTAAATTTGACAAAACCTGAGCTGTCGCAAAATTACCCAAATCCATTTAACGAAGTTACTACAGTTAACATCAAACTCCCATATGACGGCAATACTCGTCTTCATGTTTCCGATGTCCTCGGTCAGACGAAAATCGTGATCAAGGAAGGATTTCTGAAAAAAGGTCAACATCACTTTGTCTTTTCGATGGATAGAAATATTTTTTCTTCTGGAGTGTATTTCTGCACGTTAGAATTTGATGGGCA
>CAZNDS010000344.1:0-2824 GCA_964571865.1 uncultured Ignavibacteriaceae bacterium | reverse complement strand
GTCCGTCAGCTGACGGATAATTATACAGATTTATACTTTTTCGACAGTCTCGTTAGCTGTAATTTTTAGAAAATATTTATTGCTTTAATATTAGATAAATTCTATATTTGTATTGCATTTGTCAATACAAACAATGTGAGAACAAAATGAATAAATCATCAACAATACAAGCAAGAATTGACCCGAGCGTTAAGCAAAAGGCTCAAAAAATTCTAAGCAAATTGAATCTCTCAATGTCTGAAGCAATATCTATTTTTTTAACACAAGTTTCTCTCAATAAAGGAATTCCTTTTGAAATAAAAATTCCAAATGAATTGACTGAAGAAACTTTGTTAAAATCGGAAGCTGGATATGAACTTCACAATGTTTCAGACAAAAAACAACTTTTCAAAGAACTGAGTAATTGAATTTAATCTATACTTCACAATTCAAGAAAGATTTCAAAAAAGTTTTGAGTCAAAATAAAGACATCTCAAAATTAGAATACATCATCGACTCTTTGCTCATTAAACAAAAGTTAGAACCTAAATTCAAAGACCATCCATTAATTGGCAAATGGAAAAATCATCGTGATTGCCACATTGAACCAGATTGGATATTAATTTACCGTCTCACTGATGATACACTCATTTTAGAAAGAACAGGCTCACATTCTGAACTTTTCAAATAGTTTTTATTACAGCTAACGGCGTCGCTTTTCACCCGTCCGCCCCGAACAACGATGCCGAATAAAAAACAACTGCCAATATTTTTTAACTAATTTATTTTGTAAAACAACTTCTATCACTTACTAAACTTTGCAACCAAACTTTTTAAACAACAAATACCGCAATGAAAAGGGGGTCGGGCGGAAAAGCTGGTTAGACTGTTTTATTGAACTTTTCTATTATTGCATCAATTTTTCCTAATGAATCAGAATATTGCTCTTTATTTAATTGAGATAATAGTAAGTAATGGAATTGCTTTAAAATATTTGCAGTGAGAAAAGTAAGACTACAGATATTTATCAATTTCTTTTCTCTTTCTTTAGTATTATTAAAATATAAGAGATATTTATCAGCTAACGGTCCCCCGTGGACATATGAAGATAAATCTCCGTAATTGGGAATAACTTTATCAAGCCAACCATATTCCAAATTAGAACCTTCAATTGAGTTTTTTATAAATGAAACAATGTTCCTATAATTGAATTGCTTGGCTTTCTGAATAATTTCCTTTTTGGAGTATTTAATTAAGTCCGGCTTTTTCTCAAGAATTGCTTCGTAAAGTTTATCTTCATTTTCAGGAGTGAGGATTTGCCAACTATCCAAACAAGACCTACCAATTGTTATTGATTCCAGTAAATCACAAAATTGGTAATACTCAATTCCGACATCATCATTTTGTTCTTTTGTATGCCTAGTAAAAATGAACATAAATTTGAGGTTATGCTCAATTAAAGAACGAAATAAAATATTTGCACTATATGGATCGTCATTTTCACAAAGATCAAAAATTGCATTCTTTATGAATTCTGTTTTTGTAACAAACATTGTGAAGGCTCTTCCAACATTCGTAAAACCCACTTTTGAAAAAGTAGGAAGTGAGTTATGAAAATTTTCTTTCATAACTTCAAATAATTCTTCATCAATATCTCTGATATTCTCAATTGTCATAAAAATACTTACAGCCTAACGGCGTTGTGGCTAAGGCGCAGCCCAGAGCAACAATAATTAATTAACAATTTACAATTAACAATTAGAACAAACTTTTTTAGCAGTATAACCTATAACAAGAAAGATTACACGGAACGACTACTTTTTAAACTGCACAAAAGCCAAATGCGAAAATGCTTTCGGCTTGAGGCACGGGTTAGGTTTACTTTTATAATCTTTTTGAAATTGCTTTTCGTTGCGTAAACCATTTTACAATTTCAGTAGCAATTTTTTCTTTAGAAACATTTTTTGAATCTAAACTTATGTTATTGGCTTTGCAGAATTCTTTCAGATATAAGGTATCTTTGCCATCAACAAACTCATTAACTATAACTGAATTCCTTTCTAAGAAATCGTTATAAAGATTGTCAAAATCTGAGCGGAGTGAAACAAAATCATATTTTGCTTTTTCTTTTTTGGGTTGTTCTTTAGTTTCATCTTTTTCTAGATCAGCTTCTTTAATCGCTTGTTTAAGTTCTGAGAGAAGCTTTTCTATCTTCTCAATTTTCGAAACTAATTTTTCATATGATTTCATAATTACCTTAAAATGTTTTCAACGTTGTTCCAAAGATTTGCAAAATAATTTTCAAATTCATCTGGGAAATATTGTCCAGGAATAGCCCGTTTAATACTAACTCTGTCAGGTATAAAGCTGTCCCAACCTTCAATATTAACGCCGCTTCTTTTAATAGAATCACAAGCAAAATTTGCTTCGCGTAAATATCCAAGAGTTTCTTTTGTCATCTGCCCAACTCTTTCTTTTGCTTTATTCATAAACACCGCTAATTTAGGATTTGGCCAAGGTTCAATTCGATATCGCAGACCATCAACCATTAGACCAATACCTCTAGAAGCAAAAACGTCTGGATTTACTGGTATTAAAATTAAACTTGAGCAACTCAAAACTGAATAAGAGAGCGCTGTAAAGTTTGGTGGACAATCGAAAAATACATAATCAAAATTATAACTAGCAGTGTGCTCCATCTTTCCTAAAAGTGCGCGTATAAAGTGTTTAACTTTTTCCTTATCAAAAACCTCTAATTCCAACCAATACAAATCTACAACCGAAGGGACAAAATGAAGATAAGATGACATTTGATAAACAAACGATGAGTTAATAGGAAAATCAA
>CAZNDS010000343.1:0-2832 GCA_964571865.1 uncultured Ignavibacteriaceae bacterium | reverse complement strand
CCTCAGCTGGAGGATGAGTTTCGTTACCTAACATGACTCGTTTTTATACCCCTATCATTTTATTCGATTATTTACTCTCTAAGTCTCTCTGCCCTTGAACAAATTCCTCTGCAATTCTCATATCGTGTAAACTACCTATGAAAAGAGGTACTCGCTGATGTAATTCTTTCGGCTGGATATCGAGTATTCGGGTATGGCCATCAGATGCTTTCCCTCCGGCTTGTTCAACAATGAATGCAAGTGGATTGCATTCGTACATCAATCGCAGTTTTCCGTTTGGATTTCGATTATCTTTTGGATACATAAATATTCCGCCATAAATCAAGTTACGATGAAAATCGGCAACCAGCGAACCGATGTATCTTCCAGTATAAGGTCTTGCAGTTTCTTTGTCGTGCAACTGCAAGTATTTAATGTATTTTTTCAGTCCATCTTCCCAATAAAGATAATTTCCTTCATTGATTGAATATATTTTTCCCTTTGTAGGAATTCTAATATTATCATGAGATAGTAAAAATTCGCCCACTGAAGGATCTAGAGTAAAACCGTAAACTCCATTTCCAGTAGTGTAAACTAAAATCGTACTTGAACCATATACGATGTATCCAGCGGCAACTTGTTCCGAACCTTTTTGTAGACAATCCTCGAGTCGCCCTGCACCATCTCCTGCAGATTTCCGTCTGTAGATTGAAAAAATAGTACCTATTGAAACATTTACGTCAATATTTGAAGATCCATCGAGTGGATCAAATAATAGAACGTACTTTCCGATTCTCTTGTAGGCAGGAATATGTATCAACTGTTCTTCTTCTTCAGAAGCCATAACGCAGAGATGCCCGCCATGGTCCATCGCACGAATAAAAATTTCATGTGCAAAGATGTCAAGCTTTTTAACCTGTTCACCGTGAATATTTGTATCACCAGTGAAACCTAAAATATCAACTAAACCAGCTTTGTTTACTTCGAGTGAAACTATTTTTGCAGCTAGTGCAAGGTCCGACAGCAAAGCGGAAAGCTCGCCAGTTGCCTGCGGGTATCTTCTTTCACTTTCAATAATGTGGCGTTCAAGAGTCATGAATCTTCGATGCGGCATTTAATCCTCCAATTTGTTTTAAGAACAAAAATATATCTGAAATCACCGTGTAAGGATAATTTTTATCAATTTCTATACATCCCTCAATCATATTTTAAGAAATTCATTCAACAAATTCACTAAGAATTTTTGTAATAATTAACTTAAGTTTGTTTAGAATGATTATAAAAATCTATTAAGGAGGAAAAATGCACTATCCGTGGTGGTATGTTGATGTAATCACTGCCCCAATGCTGATTGCGATAATCGCAACAATACATGTTTATGTGGCGATGTATGCAGTGGGAGGGGGAATAATTCTCGCCTATGAAACAGGCAGAGCTTACCGAAATCTTCGAGAGAACAGACTCGAATATTTGCATAAGCATTTGAAATTTTTCATTTGGCTGACTGTTGTGTTTGGAGCAATAACTGGAGTTGGAATTTGGTGGACGATAAGTCTCGCATCTCCACTTGCAACAGAGGCACTAATCCATATTTTTGTGTTCGGCTGGGCGATGGAGTGGGTGTTCTTTATAATTGAAATTATTGCGGCATTCATTTTTTATTATTACTGGGGAAGACTCGATCCAAAAACTCATACTATCATTGGGTGGATATATGGAGTTTCCGCCTGGATAAGTTTGGTTTTAATAACCGGTATAACTTCATTCATGTTGAATCCTGGAGATTTTATTGCGGACAGGCGGATCAATTTTACTTGCCGGACTCTACTTTTTCCTTCATGCATCAATTACGGTAAAGGATGTAGAATTTCTGAGAAGAATTGAAAGGCGAATTGCCAAGTGGGCAATGTTCGGTGCTGCATTTACATTACTCGGTGGGATTTTATGGTTTATCTATCTTCCGGAAAGCAGCAAAGCCGCACTTGAAGGGGCTGCATCATTAAATATTTTAATGGGATTAGTTTTTGCAGCAACTGCAATAGTATTCTTTTTCTTTTATCTTGGATCATTAAGAGGCAAAGGGTTGCTTTCGCTGGGATATGCTATTCTGCTTTTTATTTTTGGATTGATCGCAATCGGCTCGAGCGAATTTATTCGTGAAGCAGTCCGCAAACCGTACATCGTGTACGATTATGTTTATGGACATCAAATTTATAAAAGCGAAGTTGTAAGAGCACAACAGATCGGATTTCTCAATTTCGGAGCTTGGACGCGTCCATACGTTCTAAAAAAATATCCTCAGCTTGCAGATCAAAATAATATGATTGACTATCAAAAAGTAAATGAGCTTACTCAAGAAGATAGAATAAAGCTTGGTGAAACATTGTTTGTGTATCATTGCAATGATTGTCACGCTGTAAAGGGATTATCAGGGATTCAAAGTATTACTCGCGGGTGGAAAAAAGAACATATCTTGACAACAATCATTGACATGGAAAGGATCCATTACTTTATGCCTCCATGGTCCGGAAATCTTAGTGAAGCAAAACTTCTTACCGCTTACATTCAAAGTATCCAAATGCCTCATCCGATTTTGGGTACAAATAATAAATCTATTCAATCAACGCAAAAGGGAGAAAGTTATGAATGAGTTTTTAGCTCCGATAAATGAGATGGGTTTGCCTGCACCGATTTGGTTTTTAAAACTCTTCAAAGTGCTTGGCTTTATTCTGCATCTTTGTATGATGAATCTTTTATATGCCGGAATGCCATTGGCAGCTATTCTTTCCTTATCCGGAAATAGTGAAACAAAACGAATCGGTCAGAGAATGGTATTGTACATGCCGATTATTG
>CAZNDS010000342.1:0-2832 GCA_964571865.1 uncultured Ignavibacteriaceae bacterium | reverse complement strand
CTTGCCTGCTGCAAGCAGGTTTGTTTTTTGTGATTTGAGTTTTTAGAGGTTCTCTAATGTTATCGAAAGTCTAAAAATTCAAAATATATGACTTTTATTTAGCTGCTTATGCTCGCAGCGATTTTGTTTAGCCTAGAAAAACTTTTCAATACAGTTTCGGGGATTTTGATTTTTGCTTCTTCGCTCAGCATGTGCATCAATTCAAAAGCGTTTGCAACTGCATCGCCTTGAGGATGATTATTCATGATAACGTAAATCTCTTTCACCTTGTCGTAAATCTCTTTTATCTTTTGTGAGATCTCTGCAAGCTCGCCGGGAGAGTAAAGATATTTATAACGTTCACTCGCCTGTTCATATGACTGTTCTTTGCCAAAATTTGCAATCGATTTTTTCCATGCTTCAACGTTTCTTCCGTGAAAGCGAATGTAAACTTTATCGTTTGTTGCAATCGGTTCGAATGGAATTGCTTGACCAACCTGCGGCTGGTCGATTGTGCAAAACGTAACATTAAGCGATTTGAAAAATTCATACGCATCTTTGTTGTTCCACGATGAGTGGCGCACTTCAACAAATTGATTATAGCTTTGAAAAAATTCATTCAGCTTTTGCACGTACTCAGCAGTTGAATTGTTGAAAGAGAAAGAATAGGGGAATTGAATCAGAATTCCTCCAAGCCGCTCTGCTTTTACAAGTATATCGAGATTATCCTGAACCACCTTGATACTTTGATTATTAAATTTTCTAAGATGAGTAAAATCTTTATGAAGCTTTACGGTGAAAAG
Source organism: uncultured Ignavibacteriaceae bacterium (assembly GCA_964571865.1). GTDB lineage: Bacteria > Bacteroidota > Ignavibacteria > Ch128b > Ch128b > JAHJVF01. The sequence continues at coordinate 2,050 of CAZNDS010000342.1, read as the reverse complement.
GAAGTCTTCAACGTTCTCGGTTTTTCTAACCCATCCGCGTACTATCGATGGAGAAGTGTACGCATAATAAGTCGAATTAACTTCAACACAATTAAAGTATTGAGAATAAAATTCAAGTTTATCTGCCGAAGGCATTTTGATCAGTTTTTGTTGATTCGACTTGCCGTAGGCAGACAAGTCGTAGTCCTCTGATTGAGATTGAGAATAAAACGGACCGACCCAATCTTTATAAGACCAGCCGGCAGTGCCGATATTTAACTTTATCATAGAAAAAAATAAAAAATTTACTGAATTTGTTTTTTACAACATTAAAATGCCTTCATGTTTCAACAGCCATTCTTTTCGCCACAAGCCGCCAGCATAACCGGTGAGATTGCCGCTGCTTCCAATTACACGATGACAGGGAATGATTATCGCAATTCCGTTCTTCCCGTTTGCCGCACCAACTGCACGAATCGCTTTTACATCTCCAAGCGATTTTGCAAGTTCCATATAGCTGATCGTTCTGCCGAATGGAATTTTAAGCAGCTTGTTCCAAACTTTTTTCTGAAATTCCGTTCCTTCAGGATTCAACTTAACTGTAAATTCTTTCCGCTCGCCTTTGAAGTATTCATCGAGTTGAAATGCACACTCATCTAAAATTGGATGAGATTGAAAATGCTTTTGCGAATGTGCGGCTTCGGGAGAAAGCTGTTCATCAATAAAATCTACAGTACAGATTCCGTTCTCGTCTCCTGTAATTTTGATTAATCCAATTGGAGAGTTGTAGTATGTGCTATGCAAGTTCTGGGAGTTTCTGGTTCTTTTTTTATACAACGCTTATGAAGTCGATTCACTTTCCACGTATAGCGTATCGGGACATAAATCCTGCCCATTTTGCCATTGAATACTGCCGAGAAACGGCTTAACAGAATTGAACAAGTGTAATTCTTTCAATTCTTGGAATATTCCTATTTTCAAATATGGTTTCATGTCGAAAATTTTTGTTTCACCGTTGGTGAAGGTCAGAATTAATTTGTAATTATCTTTCGGCTTAACGTTTTTTACACGTGGGTTCATTTTATTTAATTCCTTACTTTTAAAAAATCAAAAGCAAAAAAGTTAAAAATGTATTTTTAGCAACACCTCATTCCGACAAGTTTCCGGTTGAATCGGGACAAGCGGGATCTCGTGTGGTGAAGATACGTCTCATAAATAGTCACTTAGAATTAAAACTTTTATTTCGTTAATTTGTTTAAGTTGCTTGTCGTTAGTAAGCAACGCATCGGCGCCGATGTCAACTGCCGAGGCAATTTGAAGTGCATCAATAGTTTTGAGATCAGTATATCTCCCTCTCAAACTGCCGGCGCTTTCGGCTATGTTTTCGTTTATTTCTATCAGATGAAAATTTTTGCCGTATTTCAAAAACTTTGAAAACTTCTTTGCCAAAATTTCATTACCTAACTCAATTGGCTTGGGAAGGACTTCTGCGAGAGTTAATACTGATGTGGAAGCAGCTATTTTTTTATTCTGAAAACATTCAATTACTTGCTTCATAATAAATCCAAACTGGGGGTGAGCTTCCATAAAATAGATAATCGGTGCGGTATCTATAAAAATAGAATTTATTTTATCGAGTTCATCTAAAATGTTCAAATTCGATTTTCCCTTATGCGATTGACGTACTCTTGAGCATCTTCTCTCCATAGACCCTTGCCAAGTCCGTAGAGCTTATTCCAATCAAGTTCTTTTTTAATTGTTATACTACTTTTTCTTAGTTGGCGAACAAGCTTTTCCACTACTTTTAGTTTCTCATCGGTGGACAGATTCGCAACTTCTTTTTCAATCTTTGTTAAAGACACTGTCTTTTCCATTTTTATTTTTCCAAATGTTTTTCATCTGAAAATTACCCAACTATTCTTCAACAATCAAGATAGGAGGGAGAAGGGAGGATGGTTGATGTAAAATGGAAGATGGAAAATGGAAAAACGGAAAATGGTTGTGCCTCAACTCCACACACTTCGACAAGCTCAGTGCGTCGCTCCGCACTCCACATTCTACATTCCGCACT
>CAZNDS010000341.1:0-2872 GCA_964571865.1 uncultured Ignavibacteriaceae bacterium | reverse complement strand
ACTTTTTTTAGCCATGTTAAATCTCTCTTTTTCCAAAAATGTTTTGTATTTGATCGTAACGGAAAACAGGACCATCTTTGCAAATAAATTCTGTTCCGTATTGACAATGCCCGCACAAACCGATTCCGCATTTCATATTTCTTTCCATTGAAACGTAGATATTTTCCAGCGCAATACCACGTCTCGAAATTTCTGTAATCGTGTATCTCATCATTATTTCAGGTCCGCAGATCATTGCAATCGTATTGATTGGATCAAAAGGTGCACGCGGAATTAATCTTGTTACAACGCCTACATTACCGTTCCATGCTCGAGTTGCTCTATCCACAGTCACATAAATGTCGATGTCAAGTCTTGATTTAAGTTTTTCTAATTCTTTTCTAAACAAAATGTCCTGCGGAGTTCGAGTTCCGTAGAGTAAAATAATTTTTCCAAAATATTCACGCTTGGAAAGTATATGATAAATCACGGGTCTTAATGGAGCCAGTCCAATTCCACCAGCAACGAGTAAGACATCGTTTCCTTCAGCTTCTTTTACCGGCCAGTTTGTTCCGAAAGGTCCTCTGATACCAATGACATCGTTTCTTTTAAGTTTTGCCATTTCTTTTGTAACAGTACCGACAGCACGTGTTGTGTGAATCAGTGATCCATTTTTAGCTGGATTGCCGCTGATCGAAATAGGAACTTCACCAATTCCGGCGATGTAGAGCATATTGAATTGACCGGGAGCAAAGGAGAACGTCCCCTTTTTTTTATTCGATTTTAGCTCAAAAGTAAAAGTGTCATGAGTCTCTTTTATTACCCGCTCAATTCTATAAGGATGAGGAATCATCGGATCCATTTTTTAGCAACTCATTTTTTAATTTTTGGTGTAGTTCCACTGTAAACGTCTAGAAGCTGTAATCGCATTGCGTATAACCTTTGTTCGAATACGCTTGCGAGTCTCTTCATTAATTCATAACCAAGTACATGATCGTCTTCACATTTCCCGCGCAGACATTTTCCATCTAAGGCGATTGCTCGTGTTAGCTCAGATGCTCGTCCATCAAATTTCCATTCATACGGCGGAATTAACCACGACCAGCCAAGAACTTCACCCTCACCGATAGTTTGAATTGTGATCGGTCCGTATTCGGGAGTATAAATTTCGAGTGCGACTTTTCCTGATCGAAGAATGTAAAATTCGTGTGCCTCTTCATTTTCTTTGAAGAGAAATTTATTTGGTTCAAATACAACATTTTTTGCACATCCTACTATTAAGTGAACATGCTCTTGACTTAAATCCTTTAAAAACGGATGTTCTACCAGAAGCCTCTCAAGTGATTCCATTATTGGTTCTCCTCTATTAAAACTGGTTGTTTAATTTCTGTTTCACGAATTGCTCTAATCTCTTCTGTCACATCGATGCCAACAGGGCACCACGTGATGCAGCGTCCGCAGCCTACGCAGCCTGAAGAATCGAATTGCTTGTGCCATGATGCGAATTTGTGAGTAAGCCATTGACGGTAGCGGGACATTGGTGAAGTACGAATGCTTCCGCCATGTATATAAGAAAACTCTGATGTAAAACACGAATCCCACTTTTGAATTCGTTCTGCATTTGCTCCGCTAAGATCGGTAACATCTTCTACCGTTGAACAGAAGCAGGTTGGACAAACCATCGTACAATTTGCACATGTCAAACATCGCCTGGCTGTAATATCCCATCTTGGGTGTTCAAGGTTAGAAGAAAGCAAGTCATCGAGATTTGAAGTGTCTAATTTCCTTCCCATTTGACTTGCAGCATTTTTAATCTGCTTCTTCGAATGCGCTATTTCTTCTTCAGAAGGTTGTGTCGTTTTTATCTCTTGTAAAATTTTTTCTCCCGCTTCACTTCCGCTTTTTGCAAGAAAGTAGTGAGAATCACTTGTGTACACTTCAGTTAATGAGATATCAAATCCTTCGGAAGCTTCAGGCCCGGTATTCATTGATGCACAGAAGCATGTACCTTTAGCCGATGTACAATTCACTGCGACAATGAAACAGGTTTCCCTTCTTTTTTTATAGAAGTTATTTTGGAACTCACCTTGAGTAAAAATTTTATCTTGGATTCTAATCGCACTCAGTTCGCAGGCACGAACACCGATAAATGCATATTTCACAAATTCATCTTCTACAGGTGTGAAGGATAGATTATTTTCTATCTTACTTATGCTGAATAGTTTTTGAACAGGAGGGAAGAGAAAACTTTTCCAGGATTGAGGACCGCAGGTGAAACTGAATAATGAATCTTCATCGATTTTTTCAATTCGATATTTACCTGCTTCCTGCTGATCTGTCAATCCGATCGGAAGGTCGTCTGTATTTTCAATTTCATTGTAGACAATCGCTCCATCTCTTGGCGTGGGTCCGATCAATTTATAGCCAAAATTCTTCAGTGCTTTAAAAACTGCATCAATTTCTTTTCGTTCGATTTTTACTGATTTAGTCATCTATCAAGAATTTATAAATTGAAGAATAATTTTTTTCTCATAAATATAGTCAAGTTCTATACCGAATGAAAGATTGAGTTTAAGTGATTTAGATTAAGGTTAAAACGAGTTTCATTCTCAACATTGATAAAAATTCCTTTAAGTAAATCTTAAAATTGAGAAATAGGGGTATAAAAACGAGTCATGTTAGGTAACGAAACTCATCCTCCAGCTGAGGTTGTCCCAAAAGTAATTAATCTTAGTGATTCTTCGTGTCTTAGTGCCTTTGTGGCAAAGAAAAATTTCGATTAAGAGTCAAATTCAACACAAGAGCCACAAAGACACTATCCGTTAGCTCCGTTAGCTAACGAGCCTGTTGCACAACTCGAGCTTTTGCTATCCTACCGCGACCCGCCGAGGCG
>CAZNDS010000340.1:749-2877 GCA_964571865.1 uncultured Ignavibacteriaceae bacterium | reverse complement strand
GGAAGTAGCTGTAAAAAAAAGACTGCCTCAAAATATTACTTTTGAGACAGCCTCGAATGCTGTGAGAGATCTATATGGAACAGTAGTAAATGAAGGGGCACTAAAGGGAATCTTAGTAACAACTTCTGATTATGGTTCAGATGCTTATGAATTTGCGAAAGATAAACCTATCACACTTTTAAATGGTGGAAATCTTTTACACTTGTTAGAAAAACATGGTCATAAAGCAAAAATCGATATTGCTGAAGCAAAACAGATTCTTAAGATAAGTAATGAATGATTGAACAAGCAAAATATTGGAGAAAGTTTTTAATAAAAACAGCTAAGAACCTTGAGAAGAGGTATCGTCAAAAAAGATGGAGTGCTCGATCATATTATAATTTGGAAAAGGAAGTGTTTCTTGGATTTTTTAGTATAAGGAAATTAAAAGAATCATATTTAGTTAATCAATCTTTAATTTCAAATAACCATGTCGTTCGTTCATTTCCGAGAGTTTCAACACCATTAACGATAATAAAGGATCCAAATCACTTTTTGAACAATTACCATCCATTTAAAGGTAAAGATTGCACATTATCATTAAAGGATTTATGCAATCAGTTCATACATAGTTTCTACTTCTCGCCACTTATTCCAGAAAATATAGGGCTTATGGGATTTTATTTTAGTTCAGATTGGGATAAAAGTAAAACCGTTTACTATATACAGTTAATAAAAGTTATAGAAATATTTATGTCAGTTGGATCTGATAGAGCGATAACGCTTAAATTAATTATTGAAAAAGGCGTTTGTTCGGTATTAGTAAAAGACTAGATCCGAAAAATCTCAAAAGTCAAAAGAAAGATTTTTATCATCCAAATATCCTTAAAGAGTTTGAAAGATATTATAATGCTAATAATTAATGAAGAGAGTCAAATAGACATAATGGTTTACAAACTATACAACTTAACTTATGAAGAAGTTAAAATAATAGACCCCGAGACAGAAAAAATAATTTCTGAAAAAGATTATGAGAGGTTTGAGATAAATGGAAAAAAATAAAGTTTTATTACATACAAAAACTTTACTTGCTTATTTCACTGTAATAGATTCAGAAGATTACACATCTATTTATAATACAATTAAGGAACTACGTGAGCTAAGTTATTCTTCTATCAAAGCTAAAGAGAAACTTCTCGAATTAATATACTCCGAAAATATCCATATTAAAATTCACGCTGCCGAGTCTCTATCTTTTACAAAATCGTATCCTGAAGAAGTAATTCCGGTATTTCAAGCATTTCTTGATGTAGCTCGCGAACAAAATAAAATTGCTGAAATGGATGGTTGGTTAAGATTATGTTTAGATTCTATTGGTCGTTATAAAGAGAAAGCAATTTTAGCAGAAAAAAATATTTGGGAATACCTTTATACTCAGAACAATGTTAATTTGATTTTGTATGCTATCAAAGCATTGACTAAGGTTGCCAAAGTATCCACTGCGTCCTGGACAATTCTTTGCTTAATGTGCCGCCACGAAAATGAAACGATTAAAGAATTTTCCAGAGATTTAATGAAAAGCGATGAATTCAAAAATTATGTGTCTGGAACAACTTACAATTTCCCAATAAATTAATATCTGAGATTGTATACCACAACCTCACTACGAAGAAGTGTAAATAGTAGAATAGCAAATAGGAAATATGTTAGGTCATAAAACAAAATTAGAAGTAATTAAGAAAAGGAGCTTTGAGTGGCTTTTAAAATTTTCTTTTATTGTTTTTAGAATTGCTAACCAATTCTACAATCGATTAAAAATAGTTCTAAAATTCATAGTAAAATTTTTAGTCACTTTACTCTCAGTGATAATTTGTTATTATCTTGTCATCTTGGGGTATAAAATTGATTTAGGACAAGAATTCCAATATGCCCCTTTTTTCATTGCCGTTGGTAGCACACTCATAACAATCCTAATACTTACATATTCGTTAGCATTATTACCAATACAAAGGTCAATTGAGTCATTCTCTAAGTCAATTTCTTTTATCTATAGAAGTGATAAAACAACAACTATAGTTTTTATTATTATTTCAACTTTTGCAATTGCTTCATTTTTGTTTGGTTTGAATATAAAGTTATTCAACGCATC
>CAZNDS010000340.1:0-739 GCA_964571865.1 uncultured Ignavibacteriaceae bacterium | reverse complement strand
TATTTGCTTTTAACAATTCTTTTAATAGGAATTACACTTGATTTATTACGATGGTATCATCAGAGGATAACAAAACTGTTAGAACCTGAAAATGCAATTAAAAGCTTAGTACAAAAAACTTTTTCCTTTATTAATAAATCCCACTCAAGGATTTCTTTTATAAGCAAATGGAATTCAAGAATATTGAAAAGAATTCAGAAAGAAGAGATTACACCTCAAGATCTTGAAAAAGTATTTTACTTATCATCAAATCAGATAGATTTTAATATTGTTAATAAATTTTCTGAGTTAGCAGAAATAGCTATAAAAGCTTTGGCTAAAAATGAAGTTAATACTGTATCTATTTGCTTAGATGCTTTAGCTGAAACTGGAAGCTATTATGTTAAATCCAGAAAGGATAATATTATTTATTACCCATCAAAAGCAGCAAATTTTCTTGTTAGTGAGAGTAATTTAGACAAAGTACTGAACAATTTATACGAAAATATCCAATCAATCGCTCAAAAATCAAATTTAATTTCAAATCAAAATTCCAGTATTAATTGTCCAAGAGCTCTTAAAAAAGTTACTGATTCCATTACGGAATATCTTTTATCTGAGGAAATTCACCAGTCAAAAGATATGTTTTTCGTTCCCATCAGCTATATGACAAATATAATTGAAGAAGCTCAAAGTTCTAATCTTGATGAAGTAGTTTTACAAGGTTGTACTATCTTATCCCAGACTTTATCCTCGATAT
>CAZNDS010000339.1:0-2884 GCA_964571865.1 uncultured Ignavibacteriaceae bacterium | reverse complement strand
ATAGTAATAAACTGCTAAAACTCACTCATTTTCTAATGACAAATCTGGGTTTAACCTGAAACTTGAAAAAGCCCAACTTTTAGAAATCCAGATCAATCAAAAAAGTTGGGCTTTTTAAACAAGCACCTTAAAAACTTTATGAACCTGCTTGCAGCAGGCAAGCTTTATGAACTTACTATTTCATAAGCAGCATTTTCTTCGTGAGCTGTATGCCTCCAGTACTAAGCACTGAAAAATAGACTCCGCTCGGTAAATTGCGTGCATCAAACGTCTCTTGGTAAATTCCTTCTTCTTTGAATTCATTTACAAGTGTGACGATCTTCTCTCCCAGCATATTGTAAATGGATAAATTTACATTTGCCGCATTCGGGAGTTCATATCGAATATTTGTTTCTGGATTGAAAGGATTGGGAAAATTCTTCATATCATAAACCTGCGGACGACTGCCGACTGTTACCGATACGGCATCACTGTACTCAAAGCTGCCGTCTAAGTCAATTTGCTTTAATCGATAAGAATAAGTCCCATACAAAGCAGTTTTATCGATGAACGAATATTCTTTCGGAGAGTTCGAATTGCCTGCGCCTTTTACAAATCCAATTTTATTCCATTTCCCATTATCCATCTTCCATTCTGCACTTTGCTTTACTCTCTCGATCTCCCACCCGTAGTTCTGAATTTCGCTTGCCGTAGTCCATATTAGTTCAATATTATTTTTTCTGTTTTGCACAACAAAATCGACTAACTGTACGGGTAAAGGCGCCAATTCATAGAATGAAACATCATCGATATAAAGCGTCCAATCAGATGAATTATTTGGAGCATAGAGCATGATTGCATCAAGTGTGATTGTAGGACCATTGATTATTCCATTGCCGCCTGAAAAACTAGTCCATCCGGCACCTTGTAAGTTCCATTGATATAAATTCCATTGACCGTCATTTATAACGTCAATCTTGGATGATAATTCAGTGCCGCCTGCACCGTCATCTATCGTAAGGGCAACTTGCGAACCGGTTGCAGCAGACGCCGTTCGCATATAAAATCCAATATATCCTGTCGAACTCAATGTCTGATTATTTGAAGGACTTCCTGTTCCTGAAAGCAGCCGAACTGTCCAATTACTTGAAGAAGATGTGTTATCTTTTAATACAATCTCAAGTGAAGCAGCACCGTTGTAAGCAAATCCTACGGATCTCGCAGAAGTCGATGCTGAAGAGATACCAACTGTTGAGCCGCTGAACGTTGGCTGTTTATCAAATACTCCCGTGGATGTTTCAAAATCTGCAAGAATGGTATGAAGTGTATTTGAGCTTGAAGCGTATGCTTTTTTAAGCGCTCCCCACAATTCAGTATTTGAACCATCGTATCCCAATGCCCACATCCCTGAGCCAGCAATTCCTATCGTTTTAACCGAGTCATATTTTTTTGCAAGACTCAATGAATCCTCGTACCAGGTTTGACGCCATTGCGAGCCCGATGTATAGCGATACCAGGGGACATTAAACGAAGCATCTGAACTGAATTTATTTTCTGAAGGGAGAGTATCAACAGCAGCTTTTGCTACGCTGTATATGCGTGCAGTAGCAGTTCCAGTTGTGCTTGCCATTCGTGAACTGCTGGTCACGGGCCAATCATAGCCATAATATGGAAATCCGGAAATCAATCTACTCGAACCCGCACCTCGCGAAAGGTACGTATTTATGCTTCTTGTAACATGGTGAATTGAAGTTCCGGAAGTCAGCGGGGCAACAGGTCCTGCGGTTGAACTTCCTGACCAATAGTAATCATAAGCCATTAAGAAGTAATAGTCGATAACGGAATTGACATAAGAAAAAAATGTCGACGTGTATACACTATTCCAATCGACGGCAGGTAATTCGACGACCAACTCTTTTCCAATATTTTTCAGGGCAGTCCCAAGCTGAAAAATGAAAGTTCTAAAGCTATCAGCGACGGTAGAAGAGACGCTCTCAAAATCAATGTTGCAGCCGTCCGCACTTCTTAAATTGATTTGAGTAATGATATTATTGATTAAGTTCTGGCGGTTTGTATTATTATTAAGAATTCTACTGTGATTGCTGAACATCGTAACGCATAGATGTATTTTAACTCCATAAGTTTTTGCATAATTAACAACTTGCGTTGTTGACCAGCTTCTTGTGGTGGAGAAGCCGCCTGTTGTTGATACCGAATTATCAACTTCTGCACTGAAATAAGCTACATGAGTTAGAAGACTGTAATAATAATTTGCTGCCGTTGCATCGCTTATCCAATAAGGATGAAAGCCATAGACTTTTTTCGATAACGAAACCGGCTGCATTAAATCTTCGAGTCGGGGCGTTCCCTTTGGAATTAAATCTCTTCCGACTAATTCAGGATGCTTTGAGTAAAACTCCGACTCCTGCTGGTGAATTGATTTAAAGTTCTGCTGTGCAAAAGATATTACTGAAGCAATAAAAAATATTATTATAAACTGTTTATACATTTAGGATCGTAATGTTCTCTCTTATTGTTTTTATCAGATAGAAAAAACCCGACTTTTGCTTGAGTAGATAAGATGAAAAAAGTCGTGTTTTTAGAATTTAACTTTTAAGCTTGTAAAAGTCCAACTTTCAGAAATCCAGATCAATCAAAAAAAGTTGGGCTTTTTAAACAAGCACCTTACAAACTCCTGTTTTCCGCATTGTGTCAGTTTTTATGTTGATCATTGTAAAACAAAAATAAGGTAATAAGGTTAAAAATTTTCGCTGTTGATATTGTTACTAAGGTTTTTTCAGTTTGTGGGCACCTCTAAAATCTCAAATGACAAGCACCAAAAGACAAACAATCAGATAGAAAAAACCCGACTTTTGCTTGAGTAGATAAGATGAAAAAAGTCGTG
>CAZNDS010000338.1:0-2900 GCA_964571865.1 uncultured Ignavibacteriaceae bacterium | reverse complement strand
ATAAGAATAACTTATTGTATTCAAATAAGTTAACTAATGTTTTTTCTAATGGCGATCATTAGAAATTGTTACCTAATGACAAATTTGGGTTAAATTTAAGTAGTTAAACGTAAGAATTTATCAGATGCGATTCTTTTTCAGCGTGAATATATTTTTAAATAAGATTCACTTCAAAAGGTGAAAAATTATCATTAATTTGCTGTAAATCATTCGTATTGCAAAAGATTTTATTTTTATTTATTGAAAGAGTGTTAAAATATTAACTAAAAGATTTATAATTAAAGTAATTAATTAATATTGAGATCGTCTTAATATGACCAAAGAACAAAAATTTTTTAAGGCATTACAGGATGTTTTCATTGGAGCCAAGATTGAAGGTGAAGGTGGCTTTGTTAATTTGATGAGAATAAAATCAAATTACTACCGCAAGATTGAGGATATTCTTAAAGAAGATATTGAAGCGGCGCTAAAAAGCCACCCGAAATTTAGGGACGAACTTTTTGACAAACTCTACTCCTTTTTCAGCCGCTATTTTACCGAAAGCGGCTCAATCTATTTCAATTCAACGCCTTTTCACAACAATATCTACGAAAAAGTTTATACAGACGAAAAGGATGTTATCCTCTTTTGGAAAACGCAGATGCTCTACTATGTCAAAACTGACCGGATTTTCAGAAGTCTGCCGGTTGAGTTGGACGGTTTCAAATTTTACTTTGACGCTTCAAAAATAGAAAGCAAAAAAGCCAATGAAAAACGCTCACTGGTTTTTGATTTAGATAAAGTCAGAGATGACCCCGAAGGAAAGCCTTCGGCTCCCAACGGGGCAGGCGGCACAATCGTCTTTGGCGTTCAATATTCAGAAAGAGGCGCAAAAACAAAGCAAGACGAGATATTAAAATCCATAAAAAGAAAAGGCATTGCGATTACTGAAGAACAATTAGAAAGGGCTTTTAGAGTTTTTGAAAAACAAAGCGAGGTTGATTTCTTCATCAATAAAAACGCTAAAGCATTTTTGCAAGAGCAATTTAAACTCTGGAGTTATCAGTATTTCTGGGAAGGGGCCAAAGAATGGGGCGCGGACAGAGTCAATCAACTGCAAATCTTAAAAGACATTGCTTTCAAAATCATTGATTTTATTTCGCAATTTGAAGATGAACTGGTAAAAATTTGGAACAAGCCGAAGTTTGTTAAAAACTCAAACTATGTGATTACGCTGGACAGAATCAAGCTGGAGATTGTCAGCAAAATTGTTAAACATAAGAATTTTGGAGAACAGGTAAGGGAATGGGAAGAACTTGGCATAATTCAAAATGCAAAAATCAAAAATCAAAATGACAAATCAAAATTAAAAATTGAATTATTGGAAAATGGAAAATTAAAGAAGGAATACGAGCATTTGCCGATTGACACCAAGTATTTCAAGGATTTGGAGCTTGATATTTTAGGGCAGTTTGAGGATTTAGACAAATCTCTGGACGGCTGGCTCATTAAAAGCGAAAACTATCAGGCATTAAACACAATCCTTCCGAAATTCAAAGAAAAAGTGCAGACAATCTACATTGACCCGCCGTTTAATACAAACTCGTCTCCAATAATTTATGTCAATAGATATAAAGACAGCTCTTGGCTGGCAATGATGGAAAACAGACTTATCTTGTCAAAATACTTTCTCAAGGAAAACGGTATAAATGTGACTGCTATTGATGATGTGGAGTTAAGATATCTGACCATTTTATTAGACGATATATTTGAAAATGATAACTACATTACCACGATAGCTTCAGAAGCTAATCCGCAAGGACGAGTTGCAAATAAAGTCTCTCAAACCAGTGAGTACCATATAATTCACGCCAAGAACTTAGATACCATTGGAAAATTATTTGTTAAGAAATTTGAAGCCAAGAAACCATCGTTTTTAAAAAGAACAGGAACAAATTCAAGAAGAGAGGAGCGGCCAAATAGGTATTACCCAATATTACTGAAGAGGGAAAGGATTTTTATGATTTCTCCCGAAGAGTATAAAAAAATCTATGATAGCAAAACAAAAACTTTTAATGACGATTTCGTTGATAGTTTAAAAGAAAAATACACTAAAGCAGGCTATAAATTTATTTTGCCCATAGGAGAAAGTGGCGAAAAACTTGTCTGGCAAAGAACATTTGAAAGAGTTTCAGTGGAAAAAGATACCTATATAGTCAAAAATGGAAATATTTTTACTCCAGCATTTGATATTGAAATACCGAAGACTCTTTGGAAACATCCGTTATATTCTAATCCCGAATATGGGAGTGAGTACTTAACCAATATGCTTGGTAATTCTGAATTTGAAACTCCCAAAAGCTATCACACTATTATGCAATTTTTGACAATGGCTGGCGGAGATGGAGTGTATTTGGATTATTTTGGCGGGTCTGGTACTACTGCACAAGCGGTTTTAGAGTTAAATAAGCTGGATGAGGAAGATGGACAGAGAAAATATTTAATTGTTGAAATGGGTGATTATTTTTATTCTGTACTTTTACCAAGATTGAAGAAGCTATGTATTTCTAGCAAATGGAAAAATGCAAAGCCGTTCGACTCAAAAGGTGTATCTCAATTTTTCAAGTATTACGAATTAGAGCAATACGAGGAAGCGCTGGCAAACTGTAAATACCAAGAAAGCGATTTATTTAATTCGCCTTCAAAAATTCCTTATCAGGAATATGTCTTTATGAAAGATGAGAAAATGCTCAAAGCGATGGAGATTGATTATGAAAAAGATAAAGTTAAAGTTGATTTGGATAAACTTTACCCAAGCATAGACATTGCCGAAACTCTATCAAACCTTACCGGCAAATGGATAAAAAAAATCAGCGACAACGAAGTTGAATTTGAAGACGGAACAAAAATAAATACCAAAG
>CAZNDS010000337.1:0-2913 GCA_964571865.1 uncultured Ignavibacteriaceae bacterium | reverse complement strand
AACACAATAATAACAAAATCAGCAACATGGGTGTTCCCTGCCTCGCCGGCAGGCATCATTCCTTTTAAAAATAATTTTATTATGATGAATTTATAAACACTTATTACAATGAACAAACTAACTATTTTAATTTCAATCGTATGGTTATGCTGCACTAGTTGTTCAGCCAATCATAACTCAGGCACTGAGTATGTTAAGTTATTGGAAGATAGTTCTTTTGAATTGGCTGAAAATACAGAACCAATTCAACCAAGAATTTATCAATCATTTGTTAATTCCATAGTTAGCAAGAAATCATCCCCTTTAGACACAATGTATAAAGAATTGGAAAATATGTATTCAAAGAATCCAAGTAATGTAATTGTTTATTGGAAGGCTTATCTCTTGTACTATAAATCTATATATTATATTAAAATAAGCGATAAAAATAATTCCGAACTTTCAATTACCGCAGGTATAAAACTGTTAGCGGAATTAAAAAGAAAAAATTCTGATGATTATGCCTTGCTTGCATTATTACAGGGCTTTTCTACCCAATTTCAATCAGGTATTATGGCAGGTAAAATCTCATCACAGAGGGAAAAGAATGTTAAACGTGCACTTGAATTGGATCCATCAAACATTAGGGCATACTATGTTTATGCCAATGGCGACTTTTATACCCCAGTGCAGTATGGTGGTGGAAAAAAAGCCGAAGAATACTTGATAAAAGCACTTGCATTAGAGAAAAAGCCTATTCTCAATCCCTTTTTACCAACCTGGGGCAGAGAGGAATCTTATGTCTTGTTAATTCAACTTTATATACGAGAAGAAAAATGGGACTCAGCAAAGAAAGTGTTTTCGGAAGGAATTAAGCAGTTTCCTGACAGCTATAGCATTAATCGTTAGCCATGTTTCTAACAGGAACTTTTTCACACTTGACAATGGTATTGCTCAAATGGATTTTGGTTTTATTCTTAGTTTTTTGTTTTCCGTTCATGGGATTAACACAAAAACACAAAATTGTAGGCAAAGTAGTCGATGTGAAGAAGAGTCCAATATTTGCAGCCAATGTTTACCTTTCCGACCTTCGTCATGTTACAATAACTGGTTTGGATGGCCGTTTTGAGTTATCAATTGACCGAATATTTCCTGAAGACACTTTAATGGTATCTTTTGTTGGATATCAAAAAAGTACCATAAAACTATCAGAACTTGATTTCAATAAATTTCATGAGTAACAGTTATAGGCAAAAATCCAATTTCTGAGAGTTATTCCATCTCTAAACTTGAAAGATTAGAAATCTATGGTATCCCAATAGCTGCAGGCGATCCGTTAAAAGCTGTAACGGCATTGGCATCCTCAACAGATACAGACGAAACGGCTAATCCTTCGTTAAGAGGCAGCTCCGCTGACCGCTCAATTGTAACTTTGAATGGAGTTCCTGTTTTGAATCCGGTTAGGAACAGCCAGATATCAGGAATTGGAAATTTTAGCTTGTTCAATACCGAAATTGTTTCGGAGCAATACATCTACGCAAGCAACCCCCCTCTGACGTATGGGAACTCAACAGGAGGATTGGTTGAAATTAAAACATCACACGATGTATCTGCAAATCAGATACAATTTTCCGCTGGCTTAGCAAACCTGGGGCTCTTTTTAACCAGAAAAATCAAAGATAATTCATTTATTCAGGCATATAGCAATTATCAATTCAATGACCTTTTTACCATGGTTAATAAAGTATCGATGCGTAAACTGAATAGTTTTGGGAATTTCGATTTAGGATGCAATATGAAAATACGGATTAATGACAAGTTAAAATTTAATTCATTTACATATGGTATCAATGAATTCTACAATATGGAGTTGGAGCAATTCTCCTTTGTCGATAATTCAATTGCCGATAATAAAAGGGTTTCACTATTAACAATTTGATACTAAATACCCCAAAAGGTATTTTGAGTTTAAATAGCGGTTATGATGTTGCTATCTCAAATTACAAATATGGTATTATTCAATCTAGTAAAAGAAATAAAATTTCATATACTTCAATTGATTATAAGTGGTTTCTGCATTCCGATATTGTATTACAATTTGGCACTTCATACACTCATTCAAGGTACTCTTTTAGAGACACTATACCTAAGTTTTACTTTTCTTTAACGCCGGGATCCCCAAGTTTTTCTGCTGACACCGCCCTAACTAATAATAATCTTGAGAGTTACTTTTTTTCAAAATGGCAGCTTAGCAATAAAATTGTTTTATCATCAGGCATCAGGTCTAATTTGCCTATAAATGATCAAAAACACTACATTAGTTTTCAGTCAGGGCTTCGTTACGATGTTAGTATTAAAAGTAGTTTTCTTTTCAGCTTCGGTAAATATCACAACTATTCTACACCAAATTATTCGCTGTATAAATACCGGTTATTAAACAGTACCCATTTTGCTTTAGACTATTCGTTTAAGAAAACTGGTATGCTTGTTAATGCTGCAATTTATTACAAGACTGACAGCGAAGAGAGTACACCCCAAGATGCATTGGAAGGTTTAGTTCTTTATGATAAACTGGAGCATTTCGGTTTAGAGCTTTCTATCGAAAGAGACTTTTATAGGTATTTTAAGCTCTATTTAGCTAATACATTTTTAGAACAGGCACTGTTTTATGAGGGAGAGGAATACACCGGTTCTAAATCATTGAAGTATTTTATTAAGTCATCACTAAGCTATAACAATCCTAAACTATTTAACTTATCACTAAGTTACATTACACGTCCCGGGCTTTATTACACAAATATTATAGGTTCAGAATTCATTCCAGAATATGACATAAATTTACCAGTTTATGATAGTTACAATAATTCCCAATACAACAATTATAACAATATTAGTATAAGTAATAATAGATTTTTTAGAATATATAAATCAGCA
>CAZNDS010000336.1:0-2927 GCA_964571865.1 uncultured Ignavibacteriaceae bacterium | reverse complement strand
TCATTTTGATTTTTGCATTGTCATTTTACTTTTTCCATTTTACATCTTACATTTTACATTGTCCTATGCTGTCCAATTAGCTTTAGTTTTTCCTATATTTGTACAGAAGAATTACATCAGACCAATAAAAATTATGGAGAATTAAAATGATAAATGATATTGTTAAACTGCTTGGCAGCGAAGCTGATTACTACTTGAAACACGAATCAAAAACTGTCTCTAAAGATATACTGAATCTGCCAGGACCTGACTTTGTCGACAGAATTCACGGACATTCAGACAGAACTCCACAAGTTTTGAGGAATCTGCAAACGATTTTTAACACAGGAAGACTTGCCGGTACGGGTTATGTTTCAATTCTGCCGGTCGATCAAGGAATTGAACATTCTGCCGGTGCATCATTTGCACCGAATCCAATTTACTTTGATCCTGAAAACATTGTGAAGCTCGGAATTGAAGGTGGATGCAACGCTGTCGCTTCAACACTTGGAGTGCTTGGGTCTGTAGCAAGGAAATACGCACACAAAATTCCGTTCATTCTAAAAATCAATCACAATGAATTTATCAGTTATCCAAACAGCTACGATCAAATTCTTTTTGCATCTGTAAAACAGGCATTTGATATGGGGGCTGCGGCTGTCGGTGCAACCATCTATTTCGGATCTCCTGAATCAAAAAGACAAATCCAAGAAATTACACACGTGTTCCAATACGCACACGAACTCGGTATGGTTACAATTCTTTGGTGCTACTTGAGAAACAGCGCATTCAAGGTCGGCGACAAAGATTATCATGTCTCTGCAGACTTAACAGGACAGGCAAATCATCTCGGCGTGACTATTGAAGCAGATATAATCAAACAAAAAATGCCTGAAAATAACGGCGGATTCAATGCACTAAAATTCGGAAAGACTCATAAAAAAGTTTACGAGCAATTAACGTCTGATCATCCAATCGATTTAACACGTTATCAAGTCGTGAATTGCTATATGGGACGAGCTGGATTGATCAACTCTGGCGGAGCTTCTGGTGAGAACGATTTTGCCGAAGCAGTGAAAACTGCAGTCATTAATAAACGTGCCGGCGGAATGGGATTGATCTCTGGACGCAAAGCATTTCAGCGTCCGATGAGCGAAGGAGTGAAGATCCTAAATCACATTCAAGATGTTTATCTTTGTAAGGAAGTAACTGTCGCTTAGGTTTTTGAACGCAATTAAGGGCCCAACTTGCACGAAGCGCGTTGGGCATTTCTCATTTTGACGTGCTTTCTTTGTCTGAAAAAATTATTATATTTTAATGTAATGACATCTGAATCAGCTCGACATAGTGAAATAATTGATCTGATAAAAAAAGCCTGCGAAGCGAAAAAAAAATCGCTTCAAGGCTACAAAATAATCTTATTCGGTTCACGAGCAAAAGGAAGTGTTAAATCTAGATCCGATTTTGATATTGGGATAATCGGTGAAAAACCACTCGAGCTTGAATATTATTTTTCATTAAAAGATGCGATTGATAATTTACCAACATTGTTCAATATTGATTTGGTAGATTTAGGTCGAGCCGATCAAAAATTTAAAGATGAAGTTTTGAAAAATTATCAAATAGTTTATGGCTAAGTTTGAATTACTCCTCAAAGATTTTGAAAAGGCACTGAGCCAATTTGAAAGTGCTATTAAAGTAATTACAACTGATGAAGTAAAGCAAGCTGGCTGCATTCAGTATTTTGAATTTTGTTTTGAACTTGCCTGGAAGACTATAAAAGCATTTGTTGAGTATAAGGGACTTCTTACCTGTAATTCGCCAAGAGATTGTTTTAAAATAGCATTTAAGTTCGGTCTGATAAACGAGGAATTAGTCTGGCTGGAGATGATTGAAAGCAGAAATTTGACAGTACATACTTACGATTTTGAAAACTCTCTGAAAGTATATGATCAACTCCCGAAATACTTCGAAGCGTTTAAGTTCCTCTTAGAGAAGTTAAACGAGAAAAAATAATTTGGTGTGTAAAAAAGAATCATGTTGAACTCATAGTATTAATATCTAATAAAACTTTCTGACTTAAATGTTTGAAGATTTAATTGGCAGTGATAGACAACTCTATTTTTAGAACAATAACTCACCCTAAATCCCTCTCTCCCGCCACAGCAACTATATTCAGTGGCAGGTAAAAAGAGAGGGACTTCATCACTGAGGGCGACCAAAAAGTTCTTTGAACAGCTTTGTGTCTTGGTGTCTTTGTGGCTCTTGTGTTGAATTTGTCTCTTAATCGAAATTTTTCTTTGCCACTAAGGCACTAAGACACGAAGAATCACAAAGATTAATTACTTTTGGGACAACCTCAGCTGGAGGATGAGTTTCGTTACCTAACATGACTCGTTTTTATACCTCTATTATAAATTAATAAACCAGTATTACGTCTCTATAAAAAAATCTTAAAAACAATCTGAATAGAGAGGTTCCAAATTATATCTTCAAAAAATTGCTGTTTTCAATTTATAACAATAAATTTTACTTGACTGTTTTATACAAATTTGATATTTATGCTGTAAAAGTGCCCATTAAAGGGCGAAAAATAATATCATATGTATAAAAGTTTTGGAAAAAAAATATTCGATTTAATTTTTGCGGCAGTCTTGCTGATATTATTATTTCCCCTCCTTCTCCTCATTTCACTTTTGATTTTCATTGATATAAAAAAATCACCTTTCTTTATCCAACAGCGCGGTCTTACCTTGAACAAATTCCGTTTTAAAATTTATAAGTTCAGAACTTTTTATAAAGATATTGATACTTACGAATTAGAAAATGAAAGGTCCATTCTCAACAAACCGCACTTAGAAAAATATATCACACCGATTGGAAAATTCTTAAGAAAAACCGGGCTTGATGAACTCCCCCAGCTTGTTAATATCCTAAAAGGAGAAATG
>CAZNDS010000335.1:1195-2932 GCA_964571865.1 uncultured Ignavibacteriaceae bacterium | reverse complement strand
GTTGTATTTATCATCCAAACTGGTTTTGAGGAAAGATAGTATGACTTATCAAAACAAACTGTTTTAGGACGAATCATATAGCCATATAAATAAAAAATATAATGAGAAATTAATGCATACTCATTGGGGTTGGTTGAGCCAAAGTACATGCCATAAATATCCAAACCATAATTAGATGGATATGGCCAAGGCCATCCTATCCAAGGAGGATCACTGAATATGACATCTTTACAAATATTAGCGACTGCATTACTATAATCTGCGTGAGCGACTGCAATCCAACCATTTTGTTCACTTCCCTCTGTGTATATGCAATTTCTAAAAAATGTATTATATGGTCCATTAGCCCCGTGTGAGTCATCCAGATACACATGTTCAACGATATTTCCTTCAAATAAATTAGCATGAGCATATGTGCCATGAACGCTAAGATCAGCGGTACCAAATCTCGGGTCTCCAGTTTCATTATCCCAGTTTCTATCATAACTATAATTATAAGATATTACATTTCGATTAGCACTACTTTGAAGTAAAATTGCATGTCTTAAATAGTTAAATACATTATTTTCTAATAAACAATTAGTGGAGCGATCAACAATGCCAACTCCATATCCTGTGCTGTTAGGTGAACCGTAAGCATTTGAATGATGGAAAAAACACCCATGTATCCAAATATGGGAACTTGAAGAAGCTTGAACATGCCAACTTGAAGTTCCATAACTTTCAACTCCATACATCCAACAATTTATTGCATTGTTAAACATAATATTTCTCCCCCCTGACTTACGAGCCCCATCTGTTCCACTTCTTTGTATGGTTAAATCTTCAATTCCAATATTTCTTATAGGTTTAACCTTCCTTATATAAGGATTAAATTGTGATGGATAATCTATTGAAAGTTTATCAACTAAGCCGTATTGAAAGTCGCTTAGTTTTTCTTTTATATTAACAACTTGACCTACTTTTGCCCAGTCCCCCCAAGGTGTTCCATCTAGTCTGTGATCAATTAATTCAATCCAATCCCCTTTTAATAAATCATTTCTACCGTAACTCAATGTTATAATAGTATTATCTTTAAAATAATCTCCGGATAATGGGATTACTTCTCCAATAGTCTCACCTGAAAAATAAAAGCAGTGATCTACCGAAGATGACGTTTCAAAAAATAATTTTACCTGGTCTGAACCTAATCCTTTGATAACTAAATTACTATCTTGATTTGTTAATTGTATAGTTTTACCAAATTTATATGTACCTGAAAGCGAGAAATATAAGACTTTCCAGCCTTGTTCAGCCCTAGCGCTACTAATAGCCAATTCAAGACCGTTCGCATTTGATATCTTATCTCCACCTGGCAATACATTATATGGTGGCAATGCTAAATCTATAACTAAGTTGTAGCCTTCTGGTTTATTGATCGTCAATCCTGCATTAGACCAATCTACTCGTCGTACTTCGGGTATTAACGGATTTTCACCGAGTTGTGAAAAAATCTTTGCGTTGAATATTAAAATAATCAAATGAAGAAATAGTAAACTTTTCATTTTTGACATCCTTTTTATTAATTGAAGTTATAACCTATCATTATCATGAATAAATTACTTTTAATTATACTTTCACCTGAAATTGACATTGAAAATAATTCTCTATTTAGACGAAATTCAAAGGCTAAATTTTTGTAATAAAAGCTTGTCCCAATACTTAAATTAAATCCATTGTAAATGAAAAAAGGATCTC
>CAZNDS010000335.1:0-1185 GCA_964571865.1 uncultured Ignavibacteriaceae bacterium | reverse complement strand
TGTTTATCATAATAATATATGCTAAAGAGGTTTAACGAAAAACCAGTTCCAAGATAGAATATACATTTAATATCACTATAACTTAATACGAAATACCTAAGTAAAATATTGTTATCAAAGTTCACGAAATAATATTTTATACTTCCATATATATTATTAGAATCAATATGGGCAATCCATATTCCGTTTAGTTTTCCTGAACCCACTCTTATCCCAGGCTCATATTCAATTTCAAGGTTATTAGTGATTTTCCAGTTTAGATTCAATGCCAGTAGTATATTGGGTTTAGTTTTATGTTCAATTTTCTCTTTAGGACTTGGTTGTTCTCTTTCATATGTATTAGAGAATCCGATTCCAGTTTTTATTCCGAAAGTTTGAGCTGTAGATATTTTGGCTAATATAAATATTACGGTTAAGCAAAAAGTAAAATTTTTCATATAAACTAACTCCTATATTGTTTTAGTATTATTTTCACTCAATATGATTATTTCTTCTGTACAAGTTGAGCCATAAAACAAAATGGAAAATATGCAATCACTCAATTCGGATGTGGATTTTATGTCTGAAGATAAACAAGAAAGCATATTGAGGAAAGTAGTAAGGATTAATATGATCAACATGATCCACTTAAAATTAAAATAATAAACAACTCTTACTCTGCGCATAAAAGATTTCCTTATTAATTCTAAATAAGCTTATTAAGAATAAAATTCAAAATCAAGAATGAAAAGTAAAAAGGTCAGGACATCGTTACCAAATAAAATGGAATCAGAAGAATAACAACTATTATCCCCAAAGTAGTTTATAACTAAATGATTCTTCACCGCACCAGAAAAATCTATTTTAACCTAACGGTTCATTTCACACTTAATCTTTCAACTAAATTTTAAATCAATTTCTTTTCATTGTCAATTCAAATCTTCAGAGGATAGCTGAATCAGTCCGTACATTCCGTTTGTATCTGTAAGAGCAAGTGCGGGCATATTGAATTTTTTTGCAGTATCAACTAGATGCTCAATACGTACTGTACCGGAAAGGAGTGAATAGTTTGAATGTGTGTGAAGATGAATGAACATTATGCTGTGAACCGAAAGTTTCTATTTGGATTTACTTGGAAAGGATAATGAATTAAAGGATAATGAATTATAAGTTGCCGCACAAAACGGAACAACCGCCCCGTGATTG
>CAZNDS010000334.1:0-2935 GCA_964571865.1 uncultured Ignavibacteriaceae bacterium | reverse complement strand
TCTTAGTAGTGGATAAATATATTTTAGAAGTTTTTTCTCAATAAAGGATTTTTCTCGATTGGGTAATTTATCAATCTTTTTTAGGAACTCATCTGTTTCAAAAATTCTATAGTTATTCAACTAACCGTCCCTTTTTCGACTTCATATCACGAAGCCCTCGCTTTAAACTCTTATTGAGTTCTTTATTATTTCGTATTTCCTCCATTTCAAATTCATCTATGGAAACATTATGTTCAACAAATCTTTTAACAGCAGTCTCAATGAAATTTGAAATCGGTCTATTATCTCTATCAGCTAACTTTCTGTAAACTTTATAGTTTTCATCACTTAACCGAAGAGTTATCGTTTTAGACATTTTATCACCTTTGAATGTTTATCGTTTCTTTGCGTTCTAATGTATTCATATCTGGAAATAATTTCAATGTTATATTTTTGGTAAACGGGATAACGATGTTGTGGCTAAAGCGCAGCCCAGAACAAACGGCTTGCTTAGCCCAACTATGTCGATAATTATTAAAAAAATTTTCTTAGTACTACAACCTTGAACAAGATAGCCGACACGGAACGACTAACATCAAAATTATACAAATGCCGAATGCGAAAACGCTGTCGGCTTGAGTCCACAATTTTATCTTTACAAAATTAACTTATTTAATGAACTTTCCATTTGTTTAGCAAGCAGAAGTAGCAGACACGTCAATTGGTGTTTACTGCCCGTGCTTGAGTATTGCTCCAGTGAATAATGTTTTACTTATTGGTGGCGTCCCGCTATTGCGGGATTACCCCGTTTAGCAATATATTAAAGTAACAATTCACTGGGTTTGCAAACTTGGTTTTATTCATTACAAAATTAGGAGTATCAATGGCAAAACAAAAGATCAAAGTTATCAACGAAAATGCAGCTGGAATAGACATCGGCAGCCGTGAAATATTTATAGCTCTTCCAAATGGGGAAGTTAAGTCATTTGGCACCTTTACTTCCGATTTTATTTCCGCTGTTGAATACCTCAAATCAAATAATATCACTACTGTTGCTATGGAATCTACTGGAGTATATTGGACCACTCTTTACGACATGATAGAGCAAGCAGGCATTACTACTTGTCTGGTTAAAAGTACAATGGTAAAAAATGTACCCGGAAGGAAAACCGATGTTTCGGATTGCCAATGGATACAGCAATTGCACTCGTATGGTTTGCTTAGGGCTTCTTTTATTCCTGATGATCAAACCAGAAAGCTTCGCTCTTATGTACGTTTAAGAAAAACCAACATACGTCTTGCAAGTGACCACATCCGTCGTGCTCAGAAAGCTCTCGACTTAATGAATATCAAACTCCACTTCGTTATTTGCCAAATAAACGGCGTTAGCGGCTTACGGATAATCAAAGCCATACTTAACGGCGAACGCAATCCTGATAATCTTGTTGAACTTTGCGATAGACAGATACTGAAGCATAAACGTCAATTAGTTATTGATTCACTCAACGGGAACTATCGCGAAGAACATCTTTTCGCTTTAAAGCAGGCTATTGACGGATATGAGTTTTATCAGCAAAAAACCTTTGAGTGCGATAAGGAAATTGAAAGGCTGCTCAATGAAATCAATTATCATAAACCCGCTCCACCAAATATCAAAAAACCAAAACCAATCCGGCATAATAAACCACAGATAGAGAATCTGCATCTTAACTTAATGAAAATGACAAATGGTAATGATCCATCGCAAATTACCGGTCTTACGGATTCAACCTTACTGCAAGTCATAGCCGAAGTCGGTACAAACATGAGCTGCTGGCAAACTGAAAAACATTTTACATCTTGGCTAGGTTTAGCTCCCAATACTCATCAATCCGGTACGTCTTTCAAAAAACGTAAAATACGCAATTCATCAAATGCCGGACAAATCTTTAGGATTGCTGCTCAAACACTTGTCCTAAGCAAGAAAAATGCTATCGGTGCCTTTTATCGGAGAATCCAAGCTAAGAAAGGAAAACTTACTGCAATGAAGGCATCAGCACGAAAACTTGCTGTCTGTTACTATAATGTTATGACTTATGGTATAGAGTATGTTGAATTTGGCATCCAACAGTACGAACAAAAAATCTGGCGAAGCCATTCCTTCGGAAAAAGAACAAAGAGTCAAATCTTTACAACGACAAGCCAAAAATGGAGCATGCCCGCCTTCCTTTTGGCGGGGCTTTGTTTTATCTCCACTTATTGAATGAGTTCATTAGCAAGAACGGGTTATATGCGTTTATGCTTACATTAATCTTTTTGTAAATCGACAATAATTATACTCATCTATTGCTTTCAATTTAGAAATACCATCCGGTAAATCTTCAGGTAATTGTGCGGCTTGATTTTTCTGAATGTAAACAAACCTTAAATATTTATTTGGATTCCTTTCCAACTGTGTTAAACGTAAATTATAAGCAACGGCAATTTTATTATCCCAAATTGGAAAGCATTTCGGACATAAAAGGTGCAAAGCTTTCGCGGCACCAACAGGTTTTAAAATAGCTTGAAAGGAAGTAAACAAATTAATAATAGAATCATTATCTGCTTCGGTTATAGTTGAAATATCTCGATTTCTAAAAAGCGTGATACTGTTAAGATTATTGTCTATTAATTGTTCTATTTGATTATAATGATTAACATCAAAATGATGATAACGATAGTAGTTATTATTCCAAGTTTGCAGCAAGACTGAGACTGCTTCCGTAATGGAAAACAAGCCAACATTATTTATAGCAAACTGAATTATATTTGTAGCTAAGCGATAAAATAAATCTCTTGGTTCATTTTGTAAAAATAGATTATGAGCTTGAACAATTTCATCATAAGTAGGATGTATCCCATTAGGCATTTTCATTCTCCTTATTATAGTTAGTATCATATGATACCTAAGAGAAGATTAAGTATTTTTAACAAATAA
>CAZNDS010000333.1:0-2959 GCA_964571865.1 uncultured Ignavibacteriaceae bacterium | reverse complement strand
TCCATTCTGGGCTTTGCTTTACTCTCTCGATCTCCCACCCATAATTTTGCGTCTCTGTTGCCGTTGTCCATTTTAATAATACTGAACTCCCTTTCACTTCTGCGTTAAACGAAACAATTTCAACTGGAAGTGGTATTGCAGAATATCCTGTACTCGGATTCACACCGCTGCTAGTGTTGACATATTGAATTTCCCACGTTAACGTTTTTGGTGTACTTCCGTTGTCAGGATTGCTTGTTGGAAAACGTGCCCACATATAATTTCCATCGCTGTTGTTGTTCCACATAACAATTCCAAGCTTTGTTGTAGGACCGGGAGTAAATCCAAGCGTTGACCAGGCGATTCTTAATCTTGCTTCACCGTTTGAATCCTGAAAATCTATTTGTGACGACGTGCCATCATCACCATCTGTTCGAGAGACCCAATTCCAATTCCCGCCGCTCACATCGTAAATCTCAAATGCGTTTCCGTTTGTCGCAGGTAATCCGTAAAAAGAAGAGTTATTTTCATATACAACATAAAAATCCGGATTAGGATTGCCAGATGCAAACCCAACACCTTCGATTGCATTGGTAATTCCATTTGAGCCATCCGGATCGGTATCGATTGCAGCATAATACATATCCGATGAGTAATTAGTCCTGCCGCCCGACCAGCCTAAATATAAATAAGTCGCATCCCAATGTACATAAAACGATGCCGAACCGTCTGAGCCAAGAAGTCCATTTGTCCCGAATGCTTGAGCGTTTGTGTAAAAAGAGGACATTGGCACCGGACGTGGAGTCGTGGCATGTAAAGCAGTAGTTGCTTCATCCGCGCCCATGTATGGGAAAACTATATCCCGGGTATTACCATCAATATCAGTTGTATAACCAACAAGCCGTGTGCCGGCTAAGTCGTTATCTCCGACAGAACTGCCGGAGAGATGAAAATCTGTTACGGAAACAAAAGTAACAGATTTAGATTTGGAATTAACATCCTGATTTGGAGTAAATGCTGTTGACCAATCACTTAATGTTTTACGGGCTGATATAGCAAAACCTATATTTGCATCCACGCCAGAAACAAAAGCGTTATTAAAATTAGATGTAAAATTAAGAGCTGTACCGCCGCCGTAATGAAATACAAACGCTGTTGAATGATTGATTTCATTTATGAAAATATTATTCCTAATTTCAAATGTTGAGCCTGCAGCAGGATTAAATCGTATGCAAGCATTTCTTGTCCCTGATCTATTAACAATGTTGTTCAATACTGCTGTGTTGTAATAAACTCTTACTACGGCAGATGCCGGTGCATCTTGAAATGAAAATACATCAATACTTGCAGGGACACCACTACCGGTATGATTAAAGGCTCCACCAAGAAAGTTGTTAAATACGTTCAATACTGCACTTGATTGTCCGTTTAACGTTCCAAAACCATAAATTCCTTGTGTTCCAGTACTTTTTTGAACCATCGTATGAATACGGTTATTATAGAAGTTAATAGTTCCAGTATATTGATTGTATAGAATACCCCAAATAACTTGTCCTGAAGCTGGATTCAAAATTGAAATGGTGTTACCAAAAACATTCATTGTAGAACCAGTGCCATTAGGCCAAAATGTGCTTAAACCTCTGATATTAGCATAAATTTCGTTTTTTGAAATACTGCCATTTGTACAATGTATTGTTGCTGCTGAAGCACCTGTAAAAGATATCCCAAAATGTGGACCAACCAGCGTAGGACTATTTGTTCCTATTTGATTGTTTTCAATTACACAATTATCTGCAGCACCAAGTGCAGCACCTGTGCTTTGTCCGTTTATGAATATTCCGTTTCCTGCTGTAGTAGAGCCGATAACATTATAAGTTAATTTTATATTTTTAATAATAACATTATCACAATTGCCAAACAGTGTAATTCCATTACGGCCGTTTGTGCCATCATTCATTACAAATGATAAATCTCTTGTAGTACCACTAACAGTATTCGAGCCGTCAATAGTGACAAAACCTGTATAGTTTATTGTAAATCCACTATTTCTTTTTGCAGTGTCTGGTTGAGTTCCTGATGCCGTTGATGAAGCACATCCAGTAATAGTAATCGTTGGTGTTTTGCTTGTTGCTGGTTTAATTACAAGATTGTTAGTTGCATTCAAATCAGATCGAGTAATAACCAAATTAGCGCCTGTTTCAGCCAAATTATCGTCTATATAAAAATAAACTGTTCCAGATGCTCCATTTGTATTTAGATCTGAAATTGCAGCAGCTAGTGTTGTATAGCCTTGCGGGTTTCCTCCCTGTGGTATATAATAATTACCACTTAATTGCGCCCATGCGCTTGACGTAAAAAGCACAAGAAGTAAAAAAAGTAACATTTTTTTCATTTAACCTCCTAATTGGTTGTTAATTAAAATTAAACAGAGTTATTTAATATTAAAAAAATTAGCAATAAAAAAGCTCGTTAATAAAGCAACTGACGTGAGCAGCAGAAAATAGAAGCCGGTTTTAATGATATTCATTGTCAGCTCGGTCCAATCACGCTCTAAAATATCCCAAACGGAGCTCTTATCCTCTGCAAAAAAGTAATCCCCTTTTTCAATAGTCCACTCGCCAAAAGTTTGATTGATTGGCTTGCCATTGCCAGCGCGATTTGCTATTTCTTGAACTTGTAGAGGCATAATAATTGGGTCATCAACTTTTTCGTCCACAAAAACTTTCGGCATATATTTCCTAGTAGATCCGTTCCCATTGTTAGTCAAACGTTCAGATTGAGGGGTGCCAAAACTAGTAGAAGAATTCCAGTATTCGGGTGTGAGAATCACACTCTGAACAGAGTTGATAGGATTATGCTCTGATTTTTCGTGAAGAAGATTCTCAATTACTATTTTCGCGTCTATCTCAAACATCTTTCTATTTTTGAGCCTACTCTAACCCGCCTGCCACATAGAGATCAATGAGGCGGGCAGGAAAGG
>CAZNDS010000332.1:0-2977 GCA_964571865.1 uncultured Ignavibacteriaceae bacterium | reverse complement strand
GTTTGTAAAGTTTATAATGAGGAAAGGATATTGAGTTTTGATTTTAATGTGAATCCGATGTGTGCAGTTTTGATGGTACTGGGAAGTGGAATTTATACTCAAATTAAGGAATGGAGCTTGAGCAACAGCAACACAATCGAGCTGTGTGCGGCTGTGATTGTTTATCTTACCCAAAAAGATGGCATCTATTTCCGAAGTGATGCATTAGCATTAGCAAAGTTGCCATCATTGATAATCACCGGAGATGCATCTGCGAGACGGCGAGGGACACGCGGATACTTGAGCGACTACGAAATTATAAGAGATGAGTTTACAAAAGCCGAGATACCATTTCACTTCAACGTTCCGAAAGAGAATCCGCCGGTTCGTGACCGGGTAAATTACGTCAATAAGATGTTCGAGCAGGAAAGATTTTTAATCGATGAGAGCTGCGACAAGAGTATCCGTGACAGAGAGCTTGTGTACTGGAAGCAGAGTGCGGAAGGATTTATAATTGATAAAAGCAAAAAGTATCTTACGCATTTAAGCGATGCAGGCGATTATGCTCTGTTCAACACTCAAATGCTCGTATTAGATGAGCATTCATCTTCTGGTCTTGTTCGGATCCGAAGCCGGAGGAGGTAACTCCTTCTTAATTGACAGCGGTGTCATATCTTCAACGATTTTTTCAAGCGTATAAAAAGTGTACTTACAATCGTAACAGATCCTAAGTCTTTCCTTTGAATAAGTGAAGACGTAAGTCCGAACTACACCGATCTTTTTTGATTTACATTTAGGGCACTTCATTATAATGGGAAATGGAAAATGTATAATGGAAAATTATTTAACTCCTGCTGCACGGAGTCTTTCATTTAAGTTTGCAACTAATGCAGCAAAGGCACGCACGGAAACATGCTTGGAGCGTAATATCGCAACCTGACAGACTTCGAACATTCTTTCATCTGCCAAAACACTTAAGAAATCTTCCTCTCGCAGAGATAGGAGCTGGAAGACCTCTTCTGTTTTTTTTGAGTTGGCTAACTTGCCTGTTTTAACTTTGTTCACGTATCCACGTGATTTTTTTACGAGTTTTGAAACTTGTGTTTGGTTTATCATAATTTAGTCTATAAGGTCCATAAAGTTCATAAAGATGGAATCTTTTTTGTCCCGTCTGGATGCAAAAGATTCCATCTTTACGACTCTCTTTTCTCAGATTTTATCAAATCGGCAAGTGCGAGCTTTAAGAGGAGTCTTGCACTGTGTGCTGTTATATTATTTCGCCCTCGCTTGTTAAAACTTATTAGTCTATCATCTAAATCAATCATCCATTTTTTTTCTTTTGGCATACAGGTGATTATTCCCAATTTAAATTCAAAGATTACTTTAGTCGGTAACCCAACTCTAATCTTACTAAGTCTCTTTTTTATTCGTTTTATCTCTCTAAGATGTTTTTTGTGCGATTCTAAAATTTTCACTTTGTAGTTTTGCACTTTGACTTTTGACCTTTGACTTCTTCCAATCTCACTCTGAGTATATTATTCTTCTCGATCAGCGGACTAATAACAATCGGCTTATTCGTCACACGGCAAGATTTATCGCTCTTGCGTCTTCTGAGATTCAGCTTCTTATTTCTTGCATTCTGCTTTTTGCGATAATCTTTGCATATATCTCCGCAGTATGGACAACGTGTGGCTCTATAATGTGAGAAGGTGCATTTCATAATTAGTATTTAGCTTTCAGCGGTCAGCTTTCTGCCGTTTGCTGACAGATCTGATTTCATGTTTGATTTTGCTCCAGTGCTTTGCGAGTTCGCTGCAATTTTTTAAATGTGAAATATGAATTTTTGGGGCGAACGTGTCGGCAAATTCCGGGACTTCTACCGGGATGAAACTATTTATTTCGGATTTTAAAATTAAATAACGTCTTTTACAGTGTTCGCATGTACATAGCCGTTTTATCATTTGCAGGGGGCTCCCGGAGAAAATAATCCTAATTGATTTGACTGCGGCACGGTTTCCCAGAGCGAGACGCGGCGGTACGATTTAACGCTTTTTGAGATTGAATGGAATCTCACAAGCCCAAGATCACGCAGCTCTTTTACACGCGGACAAATTACGTGAGGATAAACATGCAGCATCTCGGCGATCTCTTCGGATGAGATCGGCTCATTTTTTTTAATCGTCTCGTAAACAAGCTGCTGCCGGTCGCCAAGCTCATCGTATATCTCTTGAAAGCTTAGGTTTCGTATACGCTCGGAATAGTATCCTTCACGGACTTTGATGCCGCGTTTTTTGTCTCGCTCGATCTCGGTTAAGATGGCATCCCGACTTGTCGGGATGGCATCTTTTTCGCTCTGTTCGTTCAACTTCATTTCCCACCTACGCTGAAGCTCCGGCGGGTAGCGTCTTTTCTTAGCTGCATTTCAGTACGATTGCTTTGGATGTATTGATTGTGACTACGTGCTTGAGTTCATCGGAGATCTGACCTGTATCGGCGAGCAAAGAACGGAGTTTGCCGGTAACTCCCCAGCTTGTCTTTTGTGTGATGTAATCGTCGAACATAAGCTTGTGCGACTTGAGAATTTTCTCTGCATCCGAAATGTGCTCTTCTTTTACCGAGTAGCTGTTCGAGGTTTTTAATTCGACCGAACCATTTTGGGTAAACATGGGTTTCGGGTCTTCATCAAACAGCTCGAGCAGCATCCCTTTCTTTTCTGCAAGCTGTTCGTTGAGCTTGTCGATCTTGCGTTTTAGGATGAGAGCTTCGTCGCAGATCAATGCTTTCTGGTTTTCGAGTGCTTTTTTGGTTGTACTTTTTTCCTTCGATTTCGAAGATACTTCTGTTTTTAACATGAACTGATCCTTTATTTATTATGGTGGATAATTTTTGTTTGAATAATAGAAATAGACAAATTGTAATTCCAAGAATCGGGAAGCCGGGTGTGCGGCTGCCCCAATCGACTTTTACCGCCTGGTAAAGCTCGCCGAATTTTGCTTCT
>CAZNDS010000331.1:0-2978 GCA_964571865.1 uncultured Ignavibacteriaceae bacterium | reverse complement strand
AGAACCAATAATGTTGGTTGCTTCAATAGTCTTAAAATGTAATGATTGTTTATTTTATAACTTAGAGTAATCTGTCAATCTTTGTACAAAGAGAGACGAACTTTATGAATCCATTAATATGATAGAGATTATTAATGAAAAAACGTAAATTACTGAAGAAGATAATTGATAACCCCAAAAATATTCGTTTTGATGAGATAGTTTCATTGATTAAAAGTTTTGGATTTAAAAGATCACGTACTACCGGAAGTCATCATATATTTGTTCACACAATGGTGAAAGAGTTGGTTAATCTTCAAAATGTGAACGGTATGGCTAAGCCATATCAAATCCGTCAATTTTTAAAATTGATCGAAAAATACAATCTTACATTAGGAGAATAAAAGTGAGAGATTATCATATTAATATATTTTATAGCGAAGAGGATGAGGGATATATTGCAGATATTCCGGATTTAGAAAATTGTTCTGCATTTGGAACTACTGCGGAGGAGGCACTTAAGCAAGTCGAAATAGCTAAAAAACTTTGGCTGGAAACAGCAAAAGCAGAAGGTAAGCCTATTCCTGAGCCAACTTATCGACCTGTTATCTATCAAGCCGTGCCGTACAAAGTCGCATAATCATCTATGCGTTTTGATCTGAGTAACTTCATCGGTATTCTAATCCTTCAAATGTGCATTTCAAAATTGGAGGAATTAATTGAACTGTAGTCCTTTAGTTATATCCCCAAAATTCATTATTACGAATGATGCAAATCGTTTTATCTTTAAAGACCATTCTATATTGGTTGATGGAAATTTGATTACCCGCATCGAACCGGCTGAAGTCCTTCATGCAGAAGCAAAAATGAATGGATGGGATATCGTTTATGAACCGAATCTCGTTTTAATTCCGGGATTTATTCAAACACACATTCATCTATGTCAAACATTATTCAGAGGATTAGCGGACGATCTCGAACTTTTAGATTGGCTTCAGTATAGAATTTTTCCGTTCGAAGCAGCACATTCCAAAGAGTCAATGAAGGCATCAGTACAGCTTGGTCTTTCTGAATTAATACGATGCGGGACGACAACCATTCTCGATATGGGTAGCATCAATCATTCTGAAATAGTATTTGAAGAATTACAAAATTTTGGAATGCGTGCATTTCACGGTAAAGCAATGATGGATATTAACAATGTCTTTCCGAAGCTTTCCGAAAAAACTTCGGATGCAGTTGAATCGTCACGTCAACTTGCGAAAGCATTTCATAATTCAAAAAATGGAAGAATAAAATATGCATTTGCTCCGCGATTCCTGCTGTCATGTTCTGATGAACTGCTGATCAAAGCAAACGAGCTTGTTAATGAATTTTCAGGTTCGTTGTTTCATACGCATGCATCCGAGAACCGTTCAGAACTTGATGCCGTAAGAAACAGATGCGGTCATGATAACATCGAACACTTCGAAAATATTAATATCTTAAATGAAAAAAGCTGCATCGCACATTGCATTTGGCTGAACGATAACGAAGTCGAGCTTATGAAAAAGCAGAATGCACGTGTTTTACATTGTCCTTCTTCGAACTTGAAGCTTGCTTCAGGAATCGCAAACATTCCGAGATATATTGAAAAGGGAATAAATGTTTCACTTGGTGCCGATGGAGCGCCCTGTAATAATTTTTTGGATATCTTTATTGAAATGAGATTAGCTTCTCTTATTCAAAAAACAATCCATGGGCCAAAAGTGATGGATGCGGAAACCGTATTTGAACTTGCAACAATAAGCGGAGCGAAAGCGCTTCACTTGGAGAATAAAATCGGAAGTATTGAAGAAGGAAAAAATGCAGACCTTGTTCTTTTAAATCTTGATAAAATTCATAACTCTCTCTCGGATGAAAAAGAAAACCTTTATTCGAAAATTGTTTATTCCTGCGATCATTCAAACGTACATAGCGTGATGATCGATGGTGAGTGGATTTTTTCAAATTATGAATTGCTCAAATTCGATGAGAAGAAAATTTATTCAGATGCAAAATCTGAAGTGAAGAAATTGTTAAATCGTGTTAATTAGGAGTAACCATGATTATCGAATTGAAAGATATTTTAACCATGTTGAAAAATGGTGAATTAACCACGGATGAAGCAGAAAAGCTTATTTCAAAATTAAAGTCAAAAGAGACACAAGCTTCGTCAAAAGATTGGTCGATGCTCTTTGACGATTTCGAAAAGAAATTGAGAATGGATTTTAACAGAATTATTTCTGATGAAAAAAATGTCGATGTAAATTGGCAGGATATTTTTAAAAAGGTCGAGCTTAAAATTAAAGACACACTTGAAGATATATTCAAAAAATGAATAATTAGGATATGAAACTACTGATTGCATCAAATAATAAACACAAAATTGATGAAATAAAGAGTATCTTCACTCTCGGAAAGATAGAAGTGCTTTCACTTTCTGAAATAGGTTTGAAGATCGAAGTTGACGAGGATCAGAACACGTTCATTGGAAATGCAAGAAAAAAAGCTCACGAAGTTTTTGCTGCCGCTAGAATTCCAACAATTGCAGACGATTCCGGCTTAATAGTCGAGGCGCTTAACGGCAGACCCGGCGTTCATTCTGCTAGATTTGCCGGGCTTGGCTGCACGTACGCTGATAACAATATTAAACTTCTCAGAGAGTTAGAGGATAAACCAAAACCGCACCGAGCTAAATTTGTAAGTGTGATTTGCTTCAAGTCAGATAAAAATGAAGAAGTGTTTGAGGGGCAAATGGATGGTGAAATAATCGATGAGCCCCGCGGAACAAATGGATTTGGGTATGATCCCGTTTTCAAGCCTGAAGGATATGACTTAACCTATGCTGAATTAACTGCTGAGGAGAAAAACAAAATTAGTCACAGATCAAAATCACTTCAAAAGCTGAAGGAATTTCTCGGCGGCTGATGGTGCTGCCCCCTTAGTTATTGTGGAAATTATAATAAATCGTTAATATA
>CAZNDS010000330.1:0-2980 GCA_964571865.1 uncultured Ignavibacteriaceae bacterium | reverse complement strand
AGCATAAATATCAATTTCAACATTATTAGAGTGGAGATGTCCGTTTTCCTCAAAAGCCAATAGTGATAATCCTGTTGTTGCTGTCGTATATACAGCTCCTGAACCCCCATACCAAGAGCCATTAGAAGATTGATTATTGTATAAATAAAGTAGCCCCTTTTCAATTGCCATATTAATTCTTATCGTTTGGTTTGCTACCGGAAAAACTCTAATATATGATGAATCACTATTGATTACATTATTATTATCATAAACTTTAAGTTTTATTTTCCTAAGACCTGCATTATAATACGTGTGAGTGTGACCAATGAATTTTCCGTTTGTAATACCTGAGCCTGAATCGGAAGGTTGGTCATCCCCATAGTCGAGACGATAACGATAAGGTGGGGTTCCGCCGTTAACATTTCCCCAGACGGTGATCGGTTCTCCTACTACTGCATTACCATATGTGATACTTACAGCAATGCTTGGCATTGTATTAACTCGTAAAGATGTTACAGCTTTTGTTGCTAATTCTTGATAATATTTATTCCATCCCTCATCTGGAGTTTCGGGTGGTGAAACATATGGAGCAACTTGAGGTTTATACTCCTCCAAAAGTTGTTGTCCTTTTTGTAATATTTCATCCTGCTCCTGTGAGTAAGATTTGTTGTTTGCCAATAGTATGACGATAAAAATTATTCCTACAAGCCGTAAATGTTTTAGCATATTATCCTCCTTGGATAAATTTGTTATGATTACTAATTATTTTTTATTTAATACATGTTCAATCGCTAAAATTGTATAAGCTGTAACAAGTTCCTTTTTATTTTCCCACCAACGGTTGTTTTTGTTTACCCAGAATCCTTCTCCATCTTGTATACTTATGAGTTTTTCTAAAAGTTCCTTTCGCCAATTATGCGTTGTACCGGAGGTATCAGTAATAAAATCTTCTCCATAAGCTGCCAATGCCTTTGCCATAGTATGGTAATAATAAAACAAACCTTGTTCGCCCATTTTTGGATTATGCTCTAATGTAAAATTCTTTTCTATCCAGTTATATGCAGCTTGCACTCTTTTATCTTCTTTATCAATGCCGGCATAAATAAAACTTTTCATACCTGCATAAGTCATACTTCCATACGAAGTATAACCCCCTGCTTTGCTCTCACTTGATGAGTAAATAAAACCCCCATCATCTCCTGACCATGATTGGTCGTTGTATTCTTGAAGATTTTGGCAGCGCTGTAAAAATAATATTGCTTTATCCCAAAATAGTTCTTTTGTTACGGCATGAGCTGCGCTTGCTCCAGTGCCGGAGTGTTGTACCACATTTCCAGTACCTTCCCCAACTTTTCTAAACTTCTCTGTTTCTTTTAATGCTTCCAATGACCATTGCAGGTTAGAAAGGTCAGGTCGTTCTTTTTCTTTATATCCTATTCCTCCATACCGGATATCGGTACTATCTAATCCCATACTTTCATCAAATTGCAGAGAGAGGAGAAAATCTCGGGCTCGCCTAATATTTTCTGTATATTTTGGATTATCTGTTGCCGAAAGTGCCATTATACAAATAGCTGTATTATATCCAGCCATATCATCTATATAAATACCACCATCTGGTTTTTGGCACTGAAGAATAAAATTTATTCCTTGTGCAATGCAACTATTATTAAATTCAGAATAATTAAAAGGGCTTTTTAAAAAAGCAGTAACGGCGAGTGCGGTAATTGCTGGATAATTCATCCATGATCCGTTTTCTTGCTGATTTTTCTCGAACCAGTTTAATCCGAATTTAATTGAATGCTCAGCTTCCTTCCGAAGTGAAATTTCGATTATGTCTTGAGAGAAGGTTAAACTTGTTGAAAGTACAATAATTATTATTAACGAATTTATTCTTTCCATTTGTTATCCTTTAGCTACGAAAATATTATTAATCTTATAAAATCCCACCTTAAAATGATTAAAGCTTTTAGTTTATCAATTTGGTTTTTCATTTCTTTTTTCATGGATGTTAAATTTTTTAATTATTGTTGAAATTGGAGTCCCTTTTGGTGGAACAATCGTTTCATTCACTTTATATACTTCATCGTTTGCACCCGTTGACATGGGATTATCTAAAATGGTAAATGGATCGTGGTATGTAGTGATAATTGTCTTTTCAATGTCTGCCATATATTTACCATCGATAATTTTGGATCCTGAAAAGACCCATGCAGTATGTTCCATTGATTTATTTCGGGGGATTAAATCTTCTGCACGAACAATTTTATCATTATCGTCTATCTTCCATTTAACCCATATTTCAACAGAATCACCTTTGGGTGTATTTGGATCACCTTGATATTCTAATCCTCCTCCGAAATTTAATCCCAATAGCAGTAATGCTACATGCAAATGGTATGGAATAATATCTAAAACTAAAACACTTTCATGAACTTTGCCTCCTTCAGAACATGCCAAAAGCTCAATGATACCTTGTTGCATATTAATTATACCTGGAATGATTATTTCTGAGTCTTGGCTATTTAAGGTAAGATTTCCGAGCTTATAGAGGTTCTTTCCGATTTTTTTTATCTGTGAATGGTTTGAGTCCGTTGTAGATTTAGTATTATTTTCTTGGCTTATTACATATGTACCAGCAGATAAATATATTATTAGCGAAATATTTATCCATCTCATTGTTTTTCTAGAAATAAATTTAATATTCAAGTTCAAATCCCAAGATTAATTTCCGGTCTGTGGCTGGATATAAAAAGGTTGTCCCAAATAAAACATATCCTGTAGAGTTGTATCGTTTGTTGAATAAATTTTCAATATTCATATAAATCTTTATAGGGGAAATTGTATATGCAATCTTTAAATTTCCATAGTCATAATTAGGCAATTGAAATGTATTTTCATCGTTTAGATATATTGATCGTATAAAATTCCATGTTATACTTCCAGTAAAACCATTTTGTTGATCTATAATTATTCCCATTGTGTATATATGTCTCGG
>CAZNDS010000329.1:0-3021 GCA_964571865.1 uncultured Ignavibacteriaceae bacterium | reverse complement strand
AAAGCGCATCGAACCAAGGACTTTTTGCTTTTGCAGTTTGCTCTGCGGTGAATCCGGCTTCAGATGGCGGTGTCCAGCCAGCCAAGTTTGCCCATATTTTGGATCCAGTCGGCGAAAGATAACCAAAATATTCTTTTTGAGAACCGGTTGAGTCATAAGGTGTATTGAAAATAATAATGTATTCCTTTGAATCAATAATGCTTATACCCGGGTCCCATATTCCATCGGGATTTGCTCCCGAGCCGGAATATCGTTCGATGAAACCACAAGCAAGCTGTTTCTCAACACCAAATCTCAAATCTTTCATCCAGACTTGAAATGGAACCTCGACGAAGTATTGCCCAGGTTTTCCGACAGGCAGAGTCATTGTAGTCCAGCCGGCAGAAATGTACTTTGTCCCAAGTGTGTTGCTAACATATCTATAAGCATTTTGTTTTGGTCCGAATCGAATTTCAATCTGCCTCAGGTGATCAAAATCTGTAATATCTGAATTTTTTGTTCCTATACTTCCGAGTGGAATGATTGGTTGGGAATACTGATCATATCTCTCTAAATCGCCTCCTCGGTAGAATGTCCCGCTTATCTCGTATCTTGAGGTTCGAAACCATGGACCTGTACTTACAGAAGTAGAATACTCCGGCGTTTTAATCTCTGCTCTAATCCATACGATCTTTGGACTTAGACCATCAGCTTGAACGATCGCTTTGGAACGATTAGAATAAATTTCTTGCGAATCGAGAACAACTATATTTTTGTTGATGTTCTTGAAACGCCAGTACATTGAATAAAATTCGGAAGATTTATTCTTAAAAAATGAAATTGAATATTCATCTCCTGTTATCTTGGATTTGTCCATCTCTTCAAAAATTACTTTAGATTCCGTTGTGTTTGAACTTCCAACTGTTGGGATCGTTTCAAATCGATATGGGCTGTTGTAATCGTCGCCAGGTGTGAATGAAAATATTTTTGATGAGTAGGTTTTTATTCCGGAGCCGCGACCTTTCGGAAGTAAATATGATTTTGTTAGTGAGTCGAGCCGGGTCAGCGAGCTGAATACTTTATTCAAAGCCATTTTACGAAGTGAAAAATAATATGGCTTTCCTTTGATCAAAGGCAGACCGTTACTAAATGTATCTGTTGCAACAGTGTAAAAAATTCTTCCCGTTGCAGGATTGGAAAAAATTGCTGGGTCGAGCTGAATACCTTTATAAAAGACTTTTTCAATCTCAAATTCTTTGGTTGCTTTATAAAGATTATCGATTTCATTTTGAACATCGTAGCTGGCAAGCTTTATCGAGTTCAATCTGCCGTCAACATACAATTCTGTCGAAGGAGTGCGGTGCATCCATAATTCGTAATTTTCGAAAACATAATTTTTTAGAGTATCAATCGAAGGTACTATCAGCCGGTCCTTATAGTTGAAATCATCTGCAGTTTCCCAAATCACATCGATTTTGTTCTCAGTTGTTCGGCTTCTTA
Source organism: uncultured Ignavibacteriaceae bacterium (assembly GCA_964571865.1). Classification (GTDB taxonomy): domain Bacteria; phylum Bacteroidota; class Ignavibacteria; order Ch128b; family Ch128b; genus JAHJVF01. Next base: position 1,542 of record CAZNDS010000329.1, on the reverse strand, counting down.
ATTCCGATTCGTTCATCGCGATTGATTCGCCGATGGTTGCATCAAATAAATGCCGAATTATTTTTGTATAATTTTTCCCGACAGCGACGCTGTGCAACGGTGAATTGCCGTCACCAACTGTATACGAAACAATTATTTCCACAGGGACATCTTTAAGCAGCTGGAATCTGCCGGAGTTGACCATCAGCCGTAGGTCGTTTTTGCTATTATCTATCCAGCCAATATTTGCGATCGGATCACCAGAATACTGATATATTGGATTAACTCTATTGCAATCGACTCCACCCACAACTGTTCCAAAAGCCCATGTACATGGATCAAGAGGCTGGCAAACTCTGCTTCTGCCATTCAAGTAACACCAGGTCACTGTTTTATAACCCGGATCACCATGCGTAGGATGTGATTTCATGTACGAGATGAAAGAAGTCATCTTTAAGTTTTTAGCCCCAGGAACTTTTCGTTTTGGGACAAATTGATTTACAAAAACCTCTGCAGTATCATACGGGATTTCACCCTCATCGAATTCTCCGTTGTTATTTGCATCGGCGAAAGTTTTATTTGGAATGTAAGCTATTGGTCCTTGCAAAAGAGAAGCGACTAGAGAAGGAGTTGCAGAACCAAATACTTGATCCGGCTCTTTTCCATAAACGTAACCGGCATTAAGCAGTGTATCGCAGCCCGAATAATCGTCTTTATAGTCTCCAATGTCTGGATCAGACCAGGATGAAAAAATAACGCTGTCTAATTTTTCTGCAACAGTTCCGCGGTTGATCAATTTATATTTAACAAAAAATGTGGTATTCAAAGGTGCGATTTGATTAAATCCAAAAACTGTTTGATGTACTTCAATTCCTTGCGGATCGACATCGTTGAAACGTCTTACGCTTTTGGGTACTCCATCATTATAAACACAGTAAACGGTTTCATCTCCGATCAAACCGGGACGGTCCTCGTTTTTATCCCAAATTCCATTGGAGTTTTTATCGATTGGATTGTAGCTCCCGTCATTATCACCGTCATAAAAATCAGCTCCAAGCTCGACTGCTGCTTTCCATTCCTGCCAGCTTTCACTAAAATGCGGATCGGAACTCTTCAAAATATATAATTTAAGCTTGGGATCTTTCGTATCCATACCGACTTTCCCGGGCTGATAATCCTGTATTCTGCTTGAAGTAGCAATTGCATTAACGAAAAGAAAATCGTTTGCATAACCGCCAAGAATTAATCCAGCTGAAAAAAGAACATCACCATTTTTAAACTGGGGTTGCCAACTACTATATGGTACATAAACATCAGCTAGAACACCGAAGTTATTAAGCGTTATTTTAAAATCATTAACTTCAAAATAATACGCTGTAGCTGCAGATGATTGTAATTTGCTGGTTCTGTTCCCCTCGTCCGAAAAGCCGACCAGAATCAAGGAGACAAAAAGAAAAAATATAAACCAGTTGTTTATTTTCTTTTTACTCATAGCAACCTCGTTAAGCTAACTTGGTTAGCGTTGTTAAATTAAAATGTAAAAATCAAAAAGTCAAATTACAC
>CAZNDS010000328.1:0-3026 GCA_964571865.1 uncultured Ignavibacteriaceae bacterium | reverse complement strand
CTTTGCCGATAAAATCTCCGCTTTCCCATTCCGCATTTACAAGAGATGAAAGCTCCCCTGCGAATTTTAAGGGGATGTCCTGCGTGCCTGTGTTAAGAGGAGTTGTCATCTATCTGCTCTCTTCTTTTCCGCTTTAATGTTTGTTTCTGTAACTTCATAAACCATAATATTGGATATTGTTAATTTGTCTTCATAAAATATAGCGTAATTGTCGCCTTCGCCCACAGAGCTTTTATACACAACGCCATCAAACCCGCAATGTTTTATAAATTCACAAAGATATTGAGTGGGCAAGTATTCCAAATGGGCATCTCGCGGCAAGATTGGTTTGCTGAGTTCTTCCCCAAGCTTACAGAGATATTCTATATCTTCATACAATTTATTAAGATCGTCTTCCGTCAACTCAAATGGAGAAATTGTCTTTCTAGGATTTCGCAGATCAGCAAGAATTAGTTTTTCATTTGCAATTATCTCAGCAACGGAGACATTATCACCCTTATGGGGCCTTATTTCAGCTATAGATGTTAGAACATCTGATGCCGTATAGAGATATGGAATTCCTGCCGGATTCGCTCTACCTCCGCTTGCTACCTTTTCAGGTGGCTTCTTCATTTCATCTATAGAGAAAATCGTATTTTCAATATTGCATCGGGCCCGAAACATCAATTTTGGAGATTCATCTTGCGGAAGAAGTATATAATTAAACAGATTTTTAAGATGCTCAATATCCGGTGCTTGCTGTGGGAAATATCTATTTTTGTGTTTAAGTTCCTCTCTAAAAATCTGCCATCTATCAATGCGTTCAGGATCAGGATAAATCTTAGGTTGATAAATTTTTTCTTTATAATCTATATCGGAATAAATACATTTTAGAAGGTCATAACATTTGTTATTATCCATGCCTTCAAATAGATGCCAATCTCTTTTTAAGAGTTCAACAAGTAACTGTCCTGACTCTGATACCTCTGTATACAAATCGATGACCTGTTGAAAAATATCTACCAATTCTCTTGGGTCAATCAGAGATACAGCAGTGCTGTTACAAAAAGAGCAATTACCCGTCTTTTTTGCTTCTTTCTGGATATACTTAAATATAAAACGATCCGAGAAACAATTACCGCAACAAAACATATTAAGCTCTCTTCAGGAAATTAGCCATTAATTCAACATGATGAATCATTGACAGCTTTTTTACATAACCCAATCCGGGGAAATGTTCTCTATTATATAGATTAATAAATTCGTTGCTTGCTGAGGATTTAAATATTAAGCTTTCTGTATCTTCAACTTCCTCTTTTAGTTTTTCAAGGGCTTCAAAGAATTTTCCGGCAGGATCGGTTGGCGTATCCGTTATATCGGATTTAAAGTGCCTAATAAACATATCTTCTTCTTTATCAAGATAAGTAAGATGAATAGCAACGGTATACGCTGGTCCACCTGTGTCCATATAATCATCTCCTACAATTAAAAAGTCTCCAAATCCGTCCATTCCCTCATCTTCATAAGTGATGTGAAGATCGGAAAAATGCTCACTATCCGGATGGTCGACATTCCGTCGTTTTTTAAAGCCATCTCTTATTAAAATGCGTTCATAATCTTTAAAGTGCTTTTGGTAAAGCTTGCCGGAAAGTCCGTCAATAAAGATATGTTTTTTTACTACATTCTTGTTGATAGCATCTTTCAAATCTTTGCCGTTCGGAAATCCGTAATGAATCAGAGCAATTGAGAAGTTTTTATATTCATCAACAAAATCTGCAATATCAAGCAGATTGCTATTTGCATCGGCTACATAGCCAATCATTGATTTTTCATAATATATTAGATAATCTTTAATTAAATCGGTTATTGGCATTGAATTATTTTTAAAATCACCAAATTTTGGGTTCACAATCAGAATGAATTGAGCACCACATTTCATCAACTCATCAAGAGACCGTTTTAAAGATGATAGATTGTCTTTTACCGGCTCAATGATAGGAACAAAATTATTTTCTGACATCAATGATGCGCATTCCCTTATCGTTATTAACTCGTATTGCTTCCCTCTGAAATATGGATAATACATGTTCCCTCCTTAATATTTAATGAAGGATATACATTTAGTATTTAAAACTTCCCTGAAACGGGCTGTTTCCTTAATTTTCAAGCTGGAATTTATAGAATACGCCCTTAAATATTCCGGTGATTCCTCAATAAAGTCCTTCAAGCGTGAGCATTCTCCTCTTTTCTTTAAGGCTTTTACCATACAATCATGTGCTGTTTCAGGAGGAAGCTTGATAAATAATTCTCGGCAAGCTTTATATATCTGTGTATTTGGCACATCTGGAACAAAATCATACTGTTTTTTAATAATATACAAGTATTCTTTTTTGCGCAATGAATTGAAAATAATATCAGGCTTAACAAAATTCTTTCTGCTTTTCGCTTCACGGATAAGTGATATTGTATTGCGATCAGTCAGGCTCATAATTCCAACAGAGATAGGCACACAAGCTTTGATCTTATTAATTTGTGAAGGCGATGTAATAACATGAATAAGATCAAAAACCATATTATAAGCTTCAATTTGTTTCTTTAAGCGATCCATAGAATCAAACTCTGATTTTATTTCATATGCATTTGATGTGCCATTGAGCACTACAATATCCGCCTTGCAATCTGCTACACGGAATTCGGTCAACATAAAAGCCGTATTAAGATTATGCTTCCCGAGTAATATCTTGTTTGCAATTGCATTTTTGTATATATACTCGCAACGGTAATTTTTGAAAAGATATCTATATAGCATCTGAAGAAACCGACCAAGCGTTATGTTATCATCTATAATTTTCTGGAGTCCTGAGACAAACAACATTTCATTGAAAAAACGTGAATGCCCTTTTCTCACTAAATCATTCAGAACAGACGGAGAAAAGAAACGGGACACTCCCCAATTGTATTTACTGTTAAAATTCAATTTTTCCATCACCCTTCCTCCACCACCACGCTTTCAAATCCGAAGACATCAACGGCCTTGACGCTGATTT
>CAZNDS010000327.1:0-3042 GCA_964571865.1 uncultured Ignavibacteriaceae bacterium | reverse complement strand
ATATTGGAATAGAATTGAAAGCATCGCTAATGAATTAGTAAGGTTCATAAAAGATGGTGATCTACGTGAAAAAGTGTTCGTGACCGACATGCATCTGACTTTTGATCTGATTCATTTGGGTTTGCCGATGCGTGTGTACTTCAGCGTTAATAATTTATTTAATTACAATTACGTCGAATTGATCGGGAATGCTGCACCGATAAGACATTTTGTATTTACTCTTGAAGGACTTTTTTAATTAATAAATACTGCCAGCACATCTAGATTAGAAAAGTTGATATCATGAATTTACTTCTACACAAAGCGATAGTTAAATGTTTGATTCGGGATGCTGACTATTCGTGTGGGCAATTTTGCATTTGGATTGCAAATTTGTCCAGTTGCTTTTATATTTGAATGTGATAAATAGAGAAATAACAACCAAAGCTCATCAATTAGCGGCTAAATTCCCGATTCTTGCTATCATCGGACCAAGACAATCCGGCAAAACAACATTTGTGAAATCAGCATTCTCCGGAATGGATTATCTGAACCTGGAGGAACCTGATGTCCGGTTATTCGCTCAAAAGGATCCTCTCGGCTTTCTAAGTTCACATTCGGGAGGATTGATAATCGATGAAGCTCAAAGAGTTCCAGAATTATTTTCATATATCCAAACTTTCTCAGATTCTTCCAAAAAGAGAGGACAATTTATTATCACAGGGTCACAAAATTTTCTGCTTCACGAAAAAATTTCACAAACTTTGGCTGGCAGAGTATCTATTTTGAATCTGCTTCCGTTTAACTTTAGTGAATTATCAATTGCTGGGGCGGAAAAAGATTTCTCGGAATACATTTACAGAGGTTTTTATCCGCCTATTTATGATCGAAAAATTGAGCCGACCGATTGGTACCCGAATTACATTCGAACCTACGTTGAAAGAGATGTTCGTCAGTTGAAAAATATTTCTGATTTAAACTCTTTCACACTTTTTATAAAACTTTGCGCCGGACGCATCGGACAGCTATTAAATATTTCTTCGCTCGCTGTTGAATCCGGAATTTCTGTTAATACTGCCAAATCGTGGCTTTCAATTTTGGAATCGAGTTTTGTTATTTGCCCTCTCCAGCCGCATCATCAAAATTTTAACAAACGTCTCGTCAAGATGCCAAAGATATATTTTTATGACACTGGATTAGCTTGTTCTTTATTAGGAATTACGAATTCACAGCAAGTAAAAATGCATCATCAGCTTGGCTCTCTATTTGAGAATCTTATAATAACCGAATTTCTTAAATCTCGTTTCAACAAAGGTCTTAGCAGCAATATATATTTTTGGAGAGATAAACTCGGAAGAGAAATCGATTGTCTGATTGATGATGGACTTGACAGAGCTATCATTGAGATAAAAGGCGGTATGACGATTACTGACGACTATTTTAAAGGACTTAATTATTATAAAGAACTGTCCGGTAAAAGAGACCTTAAATCTTTTGTTATTTATGGAGGAGATAAATCACGCACATTTTTAACTCATGAAATAATTCCGTGGTATGATTCGAGCAGAATTTTCACATAGTAACTCAAACTTCTATTTTAAGTTTACAATCAACTAAATATGGTAGACACACATTGTCATTTGTTTTTCGATGAACTGTATTCAAATATTGATGAAGTAATTAAGAATGCCCATACAAATGGGATTGAATATTTAATTTGCCCGGCAACCAATCTTGAAACTGCAAAACAATCCATCGCAATTGCCGAACGTTTCGAAAACGTTTATGCGGCAGTTGGCATTCATCCTCACGATACATCAGATTTTGATGACAATACTCTTATTGCAGTCGAAAAATTACTTCAGCATCCGAAAGTTGTTGCGGTTGGAGAAATTGGGCTCGATTATTACTATGATTATTCACCTAAAGATAAACAGCATTTTGCATTCCGCGAACAAATTAAATTAGCAAAAGATCACGATCTTCCGGTAATAATCCATAATCGCGAGTCGAGCAAAGATTTACTTGAAATATTTGAATCAGTGATTGATGGAAAACTGATCGGACAATTTCACTGCTTTGACGGCGATCTTGAAATGGCAAGGCGGATTGTTGAACTGCGATCATTTATTTCGTTTACAGGCAATATTACATATCCAAAAAATGAATATTTGAGAGATATCGTTAAACGAATCGAGCTGGAAAATCTTTTGCTCGAGACAGATTCTCCTTTTATGTCGCCGTTACCATTCAGAGGTAAGCGTAACTCGCCTGAGAACTTAATTTATATAGTCCAAAAAATTGCAGAAGTTCACGAATTAAGAATTGAGGATGTCATTCAATCGACGAATTATAGTGCATTCAAAGTTTTTGGAATTGGGACTAAACCTGAAGTTGCATTCACTTATCAAATCGGGGAAGCATTATACATCAATGTCACAAATAGATGTAATGCTGATTGCGTATTCTGCGATAGAAAAGGGGAAGCAATCGTTAATGGCTATAATCTGAAAATGCCAAAAGATATGGAGCCGCCTGCTGAAATTTATTTTAAAGAAATCGGTGATCCGAAAAAATTTTCTGAAATCGTTTTCTGCGGATTTGGTGAGCCGACAATTCGAATGGATATTGTTAAGCAAGTTGCAAAGTACGTGAAAGATAATGGCGGAAGAACAAGATTAAATACAGACGGGCACGGCAATGTTATAAACAAACGAAATATTATCCCTGAACTTGTCGGCTTGATCGATTCAATTTCAATCAGTTTAAATTCATTCAAGCCTAAGCAATACGCACAATTAATGAAAATCGACGAGTCAATGTTCTATGAGATGATCAACTTCACTAAAGAAGCAAAAAAATCTATTCCAGAAATTGTGATGACAATAGTTGGTCTTAATGAAGTCGATGAAGAAACGGCTCGGAATTTTGTGGAAAAAGAACTTGGAGTAAAGTTCAGAACACGCGAATATTTCTAAAAAAGTATTTTTCACCACTGAGGGCACAAAGAGCACGGAGCAAAAACAATAACAAGATCAGCGTTTTTCCAGCAGTTCAGATAAT
>CAZNDS010000326.1:0-3047 GCA_964571865.1 uncultured Ignavibacteriaceae bacterium | reverse complement strand
GCGGAGTTTGTCCGCTTCTTTGTAATCCGAAAATATCAACAATTTATTTTGCCCTAATGGGATATTTACTAACAAGCTCGAAAGGAATTTAAAATGAAAAAAAATATGGGTTCGCTTGATAAAACAATCAGAATGATTGTCGGAATTATACTTTTAATCTTTGCAGCGATTGATCCACAAAATAATTGGTGGGGATTCATTGGAATATTACCATTAGTCACGTCTTTCGTTGGCGTTTGCCCGGCTTACCTTCCATTTGGATTGAGTACACTAAAATCGAAGAAAAAATAACTTCATGAAATCGCTTTTTAATAATTTTAAATTTCGAATTACATTTTCGATTGTTGCGGGTGCCGCAATTGGATATGCATATTATTATTTCATCGGTTGTTATTCTGGAACTTGTCCAATAACATCAACATGGTACATTTCAACAATTTACGGCGGTGCAGCGGGTTTGCTTATCGGTTTACCGAATAAGAAAAAGTAATCACCAAAATTCCGTATGTCGATGAACATGAAAACTGATGCATCACAAATAATAAAAGAAATTTTCATTGAAGACTTGATAAAGATAAAACCGACTTCAGTAAAATATTTAATGGATAAAGGCATTCGATGTTTAGTCTGCGGAGAACCGATTTGGGGAACACTTGAATCGGCTGCTAATGAAAAAGGATTCAGTGAAACGGATATCGAAATATTTGTCAGTGAACTGAATTCATTGAATTAGTTAAAATTATAGGGCTTATTACATAATTTTCATTTCTTTTTTGGTAAAATAATTTTAGTTGACAATTAATTGCCGAATGTTGAAATTTGTGCAAAATTTAGTGAGGATTAAATGAAAAAACGTTCTATTTTTTCTTTCGTACTTCTGTTGTTTATCGGAAGTACTCTTTTCGCCCAGTTAAATCCACCAACAAATTTAACTGGTGTTTACAAGCCAAGCAGCGGTACAATGCATTACGGCTTTGTAGAATTAAAATGGCAGTACTCAAGTTTAGCTGCAACATTTAAAGTGTACCGTAAAAATCCAGGTGCGGCAGAATTTACAATGCTGAAGTCAGGCCTTCGTTCGCTTGCGTTTAATGATTACAATGTTAAAGCTAACAAGACATATGAATATTATGTCGTTGCTTATACATCGACTCAAACAAGCGATCCGAGCAATACGGTTTCTGTTACTACACCTCCTGCTCCAGATTTTGTGAAGTTCACAAGCAGGCCTGTGAAAACTGGAAGCATTGGGATTGCATATTCATACGATGCAAATGCAACAAGCAATGATTCGACTGCTGTTATTTTATATTCGCTGGTCACATTCCCGGTAGGTATGATAATCAACTCAACTGATGGTGTTGTAGGCTGGACTCCAACAACGTCAGGTAATTTTTCTGTCAAGATAAAAGCCGAGAGTGATAAAGGAGGATCTGCTTATCAAAGTTATTCCATTAAAGTTACTGCACCAATGGGAACTATTCAAGGTGTGGTTAGAGACGAAGCGACTACACTTCCAATCAAGAAAGCAGTCGTATACTTTTTCAATTCAACATCGACGAGAAATGAATCCGCTTACACAGATTCGAATGGCAATTATTCGAAAAATTTACCTGGTGGAGTATATAAAATAAGATTTAATAAACATGGCTACTTCACGGAGTATTTTGATAATAAAACTTCGTTGGAGACAGCCGATCCCGTTACTGTTGCGGCTGGTTCGCCGGCTACAGCATCAGCTGCACTTTCCGCAGTGCCGCCTCAAGTGACTTATACTCTCTCTGGCAGTGTGAAGAATGCTTCTAACGAACCTGTCAGATCGACAGTTCAAGCTTTCGCTGTTACAGGTTCTTCCGTATCAGGAACTTCCATGTGTCCGATGGTAAAAACAGATTCACTTGGCAACTATTCGTTTTCATTAATTGGAAATAAATCTTACGTGGTCTTCGCAAAACCATTTGATGCTGCTTATTATCCTGAATACTGGGATAACAAACGTACTTTCCTCGAAGCTGATAAAATTTTATTAAACGAAAATAAGAGCAGTATTAACTTTGTGATGGATATTAAACCAGTTTATGCAAATGGAGTAGAAGGATCGGTTCGTCATTTTGCATCAATGACTGGAGTGCCAGCACATGTGACAGCATTCAAACTTTCAAGCGGAAGATTTAAAGTTCATAAATCGATTCGTTCAGACAGTCTCGGTGTTTATGCTCTCCAAAACCTTGAACCCGGAAAGTATATTTTACACGCTGTTCCTCGCAGACCTTATCTGCCCGGTTATTATAAAGAAGGTGGAATTGCCTGGAGCTGGCGTCAAGCTGATACAATCACTGTTACAGAAACATCTATCGTTCCAAATATTAACATAAATCTGCGGTCAAGAACAGATACCGGCTTTGCTGTTGCAAATGGCAAAATATTGACTTCATCTGATGCTGATGTATCAGGAGGAATTGTATATGCCATCGATGCAAGCGATAATGTAATTAATTATGTGATATCTGAAAGTGATGGAAGTTTCGTTATGAATGAAATTCCAGCCGGGACTTTCAATTTTGTTGTTGACAAAGTGGATTACAATTCCAGCACTATCTATAATGTAACATTTGATTATTCGGATAACTCATCCAAAGAAATTAACTTATTGATTAATCCATCAACACCGACCGGTGTCGATGATAATTCGACATTCAAACCAGCAGGATTCGCTCTTGAACAAAATTACCCGAATCCGTTCAATCCGGTGACAAACATAAAATATTCGATCACGGAAAAATCGTTTGTTACACTAAAAGTATTTAACTTGTTAGGTAAGGAAGTAGCTCAACTAGTTAATCAAGTTAAAGAGCCTGGTTTCTATAACGTGCAATTCGCATCAAATGAACTCCCAAGCGGGGTTTATATGTATCAACTAAAATCAGGTCAAAATACAATTACAAAGAAAATGTTGTTGATGAAATAACGTTTCGATTGAAAATTTTAGAATCCCCGATGCATTTGGTGTATCGGGGATTTTTTTTTATATTTGCACACAAAATTTT
>CAZNDS010000325.1:0-3059 GCA_964571865.1 uncultured Ignavibacteriaceae bacterium | reverse complement strand
GCATCCGCATCTTTAGGCTCGATATCGGGGGCTTTTTCAGAATTAAAAAACACGCCCTGTTCATTTGCCACAGGCGAAAGGATAAAATCCCGGCTATTGCCGTCGGTATAGCGCATTTGCAATGTCAGCTTCAAATAAAAAATCAGGTCTTTGAAAAACTGCGCATTATCAACGGCTATGATAGCTTTTTTAATATCATTGCCTTTATCAAATTCTATCTCCTGTTTATCTAAAAGGCTCTTCATCCCTTCCGTTACATTCTCCTTGCTATATTCCCTTTTGCTCGGATGGTATTGATACCGCTCGTCTCCAACAGTGCAAATAGTCCAATGACTCTTAATCAGTTGGTCTGTTCTATCAGTTTTGAATTCGTTATAGTCAACCTCAAACTCGAAATATTTTTTTGCCGCGTTGTAGCGTATGCCTTCCATTTTGCCAAAAAACTCTTTTGCCTGTTTCTCGTTTTCGTATTTGGGATAAAGCAGGTTCACAAATCCCGTGGCAAAATCAATCTTGCTTGTGTTGGCAGCAGGCACATAGAAGATAAAGCCTGTTTGCTTGCCCATGTCTTTAAAACTTTTGAAAGGCGCAGCCAACTGGTAAGCATTCAACACACTGCCGGGTTCATTGGCGCCACGGTCTTTAAAAACGAGATAATTCAACTTGTCAATCAGCATCTTTTCCAGTTTCTGATATACTTGTCGTTCCACCTTCATGCGCCCGCGCTTGAACCCGAAATTCAAATCTTCCAGCGCAATCACGGCATTATGCTTTATCATCAACTGCGCTATCTTATGCACCACCTGCGATAGATAACCTTCTTTCAGTTCTTTGATTTTGCCGATGGCATCCCACGACTTCCGCGCGACATCTCTCGCTTTTTCCTTTTCCGCAAGACTTAGCTGGTAATCTGTTTCGTATTTTGTGCCGTTGAATTCATTTTTAATCACATTAAAAGAACCCTGTTCCAATATCACGCCCTTTGAATTGATGAGCGAATAATAAACAAGATGCCTTTCTCCGCGGTCAATGCCGATGATGTTTACATCTGAATATTCTTTGAGCCTTTCATTCACAAGGTCATTGAATTTAACAAGGTCATTGAATTTAAAAATATCTCCTGACTTGAAATTGAGTGTAATAGGCACATGAAAATGATATTTGTCTTGGGTATACCGCTTATCCTTAACAATGTCATACTTAAAACTGCTTGGTCTGCCCGAACCATTCGGATTCTTCTTGTCAATAGGCGTGTTTTTGCGATGGACGATTTTTGCCCCTTCCATGATAGACGCAGGACGGTGAAACACTTCTGCTTCTCCATTCAGCTTAGCAACCACATCTTTCAGGTTTTCTTTGTCAAATAGCGCTTTCCAATACAATGTATGCAGGTTTGGTCTTCCCTTGCTGTGCGGTGAGAAATCCTTGTTATAAATTTTAAAGAGATACAACTTGCCTTCTGAGACTAATTGATGAATGTATTTTGCCGCTATTTTTTCAAACCGTATCTGATATGCCTGTTCATTTATATGATCAGTAAACTCTTTGAACGATTTATATTCCTCAGTTTTTTTAAAGCGGAATTCAAATTCTTTTTCGTAATACTCAATGACACGCTGCTTATAGTATTCGATAAATGTTTTCAAATCATCTTTATTAAAGTTATCTTGGTTTGATACAAGATAGCTTTTTTTAATTCGTATCTTATTTATTTCAGAAGGTAGACATTGGTTTTTAAATTCTTCCAGAATTTTGTTTCCATCTGTCTCTTTATCCTTTCTGCCTTTCTTCATCACGGTTTTACCATCAATCTGCATCAAATTCTGAATATCCTTTGAAGGGTCAGCAATCTGTTTGTATCGCATCTTCTCAAAATGATTTTCTTCTTTATCAGACATGGGGATACTTTTTATTTTAAAGGTGTTGCCATATTTAATGTCCATAATCCCCAGATAATACAACCCATCTTTGCGGAGAAGAATACATTTGTTGGTAGTTTCCTTATTCACATCCCAACCCTTCAGTAACGACACATTTTCAAAATTCAGTTTGAACTTTTCAATTGAATAAGGCTTTTGCGTCATGAAGCTGCGCACTTTATTGTAAAGTGGAATCACAGATTTCAACTGTTCAAACACTTCATCAAATTCATTATAAAATGACGCGTCTTTGTCAGGCATTTCGCCATTATCCTTTTTGGATGGGGCCACATAAAGCGGCTTCACAAAATGAAGGATGTACATATAACTGTCCAGATAATCTTTGATAACATCACGGGCTTTTTTGTCTTGTATCAATTTATTTTTATTCTTGTATTCGTATTCATGTCTTAACACTTCTTGAAGCGATTCATTCCTATGCTTTTGACGGAAATAATTTATTACATTTATCTTTTCTTTTTTGTCTTTGACTGTTTCAATATTAGCTGTAAGAGAATTGAAATATTGAAGAACAGGGTTTTCCTGTTTCAAAACTTCGCCTTTCTTGTCTTCGTTTTCGATTTCGGTTTCCTGCAAATAAGCCTTCAAAGCGGCTTCAATTTCTGCAACGCTGAAATAGCCTTTCTTTAGATATTTTTTCGTATCATCTTCAAGTTTCTTTATCTTTTTCTTTCCTCTTTGAAAATAGAAGCGCAGAGCATCGTTGATTACCGAATAACTGCCGAAGATTTGTTGTGAAACAGCAGTGATAAAGGAATTCCGAATATAGATTTGAGAAAGGTCGCAATCCGAAGGATTGAGTTTTTTGCTGAACAAACATTTAATCTCATCTATTACATTTTTCTTTTCATTGTTCTTTATAAATCCGTTAATGGCTTCCTTGTAAAATTCCTGAATATTGCCAACAAGTTCTTTTGCCGTTTCAAATTTTTCCGGCAGAAAGGATGCACTTGCCCTATCACTTAGGATTTGCTTATAAAGCCGAGACATGATAGGCGCTTGTTTCCCGGTAAGCTCACTCTTTTGCCTGAAAAGATTTATTGTTTCATTAGTTCCTTGTATCTTGTTGCCTTCATTATCGGTTTTGCCGCCGATGATGGCATTGTATCTGTCAATGCC
>CAZNDS010000324.1:0-3066 GCA_964571865.1 uncultured Ignavibacteriaceae bacterium | reverse complement strand
AAGGAGGATCACGAAAATATTCTCCCTTTAAATAAAGAAGATAGAACTATGGTTTCCTACCTATAGATGTTTTCTGTAAATAGACCAAAATGAAAGTTAATTACAAGTGTAATTTTTTCTTCAAATTATTATAAATAAATAAGTTATTGAAAAACTGTCGGATAATTAAAAAAGTAAATCGATTTAAGTTTTTACATTATGATACGATAAGTGATAAATCACTGAATAAATATATCAAAGAGAATTATCCGACAGTTTCAAAAAAAATCATACCAGATAATAAAGCGGATCGCGGGCAAGAGGTTTCCCCGAAATTATTTCTACCCGCTCAACGCATCTCCGGCAGATTTTATAGATTCGAAGACTATCCTCCTTTTTAAGGGAGGATGAATAATTTTTTAGTGCAGTGATCAATTGCTCGGTATGAAACGTATTCAGATGAAATTCAAAAACCGATCTTTGTATCTCCGTACCAAAATTTTTTAGTGTTGATCTAATTCTTCTCCTTAATTTTTGGTCATAGATTTGATAAGTGACTAACAGAAACATAATCATTAAAGGGTTAATTTGAATGGAATATATTTATCTTTTTCACCCCGAATAACCTGTACAAAATGTTGTACCTGTAAATCAAGGCATCTTCTGTAATCTACCTTAAATCCGGTTTCAGGGTGTGTGGTTTTTTGAGCCATTTTAATTTCGAATTGGTTTATAAATTCTTTGCGTGCTGAGTTTGTTAGGAAGCAAGGTGTACCAGGTTCTTTTTCGAAATAAAAGTCCCGCTTCTTAAGGATATGTTTATTAATAATTTGCACTACGAGAGAATCTATTATATTTCTGAATTCTTCAATTAAATCACTTGCCAAAGCAGGATGACCAACTTTAAATCCGTGTAAAAAACCGACATAGGGGTTTAAGCCTCTAGCTCTTATAAATGAGAATAAATTAGCACTAAGAAGTGTATAGCCAAAGCTTAACAAACTGTTGATTGGATCCAAAGGAGGGTGTTTAGTCCTTTGAAAGCGAGTTTGATTAAATCCAGAATTTTCTTCAAAAAGATATCCGAAAGTTCTAAAGTAAATTACAGCCGCTCTACCTTCGTATCCTCTAACCTCATCAAGACTTGTTGAACGTTCAATGAGTTTAGGTATTTTCTTTAGTTCCTCAGACGTTTTTGAAAGCTCAAGACAATCACGACGACGTATACTACGTTGAAGGAAAACACGATTATTTTGGATTTTGAAAGTAACTATTTGCTTAGCGAATTTGAGTGCAAAATTATCATCAAGACTTCTCAAAAGCTGAAGTCTGTCAAGTCCTGCATTATCTGCCGAAGTAGATTCTATCCTCCCAAAATATTTTCCTCTTGATGAGAGAAGAATGATAGGAATATTGTATAGAAGGCAGGACTGCATTGCGGCGGGAGAAATAGTACAGGACCCAAAAAGAATTATCTGCTGAACTTTGAGAAATGGAACCTGAAGTAATTCAGTTCCATCCTTTTCAACGATGATGCAATTTCCCTCTTTTTTCAGGAAAGACCCTTGTTCTTGTATATATAGTGAATGCTTTAGAGAGACAATAGCATTTTTTACTTCAGGTGTGGTGGAAACTTCATTTGGTTCGACTGTTTCGACATCATCAACTAAAACATCCTGCTCGAAGAATTTCTCAAGATCATCTATTTTGGTACGAGTTTTTTCCCGGAGTTTATTTTCAAAATCCAACTTTTTTACAAACTCATCTAAAGTTAGAGTTTTTTTTTGTAAAGCATGGATAAAGGCTAACCCCACTTCGGAAAAATCTTTTTCGAGCTTGGATTCTTCTTTACCCTGGCTATATCCCTTAACCGATTTTTTATCCATAGCATCTTTATTATATTCTTCTTTAAGCAGTTCACTAGTTACGATATCTGTCTTATCAACGGGAATTGGGAAACTAGTATCGCCAGATTTTGACGGAACAATCAACGATTGAAAAAATCTGTACCCTAAATATTTGAATCCAGTTTTGAAATCGGTTATTTTAGTTTTAGAAGGATTTAACCGTAATTTAAGTTCTGCCAGTAAGTCTTCTGACACGTGAAGAGCATATTCAGCTTCGGGTTTTGTTTTGGTTAGAATAATAAAGTCGTCGGCATATCTCACGAGCTTAAATCCTTTCTCGATTAATTGTTCATCAAATTTATCGAGATATAGGTTTGCAAGCATCGGAACAATTGGCATACCAAGTGGAAGTCCATTTGTTATTTTTTTTCTTTCATTTTTTAAAATGGATTCACATTGGAGCCAGTTTTTAATGAGACGAATAACTTCCTTTTCGGATATAATTTGAACAAAGCGATTCATAAGAATTTCGTGAGAGACAGAATTGAAAAATTCACTAATATCAGCATCAACGATCCACTCAAAACCTTGTCGATAGAGGTAATTTATCTTTCTTGCGGCTGATTCACGTGAGTAACCTTTTCGATATGCATAACTTATCTTTTCAAATTCAGAATCGATTATTGGTTCAAGAACGATATAAGCAGAAGATTGTACTACTCGATCTCTAACCGTAGGAATAGAAAGAAGCCTTATTTTGCCATCGGCTTTTTTCCTTTCAAACATTATTAATGCATTAGGTTTATACATAAATGAGATTAATTCATTATGCAGTTGGTCTATTTGGTTTTTAAGGTCGGCTTCAAAGTCATAGATAGTGATGTTATCGATGCCTGCTGCCCCATCGTTTCGCTGTACATTATTAAATCCTTGGACCAAAAAAGAATGAGAAGCAATCTGTTCAAATAAAGTCATTCAATTCCTCCTAAATTTTTTTGAAAGATTTTTTCCATGAATAAACAAATATTCATGTCAACCAAAATGTCAAAGAACTAAAAATTCAATTGAGAATTTCATATTTACCGAAACCGTAAACATAATCGCTGCCAACATGGAGGTATTCACCAAAACGTATAACATTTACAAAGGGAGAAATATTTCCTTTGTAGATAACTTCACCAACAAATCCACCCAATTTTTTTTGCTTTTCTTATTCAAATCTTCAAAATCAACGAATTGA
>CAZNDS010000323.1:0-3077 GCA_964571865.1 uncultured Ignavibacteriaceae bacterium | reverse complement strand
TTTAAGCAAAAGACTAAACTTTTTTTTACTTCCTTAAAAAGTGCGGAAAACAGGACAACTATTTCATAAAAATTGGATTGAAAAATTGATGTGAATAAAAGGGTTGTCCAGACTTTTCTATCTCAATAACTTTTTAAAACTTTTAATATCTACTAAGCCGAACAAATAGATTAACAGAACGAAAGAGAAAACCGTTAGAAATTTAAGAGCGATCTCGTTAACATAGATTATTTCTTTTATAAGAATAAATCCGCCATAAGACAAGAAAAGCGAAAATGCTATTAGAATAATTTTTTTGAACTCGTATTGTATCCTATAATACTTTTGAGAAACAAAAAATACCAAAACTGTCATTACGAGAAAGCTCAATAAAGTTGCATATGCAGCACCCAACATCCCCCAACTTGGAATTAAAATAAAATTTGCTGCAACATTTACAATGGCTCCGACTCCGGTTATCAGCGGCATAAATTTAGTTTTCTTTTCAATCTGAATTCCTGCAAGAAAGTTGACGTAAAGCCCATTAAATAAATATGCCATCAAGATAATTGGAACTATATATATTCCCCCCCAGAAATTTTGTCCGATAATGTATTTTCCAAAGATACTTATTTTAACAAAGTTCTCGATGAACAAACTAAGCAGAATAAAAATCAGAGATGCGGCTAAAGTAAAATATGTGAGAACTTTTCCGAAGAGAACTTTTGCATCATCACGGTAAGCATTTTTCAAATAGAATGGCTGCCATGCATATTGAAACATCGAGACGAATAGCATCATAAAAATTCCCAGCTTATAGTTAGCCTGATAGACTCCGAGAGTCGATGCATCGGTCAATGCTAACATCACTGGTCGATCAATAACTCGTGTTATCATAGATGCGAGTCCCGCCGGTACGAATGGAATTCCGAATTTGAGAAGATGTGCAAGTAACTCGCGGTTAAATTTCAGACTTAGATGTTTAATAATATCCGGCAGTAAAATTAACCAAGTGATCACTGAAGCAGAAAATGCACTCAAAAAAACTGCTTCAATTCCCATTTTAAATTTAAGAATAAGTATGACGTTCAAAATTAGGTTAACAAGAATATTAATAGATTTAATAGCAGCAAATTTAAATGCTTTATTTTGAAGTCGAAGTCTTGCAAAAGGGACGAGAGCAATTGCATCGAAGAATAACACACCCATTGTGTAATAAACAATCGAACTTTGTACGGGCTCTAAAACAAAGATAGAACTTATGGGACGATTAAAGATTAAAAATAAAAGTGAAAAAAATATCGAAGTCAAAAAAACAGAATTATACGATGTGCTGAAAGTAGTTTTCTCATCCCAGCCATCTTTCGAAGTGGCAAACTTAAGATAAGCTGAATCCATTCCATAAAGATAAACGATATTCAGAAGTGCTATATAAGCAAAAACGTTTGTTACAATTCCGTATTCAGCCTGTGTGAAAACATTTGTATAGAATGGAACAAGCAGAAAGTTTAGGAAGCGGCTGAGAATTGTACTAATTCCATAGACCGCCGTTTCTTTGCTAAGTTGTTTTATGTCGGATATCAATATTTCGAGTAATTAATTTTTACGAATATAATTTACAATTTTAATTCTTTTCATCGATATTATTTTTCGAAAATAAATCTTAGTCAATCTTAAATGATCAGCGTTCCATTAATCATGTCTCAAATCCTCTGTGCAATCCAGTTTTCTTAGCGTATTGAATCACTTCATTAAATTCAGAATTAGTAATTCTTCTGTTCAACTCGGGATATCGATGTGCATTGTAAGCAGGTCTATATTGATCCATAATATTTACATACGAATCTTTAGAGATTTCATGAACGATGAAATCAATAACTAACTTTGATCCAGTTAATTGATTTGGAAGAACCAAGTGTCTTATGAGTAAACCTCTTTGAGCGATTCCGCTTTGGCTAATTTTCAGATCTCCGACTTGTCGATGCATTTCTTTCAAAGCTGATTGAGCTACATTCCGATAATTTTCAATGCCAGAATATTTCAGTGCATTTTCGTTCAGCGAATATTTTATATCGGGCATATAAATATCTATTATTCCATCAAGAAGCTTGAGCGTCTCAACGGATTCATAACCACCGCAATTATACACAATTGGGATTTCCAATCCTTTTTCAATTGCAATTACTAGGGCAGAGACAATTTGCGGAGTGAAATGAGTTGGAGTTACAAGATTAATATTGTGACATCCTCGATTCTGAAGAGTTATCATCGAATCAGAAAGCTCTTCGACCGAAACTTCTCTGCCTGCACCTAAATGACTTATATCATAATTCTGGCAAAACTCACAGCTCAGATTACAATTAGTAAAAAAAATCGTCCCCGAACCAAATCGCCCGACAAGCGGCGGTTCCTCACCATAGTGTGGACCCACGCTTGAGATTTTTACTTTATCAGTTGAATGACACAATCCTGATTCATCAATTCTTCGATCAATTCCACAATTATTAGGGCAAAGTGAACATGATTCAACTAGCTTTGCTAATTCTTTTGTTCTTTCAAAAAGTTCTGCAGGTGTTAACTTTTCTTTATAAAGCGGAAGCATTAATTCAAGTTAATAAAATGAGGAATTAAAATTCTTTTGCAAGTTGCGAATGAGAATATTTTTCAGAAGGAGATGGAATGAATTTCTTTACGGTCTAAAGCTCTAAAGAGATATCTAATGCTTTCACTGAGTGAGTTAAAGCACCAACCGAAATAAAATCAACTCCAGTTTCAGCTATTGCTCTAACCGATTCAAGATTAACGCCGCCTGAAACTTCTAACTCACATTTTCTATCGGTCAGCTCAACAGCTTTTCGCATCTCATCGATAATAAAGTTATCGAGCATGATTCTATCTACATTGAGTTGTAATGCTTCATGAAGTTCTTCCAAGTTTTTTACCTCGACTTCAATTTTGCAGCTTAGATTTTTTTCATCCCGAAATTTTTTACATAGATTTACAGCGTTCGTAATCCCTTTTGCAGCAACGATGTGATTGTCTTTTATTAAAAACATATCGAACAGGCCGAAACGATGATTTAATCCTCCGCCAATTTG
>CAZNDS010000322.1:0-3079 GCA_964571865.1 uncultured Ignavibacteriaceae bacterium | reverse complement strand
CTTATTCAGATCAGTTTCAGCGACTGAATTAAATAAGGTTAATCGATTGGGAAGCGAAGTCTGTTACTGAGGTTAATGATTCAGATGTGGTATAATTAGTTTAATGTTGGGATTGAATTAAAAATGAATTATTTCCGTTCTATAATCTTAAGTTTGAACGCTGGTTCAGAAAAACTTACATGATACTTTTTGATACCCCTTTGAATAATTAAATCTAGAAAGTAATTAGTTGGAAATTGTTTAGAAACGGGGAGTCAGAAATGAATCTGACTCCACAATACTTTTACTGTTTGTTTGCTAAAACTGCGTCTTTACAGGATTTTGCTATTTTAAATTTTACAACAGTTTTTGCTGGAATTTGAATAGTTTCACCTGTAGCTGGATTACGGCCTGTTCGTGCTTTTCTATCAACGAGTGCTAATTTTCCAAATCCAGGTAACGTAAACGTGTTCTTTGCCTCTGTGTATGCAAGCGTATTTAATTCATCAAAAAAAAGTTTTACAGTTTTTTTGGGTAGTTCAGTTTTCTCAGACATTGTAGCAATGACTTGAGATTTCGTTAAAGCTTTCGCCATGATTTTTCCTTTATTTGTTATAAATAAACTGTTGCGAAAATAAAGATTTTTTTAAGTTTTACAAAGGATTTTTAAACTTTTTCGAATAATGATAAGTTACCTTGAATACGATTTGTAAATGAATGCTGAGTATTCAAGAATCCATCTGTCTATATAATCACGTATTTTTTCTTTGGCCGATTCCTCTCTGTCCTTTGTAAGTAATACCAATTTGTTCAATGGATTGTGCAAATAACTTGTGACCAGCATATTCAATGCACTTATGTACCTGTAATTAAAATGATCACCGGTATTTGTGAGTAATCCTACAGAGATAATCACATTGGCTTCTTCGGTTTCAGTGTAATAATAGTCAGGAAGCCGCAGATACATCTTTTCTTTGATATATTCTCTGAGAGAGTAATCGCTGAAGAGTGGATCTCCTAAATCAGTTCCAAAATCGATTACGATTTTATATCTAACGGCTGATGATGGATTTTCGGATGCATAAAGATTAGTAAAGCTTCCAATACAAATCAGAATGGTGAATAAATACAGAATGTTTTTCATTTCCGCACTCCTAATTTTTGTTCAATTTACTATTAGATGAATAGAGTTTCAATTATTTTTTACAATAAATGAATCCTAATTGAAAAGGTATAATGGAGATAATCTTAATGAACTCATCCGATAATTCATTTCGCATAATGCTCTATCATTAAGTTCTCGGTTTCATCTTAAGCTTAAGATTGTTGTCTAACTAAACCTCCGCTTTTGATTCATCCCAATATTTCAGCATTTGTTCTAATTTGTTCGGACGATCAGTTTCAGAATTCTGATTAATCTTCTTCTCAACGTATTGAAATCTTTTGATGAATATTTCATTGCATTTCCTGAGCGTATCTTCTGAATTGATACAATTCATTCTACCAAAATTAACCAAAGCAAAGAGCAGGTCGCCGAATTCATTCTCAAGTTCTTCGGAATTTTTATCTTTCGGTAGATTTTTAATCTCTTGAATCTCTTCGTCAATCTTTTTGAAGGCATCATCTTTATTTTCCCACTCAAATCCGAACTTTGCAGCCTTTTCCTGCAATCTGAAAGAACGCAGCAATGCCGGTAATTCTTTTGGAACTCCATCAACAACAGAATTTCTGCCTTCTGCCAGTTTCATTAATTCCCAATTCTTCTTAACCTCGTGATGATCTTCTACATCTACTCCTTCGAACACATGCGGATGACGACGGATAAGTTTTTCCGTAATGTGGTCAATTACGTCAGTCAGTGTGAAATGCTTGTTGTCTTCGGCAATCAACGAATGAAAGACAACATGAAGCAGTAAATCTCCGAGTTCTACTTTCAATTCTTCGAAGTCTTTTTGATCTATTGCTTCAAGGACTTCGTATGTTTCTTCAAGCGTTGCTGCTTTAATAGAGTCATTTGTCTGTCGCCGATCCCATGGACATTCTACACGCAATTTTCTAACAATCTGTTCTAATTTTTCAAATTCTTCTTTTGCCATAACTTATTTTTTTGTTTGTTAAGTTCTCAAAGTTTATAATGTTTGTAATGTAAATCTATTGAAATGTAAAATACTAATTATTGTAAAAAAATCTGAGGAGATAAAATGTTGATTGAACAAAAAATCAAAGATTTAGGTTATGAATTAGCCGAAGCCCCGAAACCTTTGGCTTCTTACGTGCCTTGTGTCAAGAGCGGGAATTATGTGTTCACAGCGGGGCAGCTACCATTAGTCGGTGGAGAATTAAAATATTCTGGGCAGGTTGGAAAAGATCTTTCAGAGGAAGATGGGAAAAGTGCGGCTGAGATTTCATTATTGAATTGTCTCAGTGCAATTAAAGGTTGTATCGGTGAACTCGATCAAATAAAAAAAATTGTTAAGATGACCGTATTTGTATCTTCGACGGCAGATTTTTATAAGCAGCCAGCAGTTGCAAATGGAGCGTCTGAGTTGCTTTTGAAAATTTTTGGTGAAGATGGCAAACATGCCCGAAGTGCAGTTGGAGTTCCATCGCTTCCAATCAATGCCGCTGTTGAAATTGAAATGATAGCTGAGCTGAAATGAAAAACTTTGATTGGCAAAAAGAGTTTCAAGGAGCAATTACACTTTGCGAACCAAATGGTTTGATTACTTATTTCAATGACAAGGCTGTAAAAGATTTCGAAAAAGATGGAGGGGCAGACTTAATTGGTACAAATGTTTTGGATTGTCACCCTGAACCTTCAAAATCTCAGCTTAGAGAGATGCTGTTGAACCAAAAGACTAATGTTTATACAATAGAAAAAAATGGGATCAAAAAGTTAATCTATCAATCGCCCCTCTATGAACAGGGAGTTCACAAAGGTTTTATAGAACTCTCTTTCGAAATACCATTTCAGATGGAGCACTTTGTCAGAAAGTGATTTGTACTTTAGGCAAACATAACTCATCCAAGATGCCATCTTAACTATCGTGATAGAATTTTGTAAGGATGAACTGTGTTGAAAGTCAACGGTTAAAAAGAT
>CAZNDS010000321.1:1315-3101 GCA_964571865.1 uncultured Ignavibacteriaceae bacterium | reverse complement strand
CCACTTCAAAGAACTTTTCCTTATCTTCGTATCCTGTGGTAACGCAGGACACACCAACTACTGCCAACAGCGGTTTTGCGTCATGCGGGGTGAAGTGGTTAAATTCAAGTTCAGTTTTCCAATTGTACTTTAGTGCTGGCTTGACAGTTTTGTGCCCTGAAATCCCGCACGAACGCAAAGCCGCAAACCGTTGGCAACCATATTAAGAAAACCATGACCGAACAAGATTACATAGTGAGAGAAATTTTTGCATATTATGGTAGAACCATGTATTTAGCCCAGACTATTGAAAAAGGCATAATGAATTTAGTAATTACCAATCAACATAAACATGGAATAACTAAAACAAGATATGATGAAATTCTTCATGAAAAATCATCTTTGACTTTTGGTCAACTAAAGAGAGATATTAAAGAACTTAACTGTTTTTCTGAAAATGAATTAGGACTGATTGAAGATTTTCATAAAAATAGAGATTTCCTTGCACATTCTTATTGGTGGGAAAGAGCGGTTGAATTTTATGATGAGAAGTTACAGCATAAGCTTTTGGAAGAATTAAATGAATTGACAGATTCCTTTGATAAATTAAATGACATTGTAGAAGGCAAGATTAAACCATTTATCGAAAAACATAATATTGATTTAGGCAGTATTATGAATGAGATGATTGCACAAGGCAAAACAATCCCTTTTGAATCATTTAGAAAACTTGATAAAAATGAGACAGTGATTGACTTATACCCATATAAAAATGCAGAGAATAGTTTGATACCAATTTTTGAACTTGGAGATAAAACCTTTTGGACAATTTGTGAAATAGGTCTTACTCAATACAAATTTGAAGTCTTACAAGAAAATAAGTTAAGATTTAAAAATTTTGAAGGAATTTTACCCATTAGTCAGTTTAATCCAAGACCAAAAATTAATAATCCTTGGAATTATGATCTGGATTTAAAAAAGAAAGGACTAAAAATGGTAATATCTAAAGAAAACGATGAAAGTCCTATGAAATGGAAAATAACAAATACGGTTGCCAACACACAATATAGCCAATAAGGGTTTCAGTGGTATGCAAAGGTTTGTAGCCCGCTTCAACTTTTTGTGTACTTTGATAGGATAAAAGCCCGCAATCCCTTACTGGCCATATTGTCACCGTTGGCAGTAATGCTAAAAATCCGCACCACCTGACTACTATCGTTAATAACTTGCGGACATTTTCAACGGATAAAGACGACTTTTTGACTACATTTGAGAACTAACATATTTAAGAGTAAAATGACAGTAAAACGAAATAAAAAAGCAGCATTAACACCTTACTACGACACCGACTTTGGGCAAGCGTATTTGGGCGACAGTTTGGAGTTAATGAAGCAACTGCCTGACAGTTCAATAAATTTAATCCTGACTTCTCCCCCTTTCGCATTGACAAGACAAAAGGAATATGGAAACAAGCAGGAACAAGACTACATTGATTGGTTTATGCAGTTTTCAAAGGAGTTTTATAGACTTCTTGCCGACAACGGCTCATTGGTTATAGACTTAGGCGGTGCTTACTTACCCGGACACCCTGTAAGAAGCATTTACCAATATGAATTGCTTGTTAGACTTTGTAGAGAACAGAACTTCTTTTTAGCACAAGAATTTTTCCATTACAATCCAGCAAGACTTCCGACACCTGCGGAATGGGTGACAGTTCGTAGAATTAGGGTTAAAGACAGCGTAAATATAGTTTGGTGGCTTTCAAAAACTGAAAATCCAAAATCAGACAACAAGCAAGTGCTAAAAC
>CAZNDS010000321.1:0-1305 GCA_964571865.1 uncultured Ignavibacteriaceae bacterium | reverse complement strand
GACAGTATGAAAGCCCTTTTGAAAAATGGTTACAAAGCACAGCTAAGACCAAGCGGACACGACATTTCAGACAAATTCAGTAATGACAACGGTGGAGCAATTCCACCAAACTTACTTGAATTGGCAAATACTGAAAGTAACAGTTACTATATGAAAAAATGCAAGGAGTTGGGCGTTAAACCACACCCTGCAAGATTTCCGAAAGACTTTGCCGACTTCTTTATAAAGTTTGCAACGGACGAAGGCGATTTAGTCCTTGACCCATTTGCAGGGAGCAATACAACAGGTTATGCAGCTGAGAAACTTGAAAGACGTTGGATTGCTATGGAAATTAACGAACCATATTTAGAAGGCAGTAAAATTCGCTTTGAAGAAGAAACAGACCTTTTCAAAACAGCAGTAAAATTAAATGGCACGGCACAGAAAGTATGATTTATTAGATTTTATAGTTCAGTCTATAAACGATTGCGGTTGGAATGTTCTGTATGTTGGCGACATTTCACAGCACCCTTTTGTTTTAAAAATTTACAACAACGAAGAAAGCTATCTGCTCAGAATTTATGTTTGGAATTTAACTCACGGTGGCGGTGCAGCCAGACCCAAAGACGAATACCGTATTCAAATTACAGGGGCAGACCACTTTGAGCAACACAAGGGCGAGAAAACTTTAATCCTTGGTTGGTGGGGAGAAGTCGGTGTTTTTGCAGGCTTTGATTACACAAAACACACAGGCAAACTTGGGTTTTCGCCTTCTATGCAAATTCGTGAAGAGTTTTTACGTAAAGCACTCATAAACGGCTTTTCACCTTGCGACAAAGGCAATAATGAAATTGCTATAGCTTTTCGCCCTGACTTCTTTGTAAGCTATGTTCAATCATTAGAGCAACTTCACGGTTTTGGAACTTCTAAAAAGGACTTTAAAGTTTTGGAAACAGTTTCTGACCAACCGCTTGAACTAAATACAGAATTGATTGAACAAGTAAGTAAGCAACGACAAACAGCAGTAATACAACTAAGTAAAAAACTTCGTGACACAAGTTTCAAAGCAAGAGTATTGACAGCATACGGTAATAAATGTGCTTTTAGCGGTATGCAGTTAAAGTTAGTTGATGCTGCTCATATTGTCCCTGTTAGCTCCGACAGTTCAACAGACGACACAGCAAACGGCATAGCACTTTCAGCACTTTATCACAGAGCTTACGACAAAGGACTTGTAACTTTTAACGAGCAATATCAAATCATTGTAAATACCAATGAAATGAAAAAGCTCAAAGAGATTGGCTTTGACGGTGGTATGGACAAATT
>CAZNDS010000320.1:0-3108 GCA_964571865.1 uncultured Ignavibacteriaceae bacterium | reverse complement strand
ACATGTTCACGCATTATTTACCTTCATGGCTTAGCTTTTTTGGCGATCCAGTTGATTGGGATATGATTCAAAAGTCTATTGCAGTTCTTCTGCTTCACTCGGCTGGATTTTTTATTATTACCTTACTGATTTTTAAGAAAAAAGATATTTTAACGTGAGAATACGATCTGAATTGAGAAAATTATCATGACAAAGAAAATATTATTTACGATTCTGCTTTTATCTCAACTTTCATTCGGACAGAAAACTGATCCGAATTTAGTGATTGAAAAAATTAGACAGCAGTTCGGCAGTATAAATGATTACACGGCGGATGTTTCGGTTCAAGTAGATATAGAATATTTGAAAGTCCCGGATATCAATGCAAAAGTTTATTTCAAAAAGCCCGATAGAATCCATATCGAAACAAAAAGCTTTGCTCTTCTTCCGAAGCAAGGAATAAACTTTTCACCGGATGCTCTCTTCGAAAAGAAGTTCACTGCTATTTATGAGAATGATTCAGAAATAGACAGCCAAATTTTTCATATTGTTAAAGTTATTCCGGAAGAATCCGAAAAAGGTCCCTCGATTATTACCCTTTATGTAAATTCAAGGAATTATACAATTGGGAAGATAATCACGCTTGGTGAACGGGCGGGTAAGGTTGAAGTGAATTTAGATCACAAGTTGGTTGATAACAAGTACTGGCTTCCGGAGAAAGTAGAAATATTTTTAGACGATAGCAGTCTTAGATTTGGACGGAGAAGGCAACAGCAAAAAGAAACCCTGTCGGAAAATAAGACCGAAGAGAAACAAGAAGGAAGAGTTACATTAATTTATTCGAATTACGTTGTGAATAAAGGAATCGACGATAAGATTTTTGAGAAGGAAGAATAATTCTCAAGAATTGTATGGATTATTCAAAATTTTGTAAAAATATTTAAACAAGTCAGCTGATTTTCTCAAGTATCCTGATAATTTTCTCTTTCAAGGTTGGAAGATCTTTTGAGACTATATCCCAAACGATTTTCCGATCGATTCCAAAGTATTCGTGAATTAATATGTTTCTCAAACCAATTATTTCCCTCCATTCGATCTCAACAAATTCTTGACGTAATCCTTCACTTAATCGATTAGCCGCTTCCCCAATAATCTCAAGTTGTTTAACCGTAGCAAAAAAGAGCATTGAGTTGTGTAAAAAATCATTATAAGAAGCATCCACTGTATAATTCTGAATTTCTGTAAGAGAATCAAGAATATGTTTTAACCTAACTTTATCAGATTCAGACACGTTCATAAATTAAAACTTTTTCTTTCTGAACATAAGGTAGAATATGCTTTGAGATTCCCTGTGTTGTGACAAGATCAACTTTTCTGTGAAGAATATCTTCAAGGTCTAAAGCTATTTTGATAAAAAGTAGTCCAATTGGGTTTGAATAATCAAGCTCGACTAATATATCAACATCACTCTGTTCATCTGCATGATCCTTGGCATATGAACCAAAAATAAAAGCTCTAGTAACAGGAGTTGTTCTCAAATATTCCTTAATTCGTTCTATCTGCTCTTCTGAAAGTTTCATTTTTTTATTGGAAATATAATTCTTAGAAACTAAAGAATCATCTGCTTGTGAGAGGATAACTACATTAAGCTAATATTGTGTAGTGGATTTTATTGGTGAATTAGAAGAAAAATTCAAATAGTATAATCCATTAGCTTATTACATAAATCCACAGCTTCGATTGCGTTTTTTGCATAGCCGGTAGCTTTGATCGAATATGCAAAGCTTTGACTTACAGGCGCTCCGCCGACAATTACTGGCTTGCCTTCAAGTGAAGGAGTTGTCCTGAGCGATAGCCATAGTGAAGGATTGAGTATTCGTTCCACTAAAAGGTGGACAAGTCAATCCAGAGTTTGCCGAGGGAAAAAATGCATCAAGATCAATATGAAAAAGCATAGGGTGATATAGTATATCAAAGTAATAAATTAAATAGAGATGTCCTCCCAAGAAATCTGGACGACATCTCGTTGATAACTATCTTATTAAAATTTATCTTCCTTCGGCAGATGAATCTATCGTAGGTAAACAAGTTTTTTTATTGCAGTAAACTCACCGGCTTTAAACTGATAAAAATAAACACCTGAAGTTAACCCATACTCATTTGCATCAAACTTAACTTCATATTCACCAGGCTGCTTTGGTTCGTTTACAAGTGTTGCTACTTCTCTGCCGAGGATATCAAAAATCTTGAGTGCGACCAATCCTGATTTTTCAATTGAGTACCGGATCCTTGTAGTTGGATTAAATGGATTAGGGTAGTTTTGAGAAAGATCATAACTCATAGGAGCTGTTTGTAAATTTTGAATTATAATCTTATCGGAGTTGAACTTTTTACTGAAAAGAATATCAATTTTATTATTAAGACTTTCTATAGCACTATAGTGTTCTCGTGAAAATTTACCCAATCCAGTTGATGGATGATAGTAAAGTAACTGAATCATCAACTGTTCTAAAGATGCATAGAATTCTTCATCCGTTCCTGGATTTGAAAGAATAATTTGCTCTAATTGACTAATAGCATGCAGATACTCTTCGGCAGAAACTTGATAACTGATTTTAATTCCTTCAATAAAATCCTGCATTAAAGTATCTTCGATTGATGCAAGATTATCTTCAAATTGCTGGATGTAATAAGTATATTCTGATGAAGTTGCACCTAGCAATTTTAAAATTGCTAACAATCTGAAGTATGCACTAATACTTTCAACTTCCTTTCCATAATTTTCTATTATACTACTGTATAAATCTTTTGCTTCAGCGTATAATTTTTCATCGAACAATTGGTTTGCTTGAGCGAGTAACTCTTCAAGGATACTAATATTTATAAGTCCTGCATCCCGTGCGTAAATTGTATCAAGTATATTATTGTTTAAATCCATTAATAGTCTGTATTCTGGTCTACTGACAGGCGGAATAGGTTCAGACGTTAAATAAGGAATATAATCAACATTTATATTTAAGAATCTACCGGTCGGATCAAATGGAGGTGGAAAATCCGGATTATTTCCCCAATATGTATATTCTGCACGTAAAGTACTAGATGCACCAAATAATTTTGTCCCAGATATTA
>CAZNDS010000319.1:0-3145 GCA_964571865.1 uncultured Ignavibacteriaceae bacterium | reverse complement strand
TTGAAGAATTGCCTGTCACCTTTTTCGATTTTGAGGCACTTTATAGCAGGATGTTATTTGTTAATAGTTTTGCAGCTGTTAATAATTATACTCAAACATGATAAAGTTTATTCCACCAGAGTTTATCCAGGGACCAAAAGAATATCATCTTTATCATATTTCACGCAAAAGCCAGTCTATTTACCTTTTAATCATAGTGTTATTATTAACTGCACTGGCTTTATTACCATTTATTTATGTTGATGTTTCCGTTACGGCAAATGGGATTCTAAGGACAGACATTGAAAATCAAACCATTTATGCCAACTCCAATGGATTGGTTTTATTTACCCGAATTAAGAATAATACAAAGGTAAAATCAGGTGATACCTTGTTAGTCTTTGATTCACATGTACAGAAGGCCAGGTTAAGTTCTTTGTCATCAAAGCAATTTGACAATCACATGTCAATCCAAGATCTCGAAAAATTGGTTAATTTGGATAGTCTTCAATTAATACATGGAAAAATAACTCTTAGTTCAGC
Organism: uncultured Ignavibacteriaceae bacterium; assembly: GCA_964571865.1. Classification (GTDB taxonomy): domain Bacteria; phylum Bacteroidota; class Ignavibacteria; order Ch128b; family Ch128b; genus JAHJVF01. The sequence continues at coordinate 2,623 of CAZNDS010000319.1, read as the reverse complement.
TAAGTATGTCTCTGATTACAATAGTTTTGGGAGACAATATTTGAATCAGAAAGACAGGTTTGTTAAAAGATCATTCGAGCACCTGAGGAATACGAAACTTTATCATAATGGGGTAATATCAGCTACTGATTTCGAAGCCTCAGAATTTGATTACAACCAGGAGCTTACTAATCTCAGATTACTTTTTCTTCAGCAAATCAAATTTTGGCAGGATGATTTAAACTTTAGACTTAAGGAGCAAGCAATTATTGAAGCAGATTTAAAATTGGTTAGTGATGAAATAAGTAATCGCCATATAATATCTCCATTGAATGGTACGATTATTATGAGTTCCGATATTCAGGTTGGAACATTCTTACTGATCAATCAGAAAATTGCTGAAATTTCTCCCGATGGTGAGCTAATTGTTTTGGCAACCCTACCACCCCGGGATATAGGCTATATTAGCGTTGGCCAAAAGGTACGAATTCAGGTCCATGCCTATAATTACAATCAGTGGGGTATGCTTGATGCAAAAGTTGAACACATATCAGAGGATATTGTATTTGACAATTTTAGAAATCTTCCATATTATAAAATTCAATGCAAATTGCAGGGAGACTCGCTTATCCATAAAAATGGTTCAGTGGGGCGATTGAAAAAGGGGATGACTGTCAATTGCCGCATAATTCAAACCCGCAGGTCATTGTTTCAGTTATTGGTTAACAAAGCTGATGTATGGCTGAATCCATATAATAAAAATCAAAATGAATAGGTCTTTTTATGGTAGGAAAAGTAAAACAACATGATATTACAGACTGTGGAGCAGCTTGCCTGGCTTCAGTCGCAGTTCATTATGGACTAAAGATACCTGTAGCAAAGATAAGGCAGTTTGCCTCCACTGACAAAAAAGGAACAAATGTACTTGGGATGGTTGAAGCAGCAAATAAAATGGGTTTCTCGGCAAAAGGAGTAAGGGGAGAATGGGACAGCCTTTTTAAAATTCCAAAGCCATCTATTGCTCATGTGATTGTTTGTGGGCATCTGCACCATTTTGTTGTTATTGCTGGTGTAACTGATACATTTATTGAAATTATGGATCCTGGTGACGGAGAAATTCATAAGGTGAAACATGAAGTTTTTAAAAAGGAATGGACAGGTGTATTGGTATTATTAATACCAAGCCAGGAATTTCAGGAAATGGATATAACAGAATCTGTAAAAAGTCGATTCTGGAAATTATTATCGCCACACAAAGGGATATTGTTTCAGGCACTTATAGGGGCAGTATTATTTGCAGTCCTTGGATTGGCTTCGGCAGTTTATATCGGAAAGATTGTTGATAATGTATTACCTGACGGGAATTTAAACCTTTTAAATCTGCTTGGTGTTGCTATGTTTACTTTGATCACGTTCAGGATTATCCTGAATGTTTTTCAGATGCAATTTGTTCTGAAAACAGGGCAAAAGATTGACACTACACTCATTCTTGGTTATTATCAGCACATACTGAAACTACCTCAATCTTTTTTTGACAATATGAGGGTTGGGGAAATCATTTCCCGTATAAACGATGCAGTTAAAATCAGAATTTTCATTAATGATATAGCAATTAACTTGATTGTGAGTATCTTGATTCTTATTGTATCCTTTGTATTGATGTTTACATATTATTGGAAGTTGGCCTTGATCATGCTAGTGGTTGTTCCATTGTATGTAATTGTCTATTATATTTCCAATGCATTGAATAAGAAAGTTCAGCGCAAAATCATGGAGCGGGCAGCTGATCTTGAATCTCAATTGGTCGAATCCCTCAATTCCGTGTCAACGATTAAAAGATTTAGTCTTGAATGGTTTTCCAATCTAAAGACTGAGATGAGATTTACAAGTTTATTGGGTGAGGTTTATAAATCAGGTCTGAACAGTATTTTTTCAAACAATTCTTCTTCCTTTTTGACTCAGGGATTTACTGTTATTTTATTGTGGACCGGAGCAGGTTTTGCTTTAAATAATCAAATCTCACCTGGAGAATTATTGTCATTTTATGCTTTACTTGGATATTTTACGGGACCTGTATCGAGCATAATCAGTTTTAACCGGTCATTTCAGGATGCGATAATAGCCTCTGACAGGCTTTTTGAAATTTTTGAACTGGAACGTGAGGATAATCCGGAGGCGATTGAATTAAAAGAAAAGCATATCGGGGATATTCAGTTTAAAGATGTAGACTTCAGATATGGTACAAGAATTCAGGTTTTTGAATCTCTTAATATGACCATACCCGCCAGGCAAATTACTGCCATTGTTGGAGAAAGTGGTTCAGGGAAAACCACTCTTGCTTCAATCATGCAAAATATTTATCCTTTGCAGAAGGGAGGAGTATATCTGGGAAATTACAATATTAAAGCATTCACAAATAATTCATTAAGGAAACTGATTGCGATTGTTCCTCAGCGTATTGATCTTTTTGCCGGAAATGTAGTTGAGAATATTGCTGTAGGAGAATTTCAACCGGACATGGAGAAAGTGATGGAAATTTGCAATCAACTTGGTATAACCTCATTTATTGAACAGTTACCAGGAGGATTTCAATCCTATCTGGGTGAGAACGGAGTTTCCCTCTCCGGTGGGCAAAGGCAAAGAA
>CAZNDS010000318.1:0-3156 GCA_964571865.1 uncultured Ignavibacteriaceae bacterium | reverse complement strand
TTCCTTTCGATAAAATCCATATCGTGCTCAATAATAATTGCTGATTTTCCTTTTTGTTGCAGTTCTGCAATGATATTCAATATCTTTTCTCGCATTTCTGGATTGATCCCTGCGATTGGTTCATCGAGAAGCAAAAGGTTCGAATCAGCAGCGAGACAACAGATAATGCTCAATAGTTTCTGCTGTCCGTAAGAAAGATCATTCGCTAAATCATTTGCTTTATTTTTTATTCCGGCATAGTCAAGCAATTCTATTGCTTTCTGAGTGTCATGTTTTTCAATTCCTTTCCACACATTCGGATTTAACAAAATGTTTTTAACATTCTCCCCCTCTTGGTGATTGAAAGAAAGCAAAACATTATCAAGCACTGAGATTTGTCTAATTAACCTTAAGTCTTGAAAAGTTCTTGATATCCCTCTATCCGTGATTTTATGAGAACTTAAATTACTAATCTCATTTCCATCGAAATACATTTTACCACAATCTTGTCTAATGAAACCAGACAGTACATTGAAAAATGTAGTTTTACCAGCTCCATTTGGTCCAATCATTCCGAGTATTTCCTTCTCTTTCATTTCGAAAGAAAAATCTTTCAGGGCAGTTACTCCATCAAAGTTTTTGTTAAGATTTGATACTTTAAGCATCATTTGACTTTTCGCTTTTGACCTTTGATCTTTGATCCCGAATCGAGTTAGGGACAGGCTTATCACCCTTCCCAAACGCATACTCCCCAAGAAATCCCTGTGGTCTCCACATCATCATGATAACGAGCAATGCACCGTAGAGAATCTGTCTGACATTTGCGGCAATAGCATTAGGTAATCCAATAAATCGAAGTAGCTCTGGCAGAGCAACTAAAAAAGCTGCACCAAGGATTGAACCTTTCAAATTTGCAGCACCGCCAATTATAACAATTGAAATTATGAAGATTGATTCCATCACGGTAAAGCTGGTAGGATCAATGTAGGTAATGTAAGTTGCATAAATTACTCCGGCTAACGATGCAAGCGATGCACTAATTATAAATACTTTTACTTTTGTGGATGCGACATCTCTTCCAACTGCTCTAACAAATACCTCATCTTCCCTTATTGCTTTAAGCAATCTTCCGAAGGGAGAAGAAACTATTCTATTTGTAATCCAATAAACGAAACCAGCCAAAAGTAAAGCGAGTATTAAAAATTCAATATGAGTTGATATTCCAATTCCAAAAATATCGGGTTGAGGAATGCCGGGGAGACCAAGTGGCCCTCCCGTAAATTCAACCAGGTTGTTCAATACACTGAATGTGATTATCTGAAAAGCGAAAGTTGCAATGACAAAATAATCGTCTCTTAAACGAAGCGACGGAATTCCAACTATTGCTCCAAAAGTTCCAGCGGCAATGAATGCAAGAATAATATTTAGTAAAAAAGGCGTCTCTAATCTCAAAGCCATTAATGCAGCAACATAAGCACCCACACCATAAAATGCTGCGTGCGCAATCGAGAGAATGCCGGTATATCCAACAAGCAGATTAAGAGAAAGAGAAAGAATTACATAAATGCATATAAGAATTAATATATGAAGCAGGTATTCCATGATTACTTGATACTTAAGACAACTGGCTTGATGCTTGATGCTAGATACCAGATTATAGATACTACCTCTGTAATACTACTAACGCCCATTTTCTAAATCTTTCCAGTCTTTTCCACATTTCTTTGGATTGCGAAGCTGAATATAATTCGCCTAAATAAGATACTTTCGTCTTCTCTTCAATTATTCTTCTGAGTTGATTAATAGCATTTGCTTTTCCTTCTCTGTCTGCAACTACAGACTCGACAAGTGTCACAGTGTCTTCATGGTTCTCACTTGCACTTCTTACTCCAGACAATTTTATACATAATGCATCTGCAAAAGCAATTGCAGAATGAACGATCAACACACCGGCTGCGGTCCAATATTCTAATTCCATAGAATCCCGGGCTGCATCATAAAAATGATCTGCAACATTTTGGCATTCTCTGAAACGCAGTCGTGGGACTGATTTTCTTCCTTTTCTTTGATCAATATTCCCTCGTCAACTATACTTCTTATTAACTTGTTTTTCTTTTTTCTAATAAACTGTGATTTTAGGAAAAATACAGGAGCTAATTTAATTCCAAACCTTTTGTACAACATTTGTGACTTTTTATTCAATTCAGCACTCACAAATAGTCTATCAATAACCGAATTTACTATGCAGCAAATATCAAGATCAGACAAGACAGTTTCCTCTTGCCTGGCAACACTGCCGAAAATTACTGCACTGTAAACTTGCTTTTTAAGAATTGAGGCAAGGGTTTTTACAATTTCATCAAGTAATTTAACTTCAGCTCTGAACAGGTTATCAATGACTTCCTTATACAAAAAATGTTCTCGATTTAAGGTAAATATGTGATCCCTCCCGCCTCGCTGTCTGTTTATCATCCCAAGATTTTCCAATGATGAAAGAGCTTTAATTGCTGATCTTGGATGCATACCAGATAAACGTGCAACCTCATTTCCAGTGTAACCTGTATTAGTATCCAATAATGCGCGCATCACTGCTACATTTGACCAGGTTCTGAACACTTCATCAAGACTTTTGTGTATTACCATGTTTTTACTTTATATACTTTTGTATACAAATATATACTTTTGTATATGAGGGAGCAAGAACTGGATGCTGGGAACTGGATGCTGGATACTGGATACTCGATGGTTGGTTCATTTCTTACTTAGATGTTCTTTTTCTACAGCCTGAATAAACTTATTGAGTTTCTTTCCAAACTCATTTAATCTTTCTGATAGATTATTAAAGAGTATAGCATCAGTTAAAGATTTGGTTTCAAACAAATTTTCGAGGTGATCTAGTGTTTCATCATTTGAAGCTAATGCAATTATCAGATGTTTAATGAAATCTTGTTTGTAGTTTCTTCTTCCATAACCTTCAACAATATTTGATTTTATAGATTTGGAAGAGCGTCTAATTTGGCTGCCTTCTTCGTACATCTCAAATTTAGGTAATTTTTCCAAAGTTATTTTATGAATATCGATTACAATTTCTCTTGCCAACTGCGATATTCCCAGCTGTTTATAATTCATACAAAATCTTTCTATCTAGTATCAAGCATCAAGTCCACCTGAGGCGGA
>CAZNDS010000317.1:1981-3170 GCA_964571865.1 uncultured Ignavibacteriaceae bacterium | reverse complement strand
TATTCCGATATAATTCATCTTTTTGACCGAGCTGTTTGATTCGTTCCGTTCAAGGACTACAAGTGCTATTCCACCGATCGTAATGAAAATTCCAACAATACCCCAAAAGTATAAAACTTCATTTAGAACAAAATATGCCAACAGAGCAGAGATTATTGGAGCGCTTGACATGATAAGCATACTGATCCGTGCACCAATTTGCTGATAAGCTTTGAATAGAAATGAGTCACCAAATGCAAGCCCAAATAGACCGCTGATTGCTAAATTTATTATCTGTGAACTTGAAAGCGAATAGTCGATTTGAAAAAGTAAAATGATCAGGCATAAAATAATTATTGCGAATAATTGTCTTGTAACGTTCAATTGTACCGATCCGATTCGGACAGCAGCCGCTGCAAAAAGCATTGAGGTTATCGACCAGAGAAAAGCAGTGAGTAATGCGCTCAGTTCACCGAGTAACGGCATTTAAGATTTTTGTTTTCATATAATAATTCATTCAAAGATAAGGATTATGGTAACGTTGAGAAAATGAATTGTGTCATTTTATGGTAGAGACACAGCATGTTTACCAGCCATCGCTGGGTGTGTCTCTACCATATCAACAATCAATTTAATTACTTGATCAGATGCTTTAATCATTTCTTCAGAAATGTTTTTCCCAAAATTAAAATTCTTACCTTCAATTCCGTAAATGAGTAATTTATCAGGCAATTGGTTCAATTTTCGGCTGATTTCAATTGCCTCAGCTAAACCGAAGGCGTGGGATGAATAATTAAAAAAATTAGTCGAGACTTTATTTTTGGATGCATCAATTTGGTGGATTTTTCCTGGCTCACTTCCGGAACTGACTGCATCGCAGATTATCACTGACTTTTTATCTTTCCATAATTCGATCAGCTCTGAACCCTCTCCATTCGCTTCAATAACTTCTATCTGTGGAAGATTCAATGATTTGATTTTTCGTGCAATTAGAATTCCAACAGCATCATCACTGCGAAATTCATTTCCAATTCCAATGATGAGAATGTCCGACATAAGCTAATAATAGAACATGGATGACACGGATTTGGCGGATTCTCGCAGATCGAAAATCGAATTGAAGAAAAAATAATTATTCATTTTCAATTTCTAACTTCAAAAAATGTGTGGCGCAGGAAATACAAGGGTCGTAGTTTCTGATTGTCTGCTC
>CAZNDS010000317.1:0-1968 GCA_964571865.1 uncultured Ignavibacteriaceae bacterium | reverse complement strand
AGGTTAATTCATCTTTTGGAAGTTTTATATTCTTTTCGACGAATTTGAATAGATCATCCTCTATTTGTTTCTGATTTTGAGAAGTCGGCGGGACGATTTTCGCATCTTGTATAATTCCGTCATCGTCTATTCGGTATCGATGATACAAAATTCCGCGTGGAGCCTCTGTGCAACCATATCCAATTCCTGCTTTTGGCTCTACATCTATAAAAGGTTTCTCAGGAATTTCGAGCTGATCAATAATCCGCAGAGCTTCATCGCATGCATAAAGTGTTTCGATTGCACGGACGACAATCCCTTTGAATGGATTATTCATTGGTGGAACAAGTTTTATATCGCGGGCGGTTTGTTTTGTCAATTCTGAAAGTTTATTAAAATTTAAGTTGAATCTGGCAAGCGGTCCAACGAAATAAATTCCTCCTTTTCTTCCCGCCTGCCTCTCCGGTATTAATGTGGCGGGCAGGTTTACAGAGTGAAGCGCATTTGAATGCTGAACATGTTCTTCGTAGAAATGTTCTTCGTAATCACAAATGCGAATTTCCATTCCTTTATTTGAAATCAAGTTTCCTTCATTGAATGGATATTCATTCGGATTGGAGAGGGCAACAAATTCGTATTCTTGATTAAAATCCGGGAAAGGAAGAGAAGCAGTCCACTTCACTGTTTCTATAGCAGCATCGCGAGCCCACTTGAGTCGTTCAGAAATCAGTTTGAATTGCGATTTTACAGGTATCTTATAGAAACCCCCGACACGTACATTAATTGGATGAATCTCTCTTCCTCCCAGAATATTTACGATGTCATTTCCAGTTTTTTTGAGTTCCAAAGCTTTCTTGACTGTTTCAGGATGATCGGCTGCCATTTGAATCGCATCTTCATATCCCAAAAAGTCGGGTGCATGGAGAAGATAAATGTGCAGAGCATGACTTTCGATCCACTCTCCGCAATATAAAAGTCGTCTCAATTCTCGAAGCTGTCCATCTATTTTTACTCCGAGAATATTTTCCATTGCATGAATTGAACTCATTTGATATGCAATTGGGCAGATACCGCAGATTCGTGCAGTGATGTCCGGAGCTTCAGTGAAATATCTTCCTCTAAGGAAAGCTTCAAAAAATCTTGGCGGTTCGAAAATTTTAAATTTTACGTCTTTAACTTTGTCGTTTTTGATTTTCACAAGGAGCGAACCTTCACCTTCAACTCGTGCAAGATAATCAACTTTAATCGTTTTGCTATTCATGTGCTTCGCTCTCCTTACGAAAAGCATCTGCGTATGCATTAAATCCGCGGAAGGTTCTTAGAATCTCATCATTTTTTAAACCCATTGAACTAAACCACTCTGCCAAAGAGCTTGTATTTGTCGTTTCTTTCGGGCCGTAACATCCAAAGCAGTCCCGATCGTAAGATGGACAGAGTGCGTCGCAACCAGCATGAGTTACTGGACCCAGGCATGGAATATTTTTCGCAACCATTATACAAATATTTGAGCGTCTTTTGCATTCTATACAAACACTATGCGGTGAAATATTTGGTTTTCTGTTATTCAGGAAAGCATTCACGACTTCAAGGAGTTGATATTTGTTTATCGGACAGCCGCGAAGTTCGAAATCAACCGGGATATGATTTGAAATCGGAGTGGATGTGTTTAATGTATCTATGAATTTTGGATTTGCATAGACAATGTTCGTGAATTCTTTAACATCTTTAAAATTTCTGAGAGCTTGAATTCCGCCTGCAGTAGCGCAGGCTCCGATTGTTACAAGAAATTTCGACTGCCTTCTTACTTTATGAATTCGTTCCGCATCGTGCGGAGTGGTGATCGAACCTTCAACAAGAGAAAGATCATAAGGGCCCTTTGAAACTGCACGCGATGCTTCGGGGAAATTAGCTATATCGATAAAACCTACAACACTTAACAATTCATCTTCGCAATCGAGTAAGCTTAGCTGGCAGCCATCACAAGAGGCG
>CAZNDS010000316.1:0-3216 GCA_964571865.1 uncultured Ignavibacteriaceae bacterium | reverse complement strand
ACAAGATGTTTTTGATGAAAATGAAGCTGTAAAGTTAGAAGAAAAAATTAAATCAATAAATTTGATTTTGAAGATTTTAAAGAACAAATTAAACATATAAAAAGAATGGGTTCGATCTCTCAGTTGCTGGGTATGATTCCAGGTATCGGATCGAATTTGAAAAATGTTGAAATAGATGAAAAAGCATTTGTAAAGATTGAAGCGATTATAAATTCAATGACCAAAGAGGAGAGAAAAAATCCGCGAGTCTTGAATGGAAGCCGCAGAAAAAGAATTGCAAAGGGAAGCGGAAGTACAATTCAAGATGTTAATAGACTAGTAAAGCAATTCGAAGAGATGCAGAAAATGATGAAACGTGTCTCAACAATGGGCATGAAAAATGCTTTTAAAGGTTTTAAATTTCAGTACAATTAGAAAATTATTTGGAGGAAAGTACATTTGGCAGTAAAGTTAAGATTACAAAGAATGGGAAAGAAAAGACAGCCAATTTATAAAATTGTTGCTGCAGATTCACGTTCACCGCGCGATGGTAAATTTATCGAAGCTATTGGAAGATATAATCCTAGAATGAATCCATCTGAAGTGAATATTTTGGAAGATAGAGCATTATATTGGTTAGGTGTTGGTGCTCAGCCAACAGATACCGTGAAAAATCTTCTAAGTCGTGAAGGATTAATTCTTCGACATGATCTGATGAAGAGAAAAGCTTCTCATGAAAAAATTGAACAGGAACTAGAAAAGTTCAAAATGCTTCAGAAGGACAAACAGAATCGATTACTTGAGAAACAAGCCAATAAGAAAGGATCAAAAAAGAAATCCAGTGCGGCAGAAGCAAAAGGTGCAGCTTCTGATGAAAAGCCAGCAGATACTCCCGCTGAAAGTTAATGAATGATTGTCGGTGGACTTCTGCGCTTGGCACATAAATACTAAGCACCCCAATTTCCGGAGGGAAATATGAAAGAATTCATCGAATATATAGTAAAACAACTTGTTGATAAACCAGAAGGGGTCAAGGTTGAAGAAACGCAGCCAGCGGAAAATAAACTTGTCTTCTCCCTCAAGGTAAGTCAGGAAGATGTTGGTAAAGTAATTGGCAAACAGGGCAAAACTGCCCAAGCAATGCGAGTTCTTTTAACTGCGGTTGCTGCCAAAGAAGGGAAAAAAGCAATCCTCGAAATTGAGGATTGAAAATATTTCCATATTCGATAGTTTTTCTGTCGAATTAAATACAAATGATTTTAATAGGTAGGATTATCGGCACTCATGGTATCAAAGGGGTGCTGAAAATCAAACCGTTCACGGATTTTTCTGCACGGTTTGATTCTGGTGAAATTTTGTGTGTGAAAGTCGGTAATAATTCTTTCAAGCATTTTCAAATTGAATCTTCAACCGGAAGAAAAAATTTTTTTCTTATAAAGGTTAAAGATGTGGATGATTTAAGCGAAGCAGAGAAACTAGTTACAAAAGAAATTGTGATTGATGAAATCGATTTGAAAAACCTGGAATCAGATTCATATTACATTCATGATCTGATCGGTTTAAAAGTTTTGAATGAAAATGGAATTGTAATCGGTGAATTATCAAATGTTTTGCAATTGCAATCCAACGATGTTTATGAAATTATTGATAAAATTGGAAAGAAATTCTTAATTCCTGCTGTTCGAGATTTTCTGGAAGAAATAAATCTTGAACTCGGTATTATGAAATTGAAGAACACGGAAGGGATGTTTGATTAGGTGAGAATTGATTTAATTTCTGCCGTACCGCAAATGTTAGACAGCCCAATAAGTCACAGCATCGTAAAGCGTGCACGGGAAAAAGGTCTTGTTGAAATTGTGATTCATAATCTGCACGATTATGGTGAAGGAAAATATCGTCAAATAGATGATAAACCTTTTGGCGGTGGAAGCGGGATGGTGTTAAAACCTGAACCAATCTTCCGATGTGTTGAAAAATTGAAAAAAGAAAGAAGTTATGATTCGATAATCATCACTTCTGCAAAGGGAAAAATATTCGATCAAAAAGCAGCGAAAAAATTTTCCTTATTTGATAATTTGATTTTTATTTGTGGTCATTACAAAGGTATCGACCAACGTGTAACCGAGCTCACTGGTGCCGAGGAAATCTCCATCGGAAAGTTTGTTTTAAGCGGAGGAGAACTGCCTGCACTCGTAATCGTCGATGCAATTGTTAGATTAATCCCGGGCGCACTCGGTGATGGTGAATCTGCTTTAACTGACACCTTCATCGATGAAGATTACGTTGAACCACCGATTTATACTAGACCACGAGAATTCGAAGGACTTAAAGTACCTCAGATTTTGTTAGAAGGAGATCACTCCAAAATTAAAGATTGGAAGAATAAGATCTCCTCAGAGAGTTGAAAAATTAAGAAAATGGAGATGATAAAATGAATAAGCTGCAACATGCACAGTCGTTACAATTGAGAAACGATTATCCAAAATTTAGAGCAGGTGATCGCGTGAATATTCACTTCAAAGTAATTGAAGGGGATAAGGAACGAATCCAGCAATTTGAAGGAGATGTAATTTCAATACGCGGTGGCGGAATCGATAAAACATTCACAGTCCGTAAGATCTCAGATGGGGTTGGAGTGGAGAGAATTTTTCCATTCCACTCGCCTAAAATTGCTAAAATAGAATTAGTGCGCGAAGGAAGAGTTCGAAGAGCAAAGCTCTATTACTTAAGAAATCTTTCCGGTAAAGCCGCTAGAATTAAAAGCAAGTCAAGTTAAAACTATTTTACCATTTTAAATAAACGACCTCATAAACAAAGATTTCATCCCGACTTGTCGGGATGAAATCTTAAAGCAAAAATTACAACCCTATCAGTACAATTTTCAATAATTTTCTCGAGCAAATCAGTGAGCTCCCAAATGATTGAGCGTTTGAAAAATTCCGAGGTTTTTACGAGCATTACTCGTTTTGTGAAAAACCCGACTTTTTGTGAGTTGAATGGATTATAAAAGTCGGGTTTTTGAGAATATTATCCTATAAGCGGAAAAGATTCTATCTTTCCAAAATTTTATAGCTTAGTGAAAAGATAAAATCTTTTAGAACGGGTTTTTTATGCATTACTTAACAACTAACATTTTCTTTGAGCTGATGTAATTTCCAGTTTGTATTCTATAAATGTACGTCCCGGATGATAAGTTCTGAGCATTGAACTCAACTTGATGATAACCAGCTTCCATTT
>CAZNDS010000315.1:0-3217 GCA_964571865.1 uncultured Ignavibacteriaceae bacterium | reverse complement strand
AACACGTTGACTCCCGAAATCCACAAAAAAAACGGCTTTACTACTCTTGTAGATGCAATAAGAGCTTCTTTCAAGGCTAGTAATTCTGGTAGCCACGCCGATAATGTTTCGACTGATCCAATGTTGATTGAGCGAAGTAAAGCTTGGGCTCTAAATAGCCTAGGCACTATTTATTTAGAGCAAGGTTATTTTGATTCCGCTCTTGATTTATATCAACAAAGCCTAGCGAAATTTAGAAATATTGGGGATAAGTACGGGATTGCTCGCGGGTTATATAGAACTGGATGGGTCTTGCAGCAAACAGGTAAATGGGAAGAAGCAATAACTCATTATTCGCAAAGCAGAGAGATTCTTACAGAATTAGGTGCTAATTATTGGATTGCAAGAGTTATAGTAAAGTTGGCAGATACATATCGACTGATTGGAGATTTAGAAAAGAGTGAAGATATATATTTAGAGTGCATGCGAATATGTATTAATTTAAAAGCTCCCTTGGGCATTCCTGTAGTCCTTGATTGTTTGGGCAAGCTATATCAAGATAAAAATTTGCTGACAAAAGCAGAAAACCTACATTTGCGAAGTATTAACAAGAAAAGCAGAATGACTTCTCTTTTGAAATTGAACTAACTTTAATGAACTTGGGTGATTTGGAATTGAAAAGAAAAAATTGGAGAAAGGCTTTAGAATATTATGATCAGAGTATAAATATTATGAAAAAATCTAACAATCATTATGGCGAGTGCATGCTATTGATCAAGATTTGTGATGCATCACTTAAATCAGGAAGTTACAACCAGGAAGAAGATAAGTATGTAGAACTGCTCGGTCTTGCTGAAAAAATATCAAAACGGCATAGCTACATTGATTTATCAAGTTTGGTTTCTCTTATTAAAGCCCGAATAAACCTGAACGCGGGCGTTTACAACAAAAGCGCTCAACTTTTCATCGAGGCGTTTGAGTATGCAAAAAGATTTAATGTTTATTTTCTTAAATCGATTCTGTTGGGTTTTGCAGAAGAAAAATTATTAGATCAATTCCCAGATTCGCATACTGGTAGATACAGTGTTGAAGCATGGATTAGCTCAGCCACCCTTGCACATTAGTTGTATTATAAGCTGTTGACAATAAGGATGAGTGAACATATGACTGCAAATGGTTTAAGAAAATTAGTTGGATTGGTAGACCGAGGCGATGTCAATCTTGTTGGTTTTTATTACCCAACGATATCGCCTGCTTTGCGATTAAAGTGGACGGCTATTTACCAATATGATTCTATTGACGAATACACTTTTGATGAGTTTGACAATTTCTTAAACGCATGTGAAGGATTAGCAAATGAGATTGGGGGCGTATTCTCTTTTGGCGAGAATGTAAGCCCAATGCCAGAAGCAGAAATAAATGAGGGAGATGCTTGCATTCAGAAGATAGTGAACCTAATTAATGATGAAATCTCAAAAGGAATAGAACCTGTTTGGTTGTTTGGTTTAGAATACAGCAAGGAGCTTAGAGATGAAGCAGCATGGATTGGCACAATTGAAGGGGATGTTTACCTGAACATGCGAATAACAAAAGAGGATACAAGCTTGACTCAGGTTTGCAAGTATATAATGGGCGAGTTAGAAAAACTCAAAGGTAACTGATTCTTTTTACCTCTTTGCGATTATTCCCATATGCATTAATTCAGATTTCAGATCAACAATTCCAGTATAAAGCAAAGTCTTCATGCCAATACTCGAAGCCACTTCGAGATTTTTTTGATAGTCGTCAATAAGAATGCTTTTGTTTGGTCGCGAGTTTATTTGATTTAAAACTTGAATGTAAAAAAGAGGGTTTGACTTAAGTATATGGTAATTTGCTGAATTGGCGATAAAGTGAAAGTAACTCTGTAGAGAAAATTTCTCAACCCAAAAGTCAAAAGTCTCTAGCAGGTTATCAGTTAGCAAGACAAGGTAATTCTCTTTTCTCAAAGATTCAATCAATTCAAGCAACTTATAATCTACTTTTTTTGTATTGGCAACATCCCGCCTTATTTTTAACAATATTTGCAAGTCTACTTTCGTTAATCTTGAAACGTCAGCCCAAAAGTCTACTTCGCTCTTATACTTTCCGATAAGCAGATCCCTTAATAAACCAGCGTTAACATACATCTCTATAAAGTTAGTAGCCGTAATGCCTATTTTATCTTCATAATTAGCAATAACTTGAATAAAATTGGAAGGGCTTATTGTGTCGTTGAAATCAAAAATCAATGTATACATCGAAAAAATTCCCTTATCACGAGTCGTGGTTAAAACATAGTTAATCCGCTCCAAGCAAACAGACCGTCGGAATTCAGAGAGCGGCATAATTTGTCTGCATCAGATGTCGAATTCATTAATGCAAATATACTCGAACCAGAACCAGAGAGCGAAATACCTAGCGGGTGGGCTGATTTAATACGTGAATATAAAGATTGAATTTGGGGATATTCATGCAACACAAAGCTTTCAAAATCATTATGCAGGGATTTACCTAATTGCTTTATATCTCTTTGGGCTAGAGCATTTTTCACCAATAGCGAATAATCAATATGAGTGCTTCGCCCTGATTGCACCTTGCTATAAGCGTATGCCGATTTTATCCCAACGCCTGGATATCCAATTAAGACTGGCCATTGCATCCTGACCTGTAAAGGAATTATAGTCTCTCCCTTACCGCCGATTTCAGCAATTCCATCGACAACACAGTAACAGACATCAAAACCTATTTGTTGTCCAAGTCTTATTAAATCGTCGCAGGTGAGACCCAACTTCCATAAGTAGTTCAAACCAATAAGGGTCGCTGCCGCATCAGCACTTCCACCTGCCAAACCACTTTCGATAGGGATTCTTTTTTCAATATGCGCACGTACTCCTTTTTTAACCTGGAACTTGTTCTTTATAAGGCTAGCAGCTTTCCAAACAAGATTGGTTTGATCTAGAGGAATCTGCCTGCTGTTCGATACGATTGACACTTCATTACTTTCGGAATCCTCGGATAGGGTTACAATATCATGCAAACCAATTTTCTGATAGATTCCCCTTATAATGTGATATCCATCTTCCAATGTTCTTAACACCTGAAGTGAGAGTGTAATTTTAGCATTGGCATTTAATGTTATTGTCGCCATGATTTATCGAAATTTGGAACTTTTCAACAATACAATTGCTGATGCCTGAATACCTTCTCCTTTTCCAAA
>CAZNDS010000314.1:0-3221 GCA_964571865.1 uncultured Ignavibacteriaceae bacterium | reverse complement strand
TTGTATTCTATAAATGTACGTGCCGGATGATAAGTTCTGAGCATTGAACTCAACTTGATGATAGCCGGCTTCCATTTGTCGATTTATTAGTTCTGCGATTCTCTCGCCAAGAATATTGTAAACAGATAAGTTCACTTTTGATTCAATCGGCAGAGCGAATCTTATCGTTGTACTCGGATTGAACGGATTCGGATAGTTTTGCTCAAGTTTGAATGAAAGCGGAGTTTGCGAGCCGTCAAAGTTTATGCTTTCATAACGCTGTTTTTGCAATGCGTTATCCATTCTGTAAATATTTGTAATTCCGTAACTCGCCTCGAGGTTATCTGTCATGATTACTCGAAGTTTTACGTTTCGATTTCCGATTCCAGTTGTGTTCACGCGGTAATTTATTGTGTTTTTGTCGTAATATTTATTCTTATCGAACTTTACTGTTTTGTAAATTCCGAGTGTTTGCTGAGTCTCTGCATCTATCAACTCTGCCTTGAATTGGATGAACTTTTTGTCTTTTAGTATTGACTTTGATTTGACAGAGTCTGTTACTGAATAAATTATTGTAAATTCCATTTCAGAATTGTTTGAAATGCTGAACGGTTCTGTAACAAGGTAGTTATTGAGAACAGAAGGGCTGTTGACCTTGACACTATCCGGAATTGTTTCAAACATAATATTCGAACCATCTACTTTTAGATCACTGACTGTAAAATGGAATTTTGTTTTGTTCTTTGAAACGATCCCGCTTCTTCCATATGCTGTGTTAATTATATTCTCCTTGCCAAGCGAGCCGATGCTGTTTGACTGAGCAAAATAGTATGGTGTTGCATGAAGATTATACGACATTATATAGCTTGAATTAAAATCATCTGAGTTGTTCACTTGAAGATAATACCCGTTTGTATTCGAACTTTTGATTACATCTGGATTTGATCCTCTGACATATTTGTTGCCTATAGATTCATCCTCAAAAGCCCAGGCAAAAACAAAATCGTCATCGGTTGCTTTATTAATGTCTGCACTACTTATGTTTTCTTTGCCTGAATATTCATAATATACTCCGGTTTCCAGGTGAGTTTGAATTGCTGTAGTAAATTCTGTCATAATGTTGTGGCCCATCCATCCAATTATTACATGTTCGCCATTAAGCGTAATTGATGGTTTTTGATTCTGTCTGCTTTGGTATCCTTCCGATACTACTCTACGTTCGACAGTAGATACACTTCCATTTTCCTCCCAAATTAATTTCACATAATAAATTTCCGAGTAAAATTCGTAGTATTTTTGTTCCCAGGCTAAATGAATGCAAAGTGGGTAATTATAAGCATTTTCTATAATAGATATGGAAGGATTTAATGAATGGTCATCCGTTCCTTCAATTATCCCACTCGAAAGTAATTCAATTTGATAACCAAGAGAACGCTGTCTAAGCTTTCCGGTTTTATACCAGATACCTCCCGGAGAGAGTACCTCATGATATTGTTCTTTGCCAGCAATAATAAAAATCAGTTCATCGAACAATTTAGCACTCACAATACTGGGATTAACATCAATTTCGTCATATTGATTAATTCCTAATTCATAAACGATACAAGAATCCATAATGCTCTCACCACCATAATCCATAAGAACCGCTCTAATACAATTTCCGTAATTACCTCCTCTTTCTTGAAATGTTATTATTATGGGGCCACTCGGAAATTTTGCTATGCTTGGAGATTTTGCTTCATTTGAAGAAATAGGTTTACCATTATTACTCAATAGCCATGTCCTTCCGTCGTCAAAGCTTATTTCAAGCCAAATCTTTCCAATACTTTCATAAACATTATATAATGTATGGGGATAGGCGTGGACAAACTTTCTCTGGCTGTTATTCGCATAAGCATTTGGGTTATTACTTAGCTGTGTCCCTTTTAAGTTTGCACTAACTGTTGCATTTGATGTTCTAAATACAACCGGGGTCTCATAATAGCTATCAATAATATTGTTCTGCGTTAGAGGGTCAGTACCAGTCGATGTCCAGTTTTGAAAATAAAAACGATGTGTTTTACCTGTTTGTGGTAAAGATATATCCTGCCAAATAGGCGAACGTATTTTATAGAATGGATTTTGCCCTGTCGGATCATACTCTTGATTCAAGAAGACGCCGCCGGGGGTTTGATTATAAGCTCCCGTTGGTACAAGAGGTGATGAAAACTGAATAAAGTTATTTGGTTGATTATCTGGTGAAAGTAAATACCATGGGTCTTTAAATTCAACATAACCATAGGTATTTGAATTATTAAATTCTGTAAGTTGGTTTTGTATTTTGTTAATCGAACTTAAAGGATTAAAATTAGCATCTCGTTTACGTCCATTTTCTTTTGTTCTGTTAACAAGAAAATTTTCTTTTAATTTGAATTCTGTAAAAACATTATTCCAATTATGATGCTTAAAGTTGCCGATTCCTTGATAATTAGTAAATCTTTCGTGATTTGTTTTTCCTTCATATTGATTTCCATCCAAAAGGATAAGACTATCCCCAGAGTTTATAATTGAATTAGCTAACGTAAGGGTACTTCCAGAAACATTTGATCCAGTAATAATGTTCTTTGCATATACAGCAACTTCGATGAGATCAGGGACTTTATTTTCAAGTGCATAGTGCATACGAGCAGTTTGTTGATCGCTGAACCTATTCCGCGACATTGTCCACCATATGACATAAAATTTCGTGGTTCTGCAATATATTTTTTCCCACAATCATCAGTATAATCACCTGTATATTGACAATTTGAATTAACATAATACAAAATTCCATCTCCACCATTATATGGTTCAGCCTGTGTATCACATAATAAATCACCTGTAGAACCACAATTTGCGATACATCCTACTGTAGTGACTCTTATTACTCTTTCATAACCAAAAGCAGCTTCATGGGTATGATAAAGATCCAGACAATGTCCAACTTCATGAGGAAGAGTTGTTCCGTTTGTAGCAACAGAATTTTTAACAATAAGCGCTCTGCCAGGAATATTTTCTGCGCGTCCATTGTAAGGGGCATCACCAACAAAATATATGTTTAACATTTTTAATTTCCTCTTAACTTGAACCAATTCATAAAACTCAGAGACATTATCAATTTCGTAATACAGATCGCTATTGATTGTATCACTGCTCACAATCTTAAAGCTTATCCCAAATTTGTCATTAGGTAACAATTTCTAATGACCGCCATTAGAAAAAAC
>CAZNDS010000313.1:0-3227 GCA_964571865.1 uncultured Ignavibacteriaceae bacterium | reverse complement strand
CACTCATTTTCTAATGACAAATCTGGGATTAACCATCAAAAATCTATTCTTTCATCTTTTTCTTCAATTCATCGAGCTTGTTCAACGCTTCAAGCGGTGTGAGCTTTTCAACCTCGATTTCATCAATCACTTTTCTAATTTGGTCGTCTTTCACTTCAAACAATGCGAACTGAGTTTCATCCTCAGCAGATTTTTCTGCCGGTTTTATTCTTCGTGCTTCCATCGGAGTAAGCTCTTTGCTTTCAAGATTTTTTAAGATCTGCTTTGCTCTTTTTGTTATTGATGTTGGAAGTCCCGCCATTTCTGCTACCTGAATTCCATAGCTGTGATCTGCCGAGCCTGGTAAAACTTTATGAAGGAAAATTACTTTATTCCCGACTTCTCTTACATCGACTTTGTAATTCACAATTCTTGGATAAGTATTTGAAAGCTCATTCAATTCATGATAGTGAGTTGCAAATAAAGTCTTCGCACATACGTTCAAATTTTCGTGCAGATATTCTGTCAATGCCCATGCAATTGAGAGTCCATCGAATGTACTCGTTCCGCGTCCAACTTCATCAAGAAGTATCAAGCTCTGCGGAGTCGCATTGTTCACAATGTTTGCCGCTTCGTGCATCTCAACGAGGAAAGTCGATTCACCGCTTGCAAGATTATCCGAAGCACCGACGCGGGTAAAGATTTTATCTACAAGCCCAATCGTTGCACTTTCAGCCGGGACAAACGAGCCGATTTGTGCAAGCAAAACAATCAATCCGACCTGACGAAGATAAACTGATTTCCCTGCCATGTTAGGACCAGTGATAATCATGATTTGATTTTTTGCGTTGTCTATGAATGTATCGTTCGGCGTGAATTTCTCTCCATAAGGAAGAATTTTCTCAACCACAGGATGTCTGCCGTTTTTAATTTGAACAATATCATTTTCATTCACATCAGGTTTTGTGTAATTATGTTCAATGGCAGTTTCAGCGAAGTTAATGAAGCAATCGAGCATTGCGATCAACTGAGCATTCTTTTGAACATTTTCTGCCTCTTCGGAAATTAACAAACGCAGTTCATTGAACAACTCCGATTCGAGCTTGTAAATTTTTTCTTCTGCGGTTAGGATTTTTTCCTCGTAGGTTTTCAAGTCTGGCGTAATGTACCTCTCAGAATTTACAAGTGTCTGTTTGCGAATGTAATCCTGCGGAATTTTATTTTTATGTGCATTTGAAATTTCGATGTAATAACCGAAAACTCTGTTATAAGCCACTTTAAGAGATGATATCTGAGTCCGCTCTCTTTCTTGAGCTTGAAGTTTTGCGATCCAGTCTTTCCCAGAAGTTGAAAGTGCTCTAAGCTCGTCGAGTTCGGCATTGCTTCCTTCTTTTATCACACCTCCGTCGGCAACATTAAGCGGAGGATCATCTGTGATTGTTGAATCGATCTTGTCTATGATATAACTAAGACTTATGAGCCCTTCTCGCAGCTTTTGAAGTGTTTTGGATGAAACATTTTTTAAGTGATCTTTGATTGCAGGAATTTTTTTGAGCGACAGCTTAAAATTTACTACATCACGCGGATTGGCTCGTCCGGTACAGATTTTAGAAATTATTCTCTCAAGATCGCCGATTTCTTTGAGTTCGTCGATTAAAAGTGCACGAAGTTTTTCGCTCTTGTGAAATTCTTCAACTGATTCGAGTCGGTTTTGTATCGGCTCAATTTTTTTCAGCGGGAGAGTAACCCAGCGCTTGAGCAGTCTGCCCCCCATTGCGGTTTTTGTCTTATCAAGAATTGAAATCAAAGTGCCGGAACGAGAGCCATCTGACATTGAAGAAATAATTTCAAGATTTCTTTTCGTCGATGGATCGAGCGCCATATAATCCGTAGAATTATAGAGAGAAATTTTTCTGATATGATTAAGGTTTGATTTTTGAGTCTCCTGCAAGTAATGGAATACAACTCCTGCAGCGATGATTGCATTCGATTGAATGTCCAATCCATATCCTTTGAGCGAAGCTGTTTTAAAGTGCATTGTCAGAATTTCAAAACAGTACTCATAAGAATAGATCCAGTCATCAACTTTCGTGGTTGTGAATTTGAATGGAATCTGCCGAAGCAATGATTCAAGTTTGGACATCTCTCTTTTTGATAAAAGAATTTCGGAAGGAGAGATGGACTCAATTGTTTCCTTTAATTGTTTTTCGTGTACTTCTGTAGTATAAAATTCTCCAGTCGAAATATCCGAAAATGAAATGCCGGCAATTTCATCTTTTAAATAAATGGCTGCTAAGTAATTATTCGTTTTATGATCGAGCAGCTTTTCGGAGAAAGCAACTCCCGGAGTGACGACTTCTATCACATCTCTTTTCACAATTCCCCTTGCGAATTTTGGATCTTCGAGCTGTTCGCAAATTGCGACTCTGTAACCAGCGCGGACAAGTTTAGGTAAATACGAATCGAGCGCATGATGTGGAAATCCTGCTAATGGAACTTCAGATGAAGCGCCATGTGCCCGTTTTGTTAATGTTATTCCTAATGTTTTGGCTGTTTTTACAGCATCTTCTTCAAAAGTTTCAAAAAAATCTCCCATTCTGAAAAGGAGAATGGAATCCGGATGTTTTGCTTTTATCTTCTGATACTGCTTCATTAATGGCGTTGACATAATTAAAAGTTAGCAAGAATAGTGTTGAATTAAAAGAGGGGAGTAATTAGAAATATTTTAAGATTAACAATGAGTTGAGAAAAAAAATAACGAACATGAATCATTCGCGATAGCTGTCTTTTCGATGTTTAATTCTATAGATCAAAACTTCTTTTTTTTCATCATCTATGTAAAATAGAACTCGATATTTTCCAATCCTAATTCTGTAGCCATCATCATCAGTTAATTTCTGGATCCCGATGGGTCGTGGATCAATCGAAAGTTTATTAATTCGGTTTGCGATCAATAATATATCTCTATTTTGAAAAGTATCCAGATCCTTCTTTGCTGAAGGCTTAATGATTATTTCGTAATTCACGCTTTTTAAGATATTCTTTCAAAGTAATATCTTTACCCTTAACCAACTTAGCTTTTTTTAGATCGGCCTGGTCTTCAAGGAATTCAAGAGTTTCGTTCAGGAAGGGATTGTCTTTCATCTTTTCCCAATCAGCACGTTTAATCCTAACATCAGTTTTTGTTTTAGTGATCATAAATTTTTTCTTAGATTTTTATAAATGAGCCTGCTCAAACCCGCCTGCCA
>CAZNDS010000312.1:0-3233 GCA_964571865.1 uncultured Ignavibacteriaceae bacterium | reverse complement strand
TCTGGGAATATAAGGCTGCTGCTTAAAAATGAGGTAATTTTTATGTCGCACACCCTATGTTATGTTTAATCTTGCTATAGTAAATTTATTCAAATATCTTTCGGCTATAAAAGTAGCCATATGGCTACAATAGTATCCATCAATTAGATAATTATTATGCTAATAAATAAATATCTTGAAACATTATTCAGTGCACCAAGCAATATATCTGTTCTCAGAGTCCTCAATGAAAGAACGGTTGGAATAACAGGGCGCGAAACTGCGAGACTTACAAATTTAACACACCGCTCGGCCTTAATGGCGCTTTCTAATTTAGAGTCGTTTGGTGTGGTCAAAAGGGTAACCGGCGGAAGAGACTATCTTTTTACATTGGACAGAAATAAGTTCATAACAAAAAAGATAATCTCGGTTATCTTTAATGCAGAAAGAGATTTTAGGTTATCTTTATTTTCTAGAATCAAAAAACAGTTATCGCGAATTACAATCAGTTTGATTGTGTTTGGCAGTGTTGCCCGTAAAGATGAAACAATAAAAAGCGACCTTGATCTTTGTATCGTCTACAGTAAGAATAGAAATAAGCTGGAAGAATCTGTATCGAATTTAAGGGAACAGATTTATCTTGAGTATTCAATCCAGTTAGCTCCGATCTATATAAGCGAGAAGGAATTTATAAAACGTGCAAAGAAGAAATTATCGCCCGTTAATAATGTAATCGATGAAGGGATTTTAATCTCCGGTAAATCTATAAAAGCATTGATGGCAGAAAAATGAAAAGTTCATTTAAGAAAGTTGAATCGAATAAGTATTTGGATTTTGTACGTATAGCT
Source organism: uncultured Ignavibacteriaceae bacterium (assembly GCA_964571865.1). Lineage (GTDB taxonomy): Bacteria > Bacteroidota > Ignavibacteria > Ch128b > Ch128b > JAHJVF01. Next base: position 2,406 of record CAZNDS010000312.1, on the reverse strand, counting down.
AAGGATTTCTCTAATGGAGCTGAGTCTGCCTATGCATACGATTGTTATAATGCGGCAGGAGTATTAATCATTCACGCAGCAATTGTCCTAGCAGATGCTGTGACAATTAAACTTGCATCAAAGAAATGCAGCGGCGAGAGTCATTATGATGTTTTAAATCTCTTGCATGAAATTACACCTTCATCAACGCAAAAGAAAAATGCACTCCTGCATTTAAAGAAATTAATCGATCACAAGAATTTAGTATTATATTCAGGTGATTTCTATTATAAGAAAGATGTGGATAAACTCATTCAGAATTTTGAAAGGTTTAAGAAATGGGCGGAAAGTTTATACTAGTTCTATTTTATAATGTGCGTCTTTACCAATATATCTAACTTATATTATTGAAACGAAACTATTACATATTCTCAAGCGGTAAACTTAGAAGAAAAGATAACACTATTTTTTTCGAACCATATTCAAAAGATTCAGAAGCAAATACTACTGAACTCGACGAAGATATTCTAATTGATACTGAAGAACCTGATGAAGCAACTACATCGGAAGATATTCGTAAAATCAGAAAAGCCATTCCAATTGAAGATGTTGAAAGTTTCTATTGCTTTGGTGAGCATCGTTTCAATTCCAAATTTTTTATATTCCTAAGTCAGCACGGCATTCCGCTTCACCTATTCAATTATTATGGTTACTACAGCGGAAGTTATTATCCAAAAGAAACTCTTGTATCCGGAAAGCTCCTTATTTCACAAGTTGACGCATACAAAGATGAAGCTCGCAGAATTACTATTGCCCGCGAATTTATCGAAGCCGCCACATCAAACATGCTGAAGAACCTTCAATACTATAATCAACGTGAAAGAGATATGACTCCTTTTATAGAAATGATTAAAGATCTCAAATCTAAAATAAAGAATGCTTCCGATATAAAAGAATTGATGGGAATAGAAGGCAACATTAGAAAAATATACTACGAAAGCTGGCACTTAATTATCATAGACACGATTGATTTTGCAAAGAGGGAAAAGCGTCCGCCGCCTAATCCTGTTAATGCTTTAATATCATTCGGGAACGGAATGTTGTACGCAAATACGCTTTCGGAAATCTATCAATCGCAATTGAATCCAACAATTAGCTATTTACACGCACCGGGAGAAAAAAGATTTTCTCTTGCACTCGACATTGCAGAAATTTTTAAACCATTACTTGTAGATAGAACAATCTTTTCGCTTCTTAACAAAAAAGTAATTCAGGAAAAGCACTTCGATAAAGAATTAAAAATGTGCTATCTAAACAATGAAGGGAGAAAATTATATACGAAAGAATTTGATGAGAAACTTAAAACAACTATTCAGCATCGAAGTTTGAAAAGATCAGTTTCGTATCGATCTTTAATTAGACTTGAGTGCTATAAGTTGATCAAACATTTATTGAATGATAAAAAATACGAAGGATTCAAAATCTGGTGGTAGTGAGTATTTATCAATTAACAATTAATAATTAACAGTTAACAATGTAAAGGAGATATTGATGGAAAAGAATATTATAAAACAAAAAAGTTTTGAATTTGCAGTTCGTATTGTAAAATTATATCAATACATGATTCAGAAGAATAAAGAATATGAACTTTCTAGACAAATATTACGAAGTGGTACTTCGATTGGGGCTAATGTTGAAGAAGCACTTGGAGCAATTTCGAAAGCAGATTTTCGTAATAAGTTTTCAATATCATATAAAGAAGCCCGCGAAACTCAATATTGGCTACGATTATTGCATGCAACAGATTATATTAATTCAAAATCGTTTGATTCAATCTATTCCGATTGTGATGAAATATGCAAAATATTATTTTCAATTATTCGAACATCCAAAGCAAATCAATAATTACTAATTACTAATTGATAATTACTAATTGAAAAAATGTATTTGATATTAGTTTATGATGCCGCACCAAAGCGCGGTACAAAATTATTAAAATATTTACGGACCAAATTAAACTGGGTTCAAAATTCTGTTTTTGAAGGAGAGATAACAGAAAGCTCCTTTGAAGAATTAAAGAGCGGGATCAATTCGATACTAAATAAAGAGAAGGATTCAGTAATTTATTACACATTTGACTCGAAAAATTATTTTGATCGGGCTATCTTAGGATTAGAAAAAAATGTATTGGATACAATTATATAGCAAAAGTCGTCGAACTCTTAGTATATTTGCATTATTGAAGGTAGACGATAGGAGTTCTTTGAAATACATTGAAAACTATCAAAAAACCCCGTTTTCCGGCGGGGTCTTAATCGAACTAATGTAGAATTGAAATTACAATCTTCTATATTAATGGAGATATGGAAGATTGGTCTTAATCGAACTAATGTAGAATTGAAATGGGTTTAACTTCGAATAACTCTG
>CAZNDS010000311.1:0-3236 GCA_964571865.1 uncultured Ignavibacteriaceae bacterium | reverse complement strand
AGAGATTTGAAGAATTTTGGATTGCATTTTGAATCGAAACTAAAGTCGATCAGCTCAAAGTTAAATGGGAAAAATTTTGTGATTACTGGTTCGCTAAACTCTATGACGCGTGATGAAGCCAAAAAGCAAATTGAGAAACTCGGCGGACGAGTAACCGAAAGTGTAAGCTCCAAAACCAGTTTTTTAGTTGCGGGCGAAAATCCAGGCTCAAAATTAGGGAAAGCCGTTAAATTAAAAATTGAAATTCTCAAAGAAGAAGATTTTCTTACACTCCTAAAAAGTTAATGCAGAAGTTTATTCAAACACTTTTTTATCTCTACCTTAGAACTTTCAATCGGAAAAAACTTAGACAGGTTTCCATTCCAATCATTAACTCAGAAGTAAAAAGCGCTTTGGTGCTGCTGCCAGATGATCCGGTTCTCATTAATCATCTGAAAAGATATACGTCAAGGTTAAAAAAGCATATTGAGTCAGTTACATTTCTTATAAACGAATCTTACACACCACTGTTCAAAGACAAGATCCCAATAACTGCTGTAGTATACAATTCAGGTCATCGGAGTAAAGTCGATGCTCCTACGCAACAGCTTATCAGTCAGCTTCGGCTGAAAACGTATGATCTAGTAATTGATTTAAATCTGAAAGATTCATTTTTTCATTATTATCTCATGCATAAATTTAAATGCGATAGAAAGCTCGGCTTTTTAAGGAAAAATTCTGATTTATTTAATAACTTACAATTGAGGACTTCTGAAAACGCAAACTTTGAGGGGGTCTATGAGAGTTTTTTCAAATTTTTATTCCTGTAGGGAGAGAACATGAATTTTGAAGTTAAACATAATGACGATATAGTTGTTTTCAAGTTAAATGAGAAAAAATTGGATACAACCATCTCAGGGATTCTTAAAGGGGAATTTACAATTTTATGCCAAGCTGAAGGTGTAAGAAAAATGGTCATTGATTTGAGTGAAGTCGAATTTTGTGACAGCTCAGGTTTAAGTGCTCTTCTTCTTTGTCAACGTCAAATCAGAGAACGAGGCGGTGCAATTAGATTGACTCATTGCAATGAAAAAGTAGAAACACTTGTTAAAATTTCTCAACTCGAACGTGTACTCCCATTGATCAATAGCAATGATGAAGCAATTAGTGAACTCCAAAATTTAGAGTAATATTTTGGTAAACCATCCTCACCTTATTGACTACATAATAATTATAGTTTACCTAATTTTTATTGCTGCACTCGGAATAATTTCGGGCGGAAAACAGCGAAGCGTCAAAGATTATTTTTTAGGCTCGGATGTGGTTCCTTGGTGGGCAGTTTGCTTTTCGATCGTCGCTGCGGAAACGAGTACATTAACTTTTATTTCGATTCCTGGGCTTGCATATTTAACGAATCTAAATTTTCTTCAATTGACATTCGGTTATTTAATTGGAAGAGTATTTGTTGCTTATGTTTTTCTGCCGGCATATTTCAAAGGGGAACTTTCAACTGCTTACGCATTTCTTGAAACTAGATTCGGTACAAAAACCAGATCATTTGCATCAATTGTGTTTCTTTTTACTAGAACCGCAGCCGACGGAGTAAGATTATTTGCAACTGCCATTCCGCTAAAATTAATGCTCGATATAAGCTATCCAGCAGCTATTACAATAATTGCTGCTGTTACATTGATATACACATATACTGGAGGCGTGAAGGGAATTATTTGGGTCGATGTTGTTCAAATGCTGATTTATCTCGGTGGAGCTTTCATTGCCGGAATATTTATATTGACTATACTTCCTGATGGATGGAATTCTGTACTGAATGCAGCAGGCTCTGAATCAAAACTAAACATTATTAATTTTGGATTCAGCGATGGTTTCTCAGGCTTCTTTTCTAAGCCATATACACTAATCGGCGGTGTGTTAGGTGGAGCGTTTTTATCGATGGCATCTCATGGCACAGATCAATTAATTGTTCAGCGATTACTGGCAACAAAAAGTCTAAAGAGCAGCCAGCGGGCAATAATTGGAAGTGGAGTTATAGTTATTATTCAATTCGCTATTTTTTTAATTGTTGGCGTAATGCTTTATGCATATTATGGTCAGATTAATGTAAAATCAGATGAAATATTTCCGATGTTCATAATAAACGTTCTTCCCCCGGGTCTTACCGGATTAATTATCGCTGGTTTATTTGCCGCCGCTATGTCAACGCTTGCAGGTTCAATGAGCTCTCTTTCATCTTCCACAATGCTTGATCTTTACATCCCATATTTCGGAAAATTTAATGATGAGAAAAAACAGTTATCCATTTCGCGTTTGTTTACAATTCTATGGGCTGTTCTGTTAGTGGGGGCGGCAATATTTTTTATGGAATCACCCCAGACTGTCGTTGAACTTGCACTCAGCATTGCCTCTTTTACTTATGGTGGATTGCTTGGAACTTTTTTGTTGGGATTATTGAATAAGCGGTCTTCACAGGAAGATGCACTGGCAGGTTTTGCTGCTGGTATTTTTATCATGATAACTGTAATTTCATTAAAACTTGTGGCGTGGACTTGGTTTACTTTTATCGGCGTGCTGGCGACAATGTTAATTGGATCGTTTTTAACGTCGTTGTCATCAAGAAAATCTTAAGAATTCATGTTTAAATTTATGAGTTTGGAATCTTTACAGCAATTTAAAGGCTTTAGAATTGATGTTAGTTTTATGAAGAAAAGTCTTGACATTGGTTTCCGGACCAGAACGTTCGTTTTAATTCATACATTATCTTAATCATGCTAGAAGATCAAGCTAATGAAAGTGGCTTTATTCCTCAGCATGGTGGATACAAGAAATTGCTATCATATAAAAAAGCTGAAATAATATATGATGGTACAGTATATTTTTGTAACAGATTTTTCTCTAAAAGAGATCGAACAATAGATCAAATGATACAAGCGGCACGTTCCGGAAAACAAAACATTGTCGAAGCGAGTATGGCGTCAGGTACATCAAAAGAGACCGAAATTAAACTCACCAATGTTGCGCGCGCAAGTTTGGAGGAATTATTAACAGATTACAGGGATTTTCTCAGAATCCGGAAATTAAAAGAATGGGATAAAAATCATCCTTATGTCTTACGCTTACGTGAATTAAACAAAGATCCAAATGCTAAATATGAAACATTTCGTAAAGGAATTGAAAACGAAGATCCTGAAATATGTGCGAATGTGATGATCGGTTTAATAAAGGTAGCTTCCTATTTGTTA
>CAZNDS010000310.1:0-3238 GCA_964571865.1 uncultured Ignavibacteriaceae bacterium | reverse complement strand
CAAGGACAAGAAGGAAATATGTCAAATCCTGACTATACTTCATTGTTCGAAGGAACGTCAAGCGCATGCCCAATGGTTTCTGCAACTGTTGCATTAATGCTATCTGTTAATCCTAATTTATCAGTATCACAAATTCGTTCAATTCTCCAAAATACAGCAGACAAAGTTGGTGGTTATAACTACTATTGGAATCCTTCGAAGCCTGGGCATTCACTGGATTTAGGATACGGCAGAATAAATGCACATAACGCTGTAAATGTAGCCCGAGGGCACCCAGCAAAACCAAGAAATTTAACTATAACCAATACTAATGGACATCCAGTTCTAAAATGGTCAAAGAATACAGAAACGAATTTAATTTGGTATAAAATTTATAGAGCCCGTACTACTGGCGAAGAACCAACAATATTTGATTCTGTAGCTTATAAATCATATACTGATACCACTTGGGAAGATGTTGACATGATAATTGGCAGCGGAACTTATAAAGTTTTTTACAAAGTTTCAGCAGTGAATAATTCCTATAAGGAGTCGGTTTTATCAGACTATGCTTGGACAAATTATGATCCTGAAATGCAGAAAATCAGCATAAAAAGATATGATTACTCTTTAAGCAAATGCTATCCTAACCCATTTAACCCAACAACAAAGATTAAGTATACAGTAGGCAGTAAGCAGAATGTGGAAAGCGCAGAACAATTTGTTACCTTGAAAAATTTCGATCTACTCGGCAGAGAAGTAGCAACACTTGTAAACGAGCCAAAACAAGCTGGTGAGTATGAAGTTGAATTCAATGCAAGTAAATACGGATTAAGTTCGGGAATTTATTTCTATTGGTTTATTTCGGGTTCATTCGTTTCTACTAAAAAACTTGTCCTTGCAAAATAAAATTTCTATAACCTTGTAGGTTTCCCCGGAAATCTTCAAGGTTACATCTTTCAATAGTTCGATCCGCCGCCGCGGACTTAACACGAGTGGTTCGTCAGGCTCACCACAAGTCTTTCAATTTTTCAACCAGCCTTCGGATGGTAAATCTTTGAATTTTTAAATTATCATATAATAAAGGAGTTGATAACCTTGTCCAAACAAATAACTGAAATACAAAAACGAATTCTCGACTTTATAATCGAGATGATGACGGCAAGACAAACTCCCCCAACGCTTGCCGAGATTGCTCAAAAGTTCAAATACAAAAACCGCTCGACAGTTCAGCAGCATCTTCAAGCACTTGAACAGAAAGGATTTATTAAACGCAGCTCAAAGCTTGCGCGTGGAATTGAGCTGACACTATCAGATAAATTTTTTATTCCGCGACCGGTGCTTGGAGAAGTTGCCGCGGGAAATCCGCTCGTGATTTATCCCGACGCAATCGATACGGTAGAACTACCTACAATTGTCCGCATGCCGAAAGATTCTTTCCTACTGAAAGTTAAAGGTGATAGCTTGAAAGATGCCTATATTTTCAGCGGCGATGTTGTAATTGTAAATCCGAATTCAGAAATATCGGATGGACAAATTGTTGTTGCCGTGCTCGATGACTCTGCAGTTGTAAAAAGATATTTCCGTCAGAACGGAACAATAACTTTGAAATCCGAGAACAAAGCATTCAAACCAATCGAAATAAAATACAACTACGATAAATTCAAAATCGTTGGTGCTGTGGTTGGAGTTTATAGAAGTATGAGGAAGAAAGGATAGCATTAAATTTGGATTACGAAATTCTCTATTCTACATTATCAATTCGGAAATCAACGAATTTTAATTAATGACTTGTATTTATTACTCTTTTATTCTATTTTTTTATTAAAATAAAAGGTGGCTTGATATGTCAGTATTTAGAAACTTAGGCGATAAATGTTTCCGAAATGGAAATTTCGGATGTATTAAAAATCAACTTTAGTAATTTTGTAAATGGTACAGTAGAATTTTCTGGAACTTATATTACAGAAATAGGTGAGATTAATTTTAGCACAAATCTCACCGAAAGAGGAGCTATCAGTGAAATTAGAATGGGCGAAGAAATAATGGTAAGTACTGAAGCAATTCTGCCGGATCCATCAGAACCACTGAATGAACAAGTAATCAAAGCCAAATTCAACGAAGATGAGATCGAAGTAAACCTAAACAGCGACGATATTAACAATCTTATCTCGGCTAAGGAATTAGGGAACTTTGCACCCATACTGAAAACTATTAAAAGGTCATCTGAGAATACGGAGTTTGTAAAAATTTGCGGACGACTTAAAGAAAACTTTTCAAGAGAAAATTTTATTAATTCTTATAAGGTAATTCTGGATGGCACGGTTTTCAACGAAGCACAAAAACGTATTGTGATGTGCATTTTTGCTATTCTCGGTTTTATTGCAGCTTTTATAGGACTTATTCTCTGTGTAGGGTTATGGGGCTGTGTAATTGCTGCATTATCTTATTCCTTCGCTACAGCTAGTTTGGCGGGTTGTTTTATCTAAAAATTCTATGAAAATCTTTATGAACATTGCAATAATTCTTTTCCCTCTATTGGTTTCTTTGATCGGTGCAAAAAAAAATCAAAAGGAAGATGCATATATTCTTTGTGGGATTTTAACTCTGTGGTATTTTTATTGGTTTACCCTACAAAGCCCTAATTCTACATGGCAGAGTGTTTTCTTCGTTGCATTCGAAATAGCAATAATAGCCGGCGGACTGATATCAATAATTAGTTGGTATAAGAGGGAAAAAGGAAAGAAAGGTTAGTACATTATGGAATGGCTATACGGAGCAGGCCCGTGGCTGAGAATTTTGGTTTTGAACTTTAATCTTTTAATAATGATTCTTCTTTTTAAAACGAAAAAATTTTCCCTTTCAATATTCATATTGAGTATCACTATTCCAATAGTCCATTTAATATTATTCTATACCCCACCCTACAAACCGGAAACGATAATTTCCTTACTACTATCAATAGCATGTATAATATTTGGAATAAGGATCATAACCCATCAACGCAAACGCATATAAAATTTACATCTGCAAAAACTTTCTGAATTATAAATCGTAATCCGAGAACAAAGCATTCAAACCAATCGAGATAAAATATAACTACGAAAAATTCAAAACAGCCTGCCTCTAAAAAAAATTATGCCGATGGCGGGTCGGTGCTGTGGTTGGAGTTTATAGAAGTATGAAGAAGAAAGGATAGTGTGAAGTGCGGAATGTAGAATGTGGAGTGCGGAGCGACGCACTGAGCTTGTCGAAGTGT
>CAZNDS010000309.1:0-3243 GCA_964571865.1 uncultured Ignavibacteriaceae bacterium | reverse complement strand
TTTTTCAGTTTTGATGTATTCTTCTTATATATTGATCGTTCTGCAACAGACTCGTTAGCTAACGGATCTGCGTTCTATTTTTTTTCTCTCTGCCACTATTTTATCAAAAAGATATCTTTTTGCGGTTCGGATAAAAATTCCACTCCATCGTCTTTCACAAAGACCATTTCTTCAATTGTTGCGATGCCGTAATCCTTAATTGTCAGCCGCGGCTCTATTGTGTAAACCTGTCCTTTCTCAATCGGGATGAAGGGAATATTTCCGTAGCGTTCCCAGCGAGGTGCGAGCAGACCGCCACCGTCGTGTGCCTTCCTTCCGATTTGATGTCCGAGTCCGTGAGGATATTCTTCGTATCCATTTACAACGATGTAATTCCGTGCAATGTCATCAATTTCGCAGCCATGTTTACCGGGTCGGATTGCATCGGCAGATTTTTGAATTGCATCGACAATGACTTGAAAACCGCGTTTGACTTCATGCGGAGCTTCAGTTTCATCTTCTTTCAAAATGTACCAAGTTCTCTGCAGATCGGAACAATATTCTTTGTACTTCACTCCGAAATCGATATTGAGCACATGTCCTCGCTGCACAATTCTATCTGTTGGTCCTGCGTGCGCGCCTGCTGTATCAGGTCCGGTGAATACTGCAGGACAATGCTCAACCTCCCATGCAGTTTCGAGGTTTAATTTTTTTACTTCATCCAGCAAGAAACCGGCAACTTGTTTTTCCGAAACGCCGGGCTTGATGAAACCGGAGACTTGGTTGAATAAATCGAGAGTAATTTTTATTGCTTCCTTCATCAGCTCGAGTTCTGTCTGTGACTTTCGTCCCCTAAGTGATGCAACAATCTCTTCCGAAGAAATTAGTCGGTCGAAATAGGGGGTTCCCTTGAGATGTTCGGCTAATTGTAAGTACATTCCATGCGTGAGTCCGTCAGCGAGATTGTTATCAAGCGAATAGTTAACTGCAATCTTATTTGGATTAATTCTGCTTAGAGTATTTTGCAAATCTTCTCGAATACCTTTTACATATCCAATTAGTTCTTTATAAGTCCCTTTGGTCTGCATATTTGCAACATCGAGACTACCTAAGATTGCGATTGTATCACCCGCTTTTGTGATGATGTATGCAGTTTGCCAGGTACATCCCGTGCCGACTATCATGTCCATCATCGGGTCTTTCATGTTTCCCGATTCACGGACGAACGTCAGCCACATATCGATATTTTTTTCTTTTAAGATTTCAACTGCTTGCTGAATTTTTTCATTTATTAAATCAGACATATGTTTTCCTATTTGTTTTAATTTAATCTCTGTAAAATTCGTTACGATTTTTGATTCATTATTCTGGTTTAAAATTAATAGTATTTTAGATTAATCCGCTTCCCAGACCAACTGCAATTGCAAAGAGCATGATCGAGACAGTTATCTGAATGCCTTTCATTGTAACTTTTTTGATCAGCTTATTCCCTATGAATGCACCAAGAAAAGCCGAGAGCGTTGCCGCTGTCAGTAAATATAGATTTGTGCTCATTCCTTCAGAAGTGAAATGAGAAGTATAGACAGAAAGTCTCGAAACATCCACCAAACATGCGATTACAACTCCAGTTGCAATAAAGCTTTCTTTTGTCAAACCGCATCTTACTAAAAAAGCACTCCGCAGTGCACCTTGATGACCGGAAAGACCGCCGAAAAATCCGCTCAGCACTCCGCCCAATGGTAGATATTTTTTTTCAACCGAGAATTTTTCAAGCGTCGGTAAGATTTCAAACAATGCAAAGACGATCATTAATAGAGCAATTACAAATTTTACCGGAGTAACTATCAGCGTTTTGCTGAACAATTCATAAGGGTTCAATTCCGGAAAGCCAGATGAGAACCTGGGCACCGATCAATGCAGTGATTATTGCCGGAATTCCAAAACGAAGCACAACGCTTTTATCTGCATGCTTGCCAAGCAGATATAATTTGAAAATATTATTCAGAAAATGGACAATTGCGGTCATTCCAATTGCAAGATCGATCGGAAAGAAAACCGCAAATACGGGCATGAGTAGTGTACCGAGTCCAAACCCGGAAAAAAGAGTCAATCCGGAAGTCAGAAATGCCGCGAGACAAATTATTAAATATTCCATTCTAGTAGATAAATTTCTTTGCAAAGATATTTATCAAAGGAGAGAATAACAATTGCTCTCCTAAAAACCCCAACTTCTTAGGGTGCAGTCTAAGTCTTAAGAAGTTGGGGTTTTAGCAATTGAGAAGTTGGGTTTTTAATGCCTTCGCACCAACTATCTAACCAGACACATCTTTTTAGTAATTCTATTTTTACCGGCTTTTAATTCATAAAAATAAATACCGCTTGGTAATGGAAAATGGTAAATAGAAAATGGTAAAGTGTAGCTACCAGCTTCTTTAACTTCATTGACTAAAATTGCAACTTCTTTTCCAAGAATGTCATAGACTTTCAATGTTACATACTCACTATTCTGTACTGAGTACTCAATACTCGTTACTGGATTAAACGGATTTGGATAATTTTGTGAAAGGTTAAAACTTAATTCTGTTGATGCAAATCTTTCAGCTGTATTAATAATAATCGGATCGATGTAAGCCGAGTCTCTAATTACGCCAAATGTATCTATTATTGTAAAATAATGACGATCGAAAAAATAAGCAGTTCGAACTGTATCTGGATGAGCTTCATTATTGTTACCGCCGCCATTATTTAGTGGATCTCCGAAATTTGCAGAATATTTGTACTTGATGATTTTTTGAGTATAAATTGGAAAAACAATTTTAATCGAATAAATTGAATCATTCGGATAAATATCTCCATGGCTCCCGTCATCACATAAGCGGAATAATTTGCTCGAATCGGCATTAGGCCAGCTTGCTGAAGGCCATTGAAGTGGCAATTCACTGCCGGCAATACGAACAGAATTTATAACAGGAAATGGTTGACCGTTTACTGCAGATTTTGCAGCTTTAATATTTACAGTAAACCGCACCGAAACAGAATCTCTAAACACATCCTCCAGACAAAGATTGTTGAAGCAATTGTACAAGCTGAAATTCGAAGGTGTGCTGTCGGTGATTTCATAAACTCTCTCAATAGCTTCAAATCGATTTGGTGAATGCCAATATTTAATTTTCAGTTTGTCTTGATTTAAAGCCGAAAGAAAAATCGATGTTTCAAACCAGTCCGGATTTAAAGGATTTGGATATAATCTCTTTTGTATTAAAG
>CAZNDS010000308.1:856-3252 GCA_964571865.1 uncultured Ignavibacteriaceae bacterium | reverse complement strand
GTTATGTTTGAAACATTGGTTGCCAAGTTTTTGAATAACTTATTATTTAATTTTAAGCCATTTGGTTATTGTATTTTCTCGGTTGGTTCGTATTCTATTTCTATCCTGCTTGGAAGAATACTATAATCTATTGTTTGCGAAGTATCCCATTCAACTTCAATTTGAACAGCATCAACATTGTTTTTAACAAAAGGGAAATGATAAAATCCTTTCATTCCGTCATTTTTATAATCTAATTGTAAAGTATTTCCATCATGCGTTGTGCTTTGATTTGTATAAACTTTAATATTTAATTTTTTATCATTATTATTATTGGTAACGGGTTTCCAATAAATATCAATACCTTTTAAATGAGAACGCTTTGGCAATTCATAAACCTTTGAATACCAATCTCCTTGCGAAGCACGCCGATTTCCAATATCGCCAGCAAAAGTTTGATAATAATGAGTTGCGCCCACATTCCAGCTTGTTAAAAATCCCATACTTTCTGGATAACCAGGTTCGCCAACTCTGATAATTGCTCCGCTATTAGTTGCGGTTGAAGGAGTTTGTCCAATTTGATAAAGACCATCGTTAAATTCCCTGCCAATTTTGCCCCAATACATCATTCTTCCTCTTTTAGTCAGCCAAACTATGCCATTGCCAGTAGAAACTACAGAATTTCTGTTTCCGGGTTCATAAGTATTATCGCCAACTTCTTTAATAATTTGAAAAGTCCTGCCATTCCATTGTCTTAGCTCCACAATCCCTGAATAACCTATGGTAAAACAATGAGGAATGCCATTGTGAAAAAATAAAGAACAAATAGAAGCCGCATTAATTGGAATAATATCAATAAAACTATATCTTGAAACCCTGTCCCAAATTCTTATTTCGCAAAGTCTTTCTAACGCAAATCCCCAATTAGTTTCAGAGGCGGGAGCATTTAAACTTGAAACAGAAGCAATCCACATTTTCCCTAATCCATCTCTCATATCAACTATGTTATTAGGAGTTTTTAAATCAATTAAATTCATTGTCGCTGTTCCATTTGTTCCGCCAACCCTTGTTCCATCAAATTTATGAATTATGTTATTATGGGCAATATAAAGAAAACCATTGTCCGCCACTTCTAAAATTACTCTTCTATCTCCGCCAGTCGTTAATACTGTCCCGCTTGTTGAAGTAGATAAAGCATAATCATTAAAGGTTGCTATATTTTGATAAGTAGAAATTGTAGCCATCCCTACATCTCCGTCTACATTATCAGTCCAAGCATAAGCAATACGAGGAGACTCATTTATTTTATATACTTTAACATCCTGAAATTTAACTCCGAAATGTCCACTGTGAGGAATAATAGTGCGGCTATATCCACCTGAGTTCTCTTCAAAATTTCCTATAATGTTAAAAATACATCTACTTAATTTTGCTCCTGCCCCTGTATAAAAAATAGGGAAATTATCAGTAGAGTTTTCTGTCATTTCCCAAGCTCTTAAATTTCCGCTTATCTGCGAACTTGAACCTATTGCTCGCCAATCATTTAAAGCGGGGTTTAAAGAACCTAAAAATAACATAGGATTAGTATTGCCCCCCGCATACATTCCATTTGTTCCTAATTTGGCATATTGAACTCCCTGCCAAAAATATGGAGTTAATCCTTCCGTGAAATTATTAATTATTATTTTAGCCATATTAGTTATTGCTTCTACATAATTCTGCCCACCAAACACCATTCCAAATTAAAGTTAAAGTATCGTTTGCCCCGCCTGTCCAATTTGCTGATAAAGCGGCTGTTCCGCTATCATTTATAGTTATTGTATTGGTATTGCTATCAGCCATAAGCGTTAATAATTGTCCACTAAAAACTCCATTAGCCAAAGAAATAGTAATTGCTGAAGTTGCTGTTAAATAATGAAAAGAACTTATCGGAGTTAATGTCATTCCCGCAACGCAGGCAGTAGTTATTCTTGCCGAGCCATAAGCCTTGCTTATTTCTAATCCCCTACCGCTTCCTTTATTGGTTAAATATAATACATTTTGTCCCCCAGAAGTTCCATAACCAATTCTAATATCATCAGCCACATATAACCTTCGCCACGGATAATTTGCGCCCCCAAACATTACATTAAAATATACTTCATAAGAATAAGTTCCAGAAGAAGAGTTCCAAACCCCATCAATGGTTATAGATGTTGATGTGTTGCTTGTAATTCTAAATCCTTCCAATAAATCGCCGTTCGCGTTAAAAATCATTAACATTCCATTTTGCCAATAATTAACAGCCCAATTTTTAGATGTATCCGTTAATGTATTACTACCTGTTGCTATACTTCCAATTCCTTTAACTTGTGGTTGTCGGTAGGCAAAAATAAATGAATACTTATTGGCAGTATCGTTTGGATTATGACCAATTA
>CAZNDS010000308.1:0-846 GCA_964571865.1 uncultured Ignavibacteriaceae bacterium | reverse complement strand
CGCAACCATTATATTCCTTATTAACATTAAGGGTTGTGGCGCTCGTAATCCCCCCTGCTATTTGCTCATTAGCAGTGTCAGCATTCCATAAAATAGTTCCGAAACTCATACCTCGCTGTTTTTCATCATTTATTCCATCATTAAGAATAGTAAGAGGACAATTAGCTCCAGAAATAGTCTCTCCTGCGACCTGTATTGTTCCTACTCTGCCGCCGTCTAAAATAATATCGGATGCAATCATTTTTCTATAACCGCTAAATTGTTGTCCGTCTCCCATTCCTTTATGATTATGAAAATCAAAATTATTCTGAAAATCAGCAAATCGTTGTTCCAAATTTGATAATCTGTTTTTTAGCTCAATATTTTCAATTTGTAATTGTTCATTATCCATATTACGCTTGGGCGGGATAAATCTTTTTATCCATTGGTTGTTTGCGAAGTTCTTCCGCCTCTTTTTCAAGCTCAACAATAATTTGCTTCTCTTTCTCTTCTTTGTTTAATTTCTTATCATTTTCAATATCTTTTATTTTTTTGTATATTTCTTCGTTCATATTATTTTGAAGTATTGCTATAAATTTTAATTAAATACTCAAGGTGTTTATCAAGTTTATCATTTTGTTTTTCAATTCTTCTATCAATAGACTTTAATATATCGGGAACTTCGTGAAAGTCATTTTTCATTACCCTCTTTAAAGTTTTAAGATATAACAATACCACTCCTATAATTCCTAATATTGATAATGAAAGAATAAGGGCTATTGGTTCTTTTTGAACAAGTATTAGTTTTAATATTTCTTCCATTATGTTAATCCATTCCAGCTTTTCATTGAGGCAATAGCTAATCCT
>CAZNDS010000307.1:1713-3253 GCA_964571865.1 uncultured Ignavibacteriaceae bacterium | reverse complement strand
TATTACGAAAGTGTCACCAGATATTTTTCCTGACATTAGTGGTTCCCCAAGACCAAAAGTGGAGTTTATTACGAATTCTTGAGCGTCTGGATTCAAAGGGTTGCGAGTAAAGATCACTCCTGAGACTCTCGCGCCAATAATTTCCTGAACAATAAGCGCCATGTCAGCCTTCTCCTTAATAAGCATACCTGTCCGATAAGCTTCAGCGTTTGGATCAGAGAAAGATTTAAAACCTTCTTTTATTGCATCAAATAATGTTTCCTTTTTAACATTGAGGGTCGTTTTATAGACACCAGCCGAGCTTGCGCCAGACAAATCCTCAATCGTTGCAGAACTTCTAACGGCAACATTTTTCATATTTAGCGCTTGAAAAGCGTGATTGATTTTATCTGTAGTTTTATCACTGATCTCACCTTGATTATCCAACCACTCTCTAAAAGCACGTGCCGTGATAACAAATCCTTTTGGAACCAAAAAACCAGCACCAGCAATCTTGCCAAGATTGTAAGCTTTTCCACCAACAAGGATGGAGTCTTCTTCTTGTATCTGGTCTAACCCGACTATTTCAGGGCTGCGTGACGCCTGCTCAATTTTTTCATCGGCAGTTACGCCTATTTCTGCCCCCACAATCTCCTCAAGATTAGAAATAATAGGTCGTTCTTCCCCTCTTTTAAGTTGAGCACCTTCGGCCGGTATATGTTCTTTTTCGTATAGTTGATATGACTGATGCACTTGAATACCGGCCTCACGCAAAAGAATCGCGGGATGGGAAAGAATTCCGTAATTAACAAAAACCGAATCAACTCCTTTATTTCGTAAAGATTCAATGGTTGCTACTAACGGCGTATCATCACCTCTTTCAGTTTGCACATCAAATAATATCGGAGTACTACCGTCCCACTTTTCAACATCGGAACTATTTTTAATGATACAGAAATTAGACGGACTATCTTCGTTGATAGTAAATTCCTCAACATCTCTTAGGTTAATAAAACAGAATCTTCCTTTGTCATCTTCGTAGAAGTGACAAAAGAGCGGGTTAAAGATTTTTCTTACTGCTTCCAGCCTATCTTTGTACGGTTCAAGTTTTCTGTAAAATTCCTGCAATTGCTCCAAGGTAAAAGGATCTTTTTCTGTCGTATGAAACTTCCTCTCATTATTTATGAATTTTACTTGGCGCGGTTGTCGAAACCGCCAAATAGTAAAATCTCCTCCCTTTCCCTGAATTACATCGGGAGCTTCTTTAGTATCAACTTCCCAGATGCCTGGCAATGCTTGAAGATAAGATAGATTTCCATCGGAGTAAAGCTCAAAAGAATTCATCAATCGCGTGTATTCTTGAACAATGATAGCGTAATCCCTGCGTTCTTTTTTAATAAACTCCAGACACTCTTGGGGTGTTTGGAAAAATCCCCTCGGCAAGTTCAAAGCATCTTTATAGGAAAATCGGATAGTAAATCCGCGATCAGCTGGCATTGTTTGAAATGCCTCTTCTATTTTTTCTATAGGAACATCCGGCTCAAATAATCTCGTTTCAATC
>CAZNDS010000307.1:0-1659 GCA_964571865.1 uncultured Ignavibacteriaceae bacterium | reverse complement strand
CGGCATCATGTTCTACTTCTGCTCGTTCAATAGAAACCTCCTCCGATTCCCCGGATAATTCTTGAGATGGCTGTTCTGGAAATTTTTCTTTCATGGCAAAGATTTTTTAATGCACTCAAAACTAATCGTCGGTCGCGGACTAATATCTAATCTTTCTGATTTTGCAATCTCAAAATGCGGTGAGAGAATTTTTTCCAACTCGTCCGGTTTATAGTAAGAAAAATATCTCTCGACTCCAAAGCGCTTTATATCTTCCTTTCTCAGGCCTTCGCCTTCGCCCTCAAAAAGAGAAACATAAAAAACTCCGTTTTTAACAAGAATCCTGTTGATTTCTCTGATAACTGATTCTGCTTCCTGTTTTGGAACATGCAGTAAGGCAAAGGACATCCAGCTGCCGGCGAAACTTTCATCTGGAAAATTTAGATTGTAAAAATCCATGACATAAGCTTCTAACCCATTTTGCTTGCATTGCTCAACCATTTCCGGAGATATATCCACACACACCGGCTCAAGCCCTGCTTCCTTAAAAGCTAAACTCTCATTTCCAGGACCAGAACCCAGGTCTGCTACTTTAGTACCCACTTGTTTTACGGAGTCAATAAAGTGCCGAATTTCCTTTTCTAGAAACGCGTCGAACTTCTCGTTGCGCTTCACCCCATACTCCTCGGCTTTTTTACTATAAGCTTCAATAAGCTTCGCCTTTATTTGTTCGGTTGTTACATCCATATTTTCTCTGTTTGGCATCTTTTCCATATTTTCATTTTAATTTATTTATAGTTCCCCAACGGTTTAGAGTGCCTGATATTGTTTGTTGCCCTTGCTTTGCATTGAATAAAATGTATTCTCTCCAGTCCCACTTACTTTGTTCACTTTTTTCAACGCCAAGAATCTTTTCAGCTAATATTCTTCGGATAAGTTGCGAAGGAATGATAACTTTTGTGGAATCCTGGATGAATACAAAGGAAGAATCAAGTGTATCTGACCACAAGTAAAGATATGGCAGCTCCCTTGTAAGATGGCCGATGTTGAATTCCGGTAATGGTGAACTTTCGCTAATTACAAGATTAAAATCTCTGGAGATTATCTCTTTTATTTCCTGACCAGCGTGCTTACCTTTTATTTTATCAGGTATCGGTAAAATGTGAAGATGCGCATGTTCTGTTCTGCCACATCCTCCGCACATTATCGTTTGTTCACCAATCGTCCCCATGCCGTGTTCAAAAGTAATGATTTCTGAATCGGGGTGAAAAACCTTCATCTTGTGTAAAATATCAGCGATAATATTTTTAAGCTCCATGGAAAATGATTGTGGTAGTGAAGCGAAGGAACGAAAATGGTTCTTTGGAATCACCAATAAATGATCGGCGGTAATAGGAGCTATATTGGGGATTACGACATATCGCCTCGAAGCAGTGATAATTTGTCCTTTTTCTTGGAAAGCCGGATAAACTTCGAAGAACTCTCGTGTGCCATTGTTCCCATTATCAAACTGCCCGTAAAAGGCGCAATCTTCCGGATTTATTTCGTTTCCTGCTTTTGATTTACTCATACTTAGGCAGTGTTAAACTCACTTATCAATAAGACTTTTGATTGCCATCAAGACGTCATCAAGCTGTTTACGTGTCGTAGATTTACCAAAACTTATTCTTATACTTGCAA
>CAZNDS010000306.1:2397-3256 GCA_964571865.1 uncultured Ignavibacteriaceae bacterium | reverse complement strand
AAAAACAAAAATGCTGTTATTGAAAGCTGGAATACAAAGTACCTGAACAGAAAATACTTGTCTAAGAATCAATATATTTTTACGTATTTCATAAAGGATGCATTACGAAAATATTTTGGAGCAGAAGTTCATGCCGAAAGAATATTTGCTACAAACAGATTCCCGTTTTTTGACGACGAGTTTGTAGAGCTAATTCTGAAATCACCGTTTTCTGCAATTAATAATACTTTTATCAAACCGACCATTAGTGAACGGCTTAACTCTCAAATTTATTACGCTCATATTCTTAAAAAAAATAAACCTGAATTATTAGAATATATAACAGATCATGGTTTTGCCCCTAAATATTTGTTTTATCCATGTTCAGCTTTGTTTGTTGGGTCACAAGTATTTTTGCAAAGTAAGATAAGAAAATGGAGTAAATACAGAGAATTTAATGCTGAAGAATGGGCTGAAAAATTGTTTTCGCAAGAAAGTGAAAAGCTTAATTCGAAAGGTTTGGTTAATCATTCTGGACTAAAATGTTTAATTAATTTGGGAATTACTGAAGATCACTTGCTCGAGCAGCAAAAATTTTTTTCACTCCAGCTGTATGCTACAAAATTCAATGAAAAAATATAGAATTCTTCATATTGGTCCATTCCCACCGCCATATAGTGGATTAAACGTTTCGATAAATAATTTTGTTAGTTCATTTACTAAAAGCGAATTTGAACATTATATTTTTGATACCTCAACCAAAACTTTACCGGGTCAATCAGATAAAGTGAAAATGCCTTCTATTGAAAGGGTATTAAGACATTTCATAATTGCTATTAAGATTTTTCTAAAAGTTAAAAAAAACAAAATTGATCTGGTT
>CAZNDS010000306.1:0-2387 GCA_964571865.1 uncultured Ignavibacteriaceae bacterium | reverse complement strand
AGAGATATGGGGAAAATATTACTCCTTGAGAGGGATTTATCTTTTTTGGGTAATTGGATTTCAATTGTTATTGTCAAACTTACGCACAAAAGAATAATATGGCATATACATGATGATTTAATCAGCAACAAAGTATTTTTCCCAGGGTGTAAAAAAGCTACTAAATATATTTTTGAGTTTTGTATCAGAACGCCCGATTTAATTGCTGTCTTATCGCCCAAAAACAAAAATATAGCTGGTAATTTTATTAATCCTGAACGGATAGAAGTGTTACCCCCGTGTGTTAAAATTTTTGGCGGAGTTAAAAATGAAAATAGAAATTCTAATCTATTTAGAGTATTATATATTGGTTGGTTGGTAAAAGACAAAGGAATTTATGATTTACTAGATATTGCAAAAATTATTAAGCAAAAGGGTATAAAAGATATTCGTTTTGACGTGCTTGGAACAGGAATGTCGGAAAAAGAAACAACCGAAATTTATAAAGAAATTGAAACTCATTCACTCAATGATATAGTGATATTGCATGGTTTAGTAATGGGGCAAGAAAAAGAAGAATTTCTTTCAAATTCTGATCTATTTTTTTCCCCTACATATTGGGATGCATTCCCACTTGTTATATTAGAAGCTATGGCCTTCGGATTACCAATATTATCTACAAATGTTGGTGGTATTGTGGAAATTATTAATAATCATGGTGGCGCAATATTAACCGCACCTGGGGATATTGAACACATGTTAAAGGCAATTATAAACCTGACTTATGATAAAAAGTTATGCAAAAACATGGGTTTAAGTAATAAAAAGATTTATGAAGATTCTTATAGCCCTAAAGTTATTATTGATAAAGCAAGTAAATATTATAAGAAAATTTTAGTAAATACGAGTTAACTTCAAAAGTTGTGTAAAATTATAGATTTTGAAAAGTAAGCAGTGACCCCTAAAATAGGATAACATAAAAATTAAAAAAGGAGCCACTGCAATGACAGAATATCTAAAAGAACTCAGACAATCAAGTAGTAACGATATACTTGAAGAACTAGCCCTTGAAGGCTTTAAGGAAAAGTCAGAAGAACTGATAAAGCTGTTTAAGGAAAAATATAGGATAAAATATCCAAGAGCTGTTGAGTCACTCGAGGAAGCAGAAGATCGATTGTTAAGTTACTTCTCTTTTCCAAAGGGACATTGGAAGAGTATTAAGACTACGAATCCTATAGAGTCTATATTTGCCACAGTTAAGTTAAGAACAAATGCTGCAAGGAGAATTAAGACTCGTCAATCAGCGGTTTATTTAATTTTTAAAGTGTTGACTGAATCGCAGAGAAGATGGCGAAGGATTAATAATTGGAATCTTATGAAAATTGAATTAAATAAATTATCAGATAAAACATATGTCACCGCTGCCTAATCAAAATAAATTTACACAACTATTGACTATGTCTCTAAATACTTGATGAAAAAGATTTATAATACTTTTCGGGATTTGCTTCCACAAAAAGGAAAAGTAATTACCTCAAAAGTAGTTTTTAGATTATTAAATAAACCAATTTATGATTCATCAAACAGATTAAATTTAGAAAAAGGGGTAGTAATAATCTCCGCCGACTTTGAACTCGCCTGGGCTTGGCGCTATTCTAAAAGAAATGTTAATGCTTTAGAGATGGCACAAAGAGAAAGAGAAAATTTCCCAATTATTTTGAATAAACTTAGTGAATTGGAAATTCCAGTAACCTGGGCAACAGTTGGGCATCTTTTTCTTGATTCTTGTTATTGTAAGAATAATAAAGCACATTTTAATATGCAAAGGCCGAATTATTTTGAAAATGAATTCTGGAAATATGATAAAGGGGATTGGTTTGATATTGATCCTTGCGGTAATTATAAAACTCATCCGGAATTTTACGCGCCGGACTTAATAGAAATGATTTTGAATTCTAATGTTAGTCATGAGATTGGATGCCATTCTTTTTCACATATCGATTATTCCGAAAAGTACAGCAGTAACGAATTAATCGAAGCAGATTTAGGCGCTTGTGAAGATGCTGCGAATAAGTTTGGAGTAAAAATGGAATCATTTGTTTTTCCCGGTAATTCCCACGGACACTTTGATTTGCTCGAAAAGTGGGGATATAATGTTGTCCGATACAATTCCAATGATATGAAAGAGATTGGATACCCTGAAAGAATTTCCCCAAATCTACTTGCTATTCACGATTCACTTGCTTTTGACCTTGCTGAAGAAGGGTGGGACTACAATTATGTACTGTGGAAAATGAAAAAGTACGTTGAAAAGGCAGTTGAGAAAAAAGCGATTGCACATTTTTGGTTTCATCCCTCCATCGAGCGAGAACAAATAAACAATTATGTCTTCCCTTTTCTTGAATATT
>CAZNDS010000305.1:0-3261 GCA_964571865.1 uncultured Ignavibacteriaceae bacterium | reverse complement strand
CCATCATCCATTGTCCATTACCAATTGAGTATTTGATTATAGTTTTTGGGTTGAATGGATTTGGATAGTTTTCACTTAAAGAGTAATTATATATTTTTATGTTGATTTTCTGCATTTCAGGATCATAATGTGCCCAAGCGTAGTCTGATAAAACCGACTCCTTATAGGAGTTATTTACTGCCGAAACTTTATAAAAAACTTTATAAGTTCCACCGCCAATTGTAATATTAACATCTTCCCAAGTGGTATCAGTATATGATTTATAAGCTACAGAATCAAATATTGTTGGTTCTCCGCCAGTAGTGCGAGCTCTATAAATTTTATACCAAATCAAATTTGTTTCTGAATTCTTTGACCATTTTAAAACTGGATGTCCATTAATAT
Source organism: uncultured Ignavibacteriaceae bacterium (assembly GCA_964571865.1). Classification (GTDB taxonomy): domain Bacteria; phylum Bacteroidota; class Ignavibacteria; order Ch128b; family Ch128b; genus JAHJVF01. The sequence continues at coordinate 2,877 of CAZNDS010000305.1, read as the reverse complement.
TTGTCAGTGTTAAATTTCTTGGTTTGGCTGGATGCCCTCGGGCCACATTTACTGCGTTATGTGCATTTATTCTACCATAACCAAGATAACGATTCCACCCGATATTACTGTAAGGATATTGACCAATTTTATCTGCAGTTTTTGTAATTATGTCGTATACCTGCACAGGTGTAAATGTGCTATTTATTGATAAAATTAATCCCGATAAAGCACTTACAAAAGGTGCTGCAACAGAGGTTCCGCATCCAATTCCATAACCTGTACTACCATACCCGAGTATTGGAACATCACAACCTGGTGCGCCAATATCGATAAATGAATTAATTGGGTCGTTAATAGGGTCATTACCTGGGCTGTAATTCCAACTTTCAACAAATTTTTCAACACCATCATATAATTTTGTTCCACTTACAGCTATGACTTGACCTGCCGAGCCAAAATGATATGCGGCTGGATATCGAATACCTGGAACTGGAGGCTCATTATTACCAGCAGCAGCAACACAAACAATACCCTGTACTATTGCATTATATATTGGAATTCTTATCTCTGCATAATCATAAAAAGTCACCCAACTGCAGTTGATTACATCCGCTCCCGCATATATGGCTGAATCAATTTCAGATGCTATCCTATGCTGCATGATTTTTAAATTCCAGCCAAGACTTGCGATTCCGATACTATTATTAGTCATGGCTCCTGCTACACCTGCAACCGCTTGACCATGTCCACCAAATAAACCAAAATGACGAACAATCTTTTCAGCCAAGTCAATATGTGGTTGGGATGAACCAGAAAAGTGATCATTAATAGAAATTTTGACGGTTGAAAGACCTTTTGTTATATCCCAAGCATAAGGTGCATTAATTTTGACAAATGACCATTTATTTCCGTAAATGTATAACGAATCATTCGGTTCAATAGTTGTGTAAGCTTGTATCGGTTCGTTAGCAGATTCAATAAGCGGATGCTGCTTTATTGCTAATATAATCGAATCTATTGGAACAAGTTTACCAAACTTAATTTTAAAAAATTGGGATAGGTCTTTAATTGAGACAAATGCTAAAGTTCTTTTATTAATCCTCAACGTATCTCCCCATATCTCAGATGGAAATACCTTTACAATCTGAACATCACCATATCTGTTTTTCAATGACAAAAAGAAATTTTTTAAGCCCGTGTTATTCACATTGTTTATTTGAGCAGATTTTTGTCCTCGCGGTATGTCTATAATTTTTTCTTTAAACTTTATCGTTATTAAATCTGAATAACGATTTCCATTTTCATCAACATATATATCTGACTCACTTATTAAATTAGGGTGTGTGATCTTTACAAGCTGAGCATTTAGTGTGATGCTCGTTAAAAGTATGATTATTTTCATAATTTTTATTTTCAAGAACTTATTTGATATCATTTTAAAACTCCCATTTTATTTGTTTTAATTTTCTCTGTTAAAATTATTTTATGATCAACATCTTAATAGTCTTGAAATAGTTCCGGGAAATTAATCTGCAGTAATATACTCCAGTACTTAGTTTACTGCCATCGAAGGAGATCTTATAGGTGCCAGTTTCTTTTATACCTTCATCAAGTGTTAATAACTCTTCTCCAAGGGAATTAAATATCTTTATAGAGATAAATTCATTCTCTGGAACTTGATATGTTATTATTGTTTGAGCATTAAATGGGTTGGGATAATTTTGGAATAAGTTAAATGATTTAGGGGCTTCATTATTCTCAATCTTCACCGAAGTTAAATTATACTCATAAATTAAGCATGTGTCTGTTGGGTAAATTGCTATTCCAGAACGTGCCCAACCTCCAATACTAATTGCTCTATTGTTAGGGAATGGTAAAATATCATGAATAATTTTGTAAAGAGGTAACAACTCCAAATACAAAGGAGTAAAATTATTTGCATTGTATAATTCCCAAGTAGTAGAATTCATACCTCCCCCAGAAAACAATATCACACTGTCCGATACTAAAATTCCCGAATGTCCCTCTCGTGGAAATATCATTGAGTCTACGAGGGCCCAAGTATTTAATTGAGGATCATATACCTCACAGCTTCTTAACCATGAATCATGGTCATTTCTACCTCCTGCAACCAACACTTTACCGTTTGGTAACAAAGTTGCACTATGTCCCCTTCTTGCAATATTTAATGAATCACCAAATGCCCAGGTACCTGTGCTCGGATTATAAATTTCGCAGGAATTAAGAAATTTTTGATTTTCACCATATCCTCCAGTTACCAAAACCCTACCATCTAATAAAAAAGTAGCAGTATGCATAGTTCTTGCAATTTTTAGCGTATCAGTTGAATTCCAAAGTCCTGTTCCAGCATTGTATATTTCACAATCGTTTAATATCATAGAGTATCTAAAATCATCACTATAAGCACGACCACCTGTCACTAATACATTACCGTCATTTAATAAAGAAACTGTTAAATCAAATGACCTTTTTATTATTAAAGAGTCTGTAAAACTCCAAGTTTCGGTACTTGGATCAAACAATTCACACGAGCGAATCATGAATCCGCCTACAACCAATACCTTTCCATTGTTGAGTAAAATAGCTTTGTGGAGACTTCTGCCTGTTTTCATTGGGTTAGTATAACGCCAAGTTTTTAGAAGAGTATCGTAAATCTCACAGCTTGATAAAAAATTAGGAGAGCCAGTGCTGCCAGTAACAAGGATATTACCGTTCGGTAAGACGGTTGAGGAATGATTTGCTCTCGGGGTGTTAAGAGAAGATATAATCTTCCAGCTTCCGTAATTTTGGGCAATAGCACTATTGTATATGCTTAGTAAAAATCCACCGAGTATTAAAATTAGATTTTTTTTCATGTTTCTTCCCTGTTCTATT
>CAZNDS010000304.1:942-3279 GCA_964571865.1 uncultured Ignavibacteriaceae bacterium | reverse complement strand
AATTAGAAAGACAATTTCCTTTTTTGCTAATTATACTAAGATACATAATGTTTTTATTTTATGATATAAATTTAGAATGCCGCATTAAATATTACCATTGCAAGACTTATGATGAATTGAGTAATAAGCTCAAGTCCTAAAATTAGTAATTTAACTATATATTAAATTACGGTTATACTGGGCCACAAATTCCACAGTCGCATCTAGCCCACCGAATATCTTCACAATAGCATAAACAAGAGCCACAACCACTGCATTGGCATTGTGTTACATTGCCCTTATACATACAAGTTACAGCACACGAGCAAGGTTTGTCAGGGGTGGCAGCAAACGCCTTAGGAGCAAGAGTTGATATAATTGTTCCTAATGTTAATATCAATGTTATTATAACTAATAATATTCTCATATTTTCTCACCTCCTTTCTTATTATAATAATCCTGCAATGGTAATAATTTATAGGTTATTTAGAATTAATCGGTATATACTTAAAAATCTTATCCTTGAAATCAGTTAAGTAAATATTGCTTTCATTGTCAATTGCCAATGAAATGAAAACTGGCATTATGTCTTGATTAAAAACGCTCAACAATATTCGTCCTTTTATCCCACCATCAGTATCAAGTTTATATAATAAATTTAAAGGCATTAGTAGAAGGTACAGATAATTATCATTTCCACTTGTAAATATAAAATTACAAATTTTAAATTGTGAGCTGTGTATTCTATCAGGCAGTAAAAGATTAATCTTCATTATTTTTGATTCAATATTACTATATTTGTAAATAAAACAAGAATCAGAAAATAAATATGCAATGTATAGATTATCATTTTTATCTAAGGCAGCATCAAAGCTATAAGAAATTTTTAGATTATCACAGATAACGATATTGCTTGGTTTGTTGATGTGGGCAATCTTTTTACCGCGAGAATCAAAGATAGAAAATAATATTTCTGGCTCCAAGGTTCTCAAATATATTTGCCCTTTTGAATTCACGATAAAATTTGATCCAAAAAATTCGGATGGTTTTATTGTCCGTATCAAATCAAGATTTTCATCATAACATTTTATTCTTTTATTTAATGTCTCAAGTACATATATATAATTGTCCCTTCCAACGGTGATACAATAGGGATATAAAAAATCATTTGCAGTTTGTCCCGTTTTTCCAATTGTTTTTATGAATTTCCCGTTTTTATCAAAGCGAATAAGCCTATCATTACGCAGATCCGAGACATAAATATCACCATTATTGCCAACTGCTAAACGAGGTTGGGAAAAAATTTCATTCTTATTACCGTATTGATTGCCAATTAAAAATTCCATTTTGTATTTAAATTGTTTTGTATTGTTTAAATTGGCGGTTTCCAATTCAATAATCTCGTCTGAGTTTTTACCTGTATTAATTAAAACGTGAAGCATAATAGCTGCTATAGTCGCCATCGAAGCAATAATAAGTAATATTTTTCTCGTATTCATATAAAGTGTTTCACGGATAATGTGTTGAAACGATTTTTTTTATCTTATTTATAAGCACGTCTTCATTATCATCAAGGGCTTCAAGGTATACGACTATTCCTTTTGGATCAGTTAAAATGCTTGTAGTTGGCTTTTTCTGATTTAAATTTGTACAATATTCAGAAACTTTAAGTAAGTGTTCTGATGTTGCAAAAGATCTTCCTTTGAATCCTTTTTCGTTTAAATAATTTATTCAATATTTCAATGCGGTCTGTTTCACTTTTACCAAATGAGCTCATCGGATCAACAAGTGTTAATAAAGCTGGTCGATTTGTAAGAATATTTTTCAATTTTTTCTCTTTATGATTACTCAAATCATATAGTTTAACAGAACTAATGTCTGTGAATGGTTTAAGCTGATTATCAAATTCATCTTTGCTAAATCCTATCTTATTATATCCAAGTATTTCGGACTCCACAAGTTTTCTGGTAATATGTTCATCTAAAAGTGATGATAGTACAAAACGAATTGTATCATTCGAGTCGATAAATATAAGTCCCCCATTGTTATTTCTAACGTTAAAAAAAATTGAAATATTTCCTGTTGTATCATTAATTAATGGAATGGAAAGATTTAACCTTTTTTTATATTTATCAATCAGTTCATGTTCAATCGTTTTAATTATAGGAATGATTAACAATCCATGCCGTTCATACATTTTAGAAAGCAAATCGAGATAAGCTAATTCTCTTAATAATGTTGATTTTGATTGATTTAAAAAGGCAATAAGTAATTTATTGCTTGCGTATTTTTTAGGTAGAGAAACAATCTCGATTATTTTATCTCGAGATAAAATGTCGCCATATTTAAAATTTTCAA
>CAZNDS010000304.1:0-882 GCA_964571865.1 uncultured Ignavibacteriaceae bacterium | reverse complement strand
TAATATTACTGTATCAATAAGTAAAAACAAAATGATTGTTATATAAAAAGTTGTCCTGCTTACCGAATTAACGAAATTTTGTATATTATTAATCAAGCTCAATTAAATTTTACCTTATAAAAGGTTTTTTAGTTTCAGATCAAAAATTGTAAGTCCCTCATCGATAGGAATATCTTTACTGCGGAAATTTATTTTCCCTTCACGGTCTATTAAAAATACTTCGTTTTCCATAGAAACATCATATTTTTTCCTTATACTACCATCATCAAGTAACACAGTGAAATCTAGTTCGGTCTGTGTAAGAAATTTTTCGATTTCATCAATGAAAGAAGTACTTATTCCTATAAATTCAATATTAGGATTCTCATATTTTAATTTCACCTTATACCAAAGAGGTGCTTCTTCTAGACATGAGTTACATGTTGCATTAAAGAAAAAGAGAATAATAACTTTACTCTTAAGATATTTTGTACTAATTGTAGTACCTTTTGTACTTACCAGCTCAAAAGGAGGAGCCTAGTCTCCTATGATAAGGTGGGCATTTCTGGTAACGATTTTGTGATAAATGATTTGATTATAAAGTAAAATAAAGAGTAAACAAACGATGAGGGCAATAAAAATCGGTATGATAAAGTTTTTTAAAATTAACTTCTTTCTCAAAGATAAAACATTATCTTTCCCTGAATCAAATGTTATCATGTTCTGTAATTCTCACTCCTTTCCCTTTACATTAATTTAAAAAAATACTACAATAAAAACAAAGAAAAATAGTTTATTTCTTATTCTTTTTTTCTTTTTACTTCATTCATTGTCTCTTCGTTATTTATTTTATATTTAAAACAATTTACGAAATTAATTATATATACACTTTTTCCTACTATT
>CAZNDS010000303.1:2372-3286 GCA_964571865.1 uncultured Ignavibacteriaceae bacterium | reverse complement strand
TAAAATTAATATTAACAGAACAATCCAGAATTGTTTTAAGGATATTTCAATATGAAACGCAAAATTAATTTTGTAAGCAAATCTCAAATTCTTGTTCTAACAATAATTATTAGCTCTCTTATCATTATTGCCGGTTTTGTTTATTATCAAAATGAAGAAGGCAAAATAAAGTTAGAAAAACATAACGAGCTGAAAGCTATTGCCTCACTTAAAGTAGATCAAATTGTTCAGTGGAAACTTGAAAGAAAAAATGATGCCGTAGTAATATCATCATCACCTTTATTTGTTGATGGAGTTGAAAAATGGCTTGGCAATAAAAGTGATATTGAATTGAAATCGGCTATTTTTCAAAGATTAAGCATACCTATGAAATATGTTAGATACGAGGATGTTTTGCTTACGTTCCCAACGGGTGAAATAATACTTTCTGCTAATAGTTTATATAAAGAATTGGATTCCGTTTTAATTAATACGATTGTTGAAACTTCAAAAAAGCAAGAGGTTACATTTACAGATCTTTTTAAATGTAGTATACATGATAAAGTTCATTATAACATTACAGCACCACTTGTAAATGATAGAAAAGAAACAATTGCAGTTTTAGTTTTTATTATAGATCCTAACCTTTTCTTGTTCCCGTATATTCAGTCATGGCCTACACAAAGCAAAACTGCAGAAACCGTCATAGCTAAAAGAATGGGTGATCACGTAGTTTTTATGAATGAATTACGGCATAAAAAAAATACTGCTTGGAATGTGAAGTTCCCATTAACACAAACAGAGCTTCCGGCAGTTAAAGGAGTTTTGGGTTATCAAGGTATTTATGAAGGTGTAGATTACCGAGGGGAAAAAGTATTAACTCACATTCAACATGTTCCCGGTACTTCTTGGATTATGAATGCAAAAATTGACCA
>CAZNDS010000303.1:0-2351 GCA_964571865.1 uncultured Ignavibacteriaceae bacterium | reverse complement strand
TTTCTGCTTTGAAGACTACTGCCTATATAATTGTTGGTATAAGTATGCTTTTGGTACTATTTGTATCAGCAAGTTTTTCGTTTATTTATAACTACCGCCAAAAAGGTATTTATCGAGAGTTATACAAAAAAGAAAGAGAGGTTTGGCAAGCGCAAGAAAAATTTAAAGTTACAACTGATAGTCTTGGTAACGGTGTTATTACAACTGATCTTGATGGTAAAATAAATTATATGAATAATATTGCTGAAGAATTAACCGCTTGGAGATTACGTGAAGCAAAAGGAAGATACGTTGCGGAAGTTTATAAAGTAAAAAATGAGGAAACCGGACTAATAGAAAATAACGTTGTAGAAAAAGTTTTCAAACAAGGTATAGTTAAAGAAATTGCAAATCACACAATTCTTATTTCTAAAAAGGGTGTTGAAATTCCCATAACAGACACCGGCGCTCCAATTTATGATATTGATGGTTCTGTTATCGGGTTGGTTTTAACTTTCCAAGATGAAACTGAAAAGAGAGCACAACAGCGTAAGATAAAAGAAAGTGAACAGCTGTACCGTCAATTGGTAGATTCAATTCCAAATACGGCGGTTCTGCTATTCAATAATGAACACCGCTATTTAATAGCGGGCGGGGAAGAAATTGTAAAAAGCGGATTTGATAAGAACCTTGTTCAAGGTCATACTCTTTCAGAAGCTTTTCCTCCCGAAGTTCAGAATCTTTTTGCCCCTCTTTATGATAAAGCATTAAACGGTGAGGCAACTACATTCGAGCATGTATTTGGAGAGCTTCATTATCATCAGCAAGTTATTCCAATTAAAGATTCAAACGGAAACGTTTTTGCCGGAATGGTAATTGCAAGCAATATCACCGAGCGAAAGCTCGCTGAGAAGCATATTCGCGAGCAAGCACGCATGATGGATCTAATCTTTCAATATTCGCAAGACTGCTTTGTTATTCTTGATAAGGATTTCAACTTTGTACGTGTTAATGAAACTTATGCAAAGGAGTGCCAGCGAGAAGTATATGAATTTACCGGGCGTAATCATTTTGAAATGTATCCATCCGATTTCAAGGAGGAAGCCGAAGACGTTAAACGCGGCAAATATGTTTATAGTAAAAACGCGCGACCCTTTATCTTTCCCGATCATCCTGAGTGGGGCACAACTTATTGGGATATTGGGCTTGTTCCGATTCTAGATGAAAACCAAGAAGTGGAGTTTTTCATTTTTACTTTAAAGAATGTTACTGTGCCCAAAATAGCTGCAGATAAACTTAAAGCAAATGAAAATTACCTGACTATTTTATTCGATTCAATAGCTGATACAATTTTTACTGTTTCTATACCTGATAGAATTATTCAACGCACAAACTCTGCAGTCCATGACTTGTTTGGGTATGATCATAGTGAGATCATTGGTAAAACTACAAGAATGTTTTACCCGGATGAAAATTCATATTTAGACTATGGAGAAAAATTAACAATAGCAATAAAAGAGAATATTCCTTTTGTTAAAAAGGAGATGGAGTTGCTTAAGAAGGATGGAACTAAAATTTATTGCGATGTTCAAACTACCTTTCATAAAAAGAATGGTGTTGTGGATACCGTTATATCTGTTCTTCGTGATATTACGCAAAAGAAAAAGGCAGAACTTGAATTAATTGCAGCTAAAGAAAAAGCCGAAGAAGCCAATCGTTTGAAAAGCGGTTTTATCTCTGCGATGTCTCATGAGATAAGAACTCCCTTAAATGTTATTATTGGATACAATGATGTTGTTAGAGAACTTTACAGCGATCCTAATGATGAGCAAAATCAAATTTATTTTAATTTTATCTATAGCAATAGTCAAAGGTTAATAGATACAATTACAAAGATGTTAGATATTTCACGTATTGAAGCAGGAGAATTTCAAATTAATTTACATCCTATACCGTTAAAAGAAGTTCTTATTCAAGCTTGCGGTTCTATGAAAGTCTTAGCTGATAAAAAGAATTTGGACTTGGTGGTTAATTTCCCCGCTGAAGAAATAAAAGTATTGGCAGATTCATATTGTTTAGAAAACTCGATATTAAATATTCTGAATAATTCGATAAAATATAGTACAAAAGGTAAAATAGAAGTATCGACTGACATAGAAAAGGATCACGTTATCGTGAAGATTAAGGATGAAGGAATAGGAATGTCTGAAAAATACCAAAAGCATTTATTTGAATCCTTCAGCCAGGAGAGAGTTGGTATTAGCCGTCCTTATGAAGGGATTGGTTTAGGATTAGCCTTGACAAAACGATATCTTGAACGCATGAATTCACAAATTGAGATAGAAACTCAACAAAATGTTGGAACAGTGGTA
>CAZNDS010000302.1:0-3294 GCA_964571865.1 uncultured Ignavibacteriaceae bacterium | reverse complement strand
CGAATGTTTCGTTATCGACTTTAGCATCTTTATCAAGCTGAGTTAACCTAAACAGTCCTCCATTCAAGAACGGAACATAACCGATTTTGTTTATGATTTCATTAGTCAAATCTCTTTTACCGCCAGCATCAAAACGGTTCAATCCATGATGGAATAAAAAGTAAAAGAAATATTCCCAAAGGTTCTGTTCACCATATTTTGATTTAAGAATGTTGAGATAATCTTGTCGGATTTCAATCGGATCATCCTTGCTTGTAAAGAGCCAGCCCTTTCTTTCAAGGAATTTTAGGAAAAGCAATCTGTTGATCAGAAGCTGAGTGAATGCGATTTTTCCACCAACACTTTTAATTCCATGAATATAATTCTTATAAATCTCATTGAAGACTTCTTTTATTTCTTCAAAGAATTTATCGGTGACTTTTTTAACGTTGAATGCTTCTTTCCACTGATTGATCCAGACATTAGAATTGATCTCACCAAATAAATCTAAATCTTCGGGTAAAACTAGTGAAGAAAGGTTATGCTCGCACACAGTCCGCAGATAGCTTGAATTGAATTCCCACCCGAAGGTCGAAAGCTTTGCAGTTTGTGGTTTATCGCCTGTAAAATGAGCAAGCGTATAATTTTTCCAATCGTGAGTACAAATGAATAAAAGATGTTCGGGTTTCCACGTTGGGAAATCTTTTATCTTCCTGACTGATGGAACAAGCCCCCGAATTATATTTCGAAGCTCAGTAATGCTTAATCGTGAAGTTTTAAGATTTATTATAAAAATTCCCCATGCCTGGTGCTTACTGAATGGACGCAGCTGATGGATAGTTGAACCTTTGAAGAAATTTTTCTTATATCCAAATTCATCAGTATCCCAGAAATAAGTTAAATCCTCAAAAGATAAATCTTCATCGAGTTTCCAATTGAGATGCTCTCGAAGAAATTTGAAAAGGGAATCTTGATCGTGAATTTTCTGAACTGCATCGAATGGTATTTTGAAATTCATTTCATCTCTTCTTTGAATATTTTGATTTTGGTTCTTTTACTTGAAAACCAATTTGTCTTTTTGGTCTTTCAGGCGGTTGGAGTAATTGATTAATTGCTTCAAAGATCGCTATGATTTGTTCATCGTGAGATTCAAATTTAAGTTCAAGTTCTTTGAGTTTTTGAGCCAGCTCTTTATGAGTGGATAACATTTTTCTGAGTTTAACAAATGTTCTCATAATTTGAATATTTACTTCAACTGCCCGCTTACTTCTCAATACAGAGGACAACATAGCCACACCTTGCTCAGTGAAGGCATATGGTAAGAAACGCCTACCACCTCTACCTTTCTTTGAGGTTCCAATTTGGAACCTCAAAGAATCCCATTCACTTTTGTTTAGCTGAAACATAAAATCTTCTGGAAAGCGGTCTAAATTTCGGGCTACTGCTTTGTTTAAAATTTTGGTTTCAGCTCCATATAATTCAGCAAGATGAAAATCTAGCATTACCTTCTGGTTTCGAATCAGATAAATATGCTTTTCTATTCTTTCTAGAGGAATTATATCTGTTGAACGCATTTACGCTTACTTTTTAAAATTTAATCATTTGAAATCACAATTTGTGATTTCAAGTTTTGGATATCTTCATTAGTAATTTAATTCAAAAAATAGAAGATATTCTATTATTCGGGTCCCTATCGTGTAGTCACAACTCAATTAATCTCCATCCAACAAACTAAGGTCGCTTTTTCCCCAGCAACTGCTTGTCTGTTTCGCAATTCTTTGTCGACGCATTTCTGTTCAATTACTTTTAGTTCTTTTCGAAGTTCATTAATTGGTTTAGAAGTAAATCTTGGTGTAGAAATTTGAGATTCGATTAATTCATAAATGTTCTCGATGGTTTCAATCACTTCTCCAGTCTTCCTATCAAGGAAATACCACTTGCATTCACCAGGCACTTCCTCCGTTATCCCTTTCTCGTCTGATTTTTTGTGAGAAGGAAATCTGAACGAAGCAAAAATTCCAGATCGTTTTAATGATTTATCATTAACTTTTCCCGAAAAGAGTCTTCGAGGGAGAATCGGAAGCTGTTCCGTGAATTCTGGATAATTTTTCTTTAGCTCTTCAAAAATTAATCTCATTTTTTCTTCAAAACTCATCACACCGTTATACGTTTCATTAAAATCTCTAAGTGCATCAAAGTCATCTTGCGGAGTTAATAACTTTTTGCCTTCAATTCCCAGTGCTTTTGAAATTCTGAGCACTTTACCAGATACTTTTTCATACAGTTTGAGTAACGAATCGAGTTCATCAGGTGGAAGGAAATTCCAAAACCTGATAACACATTCATTCCGATTCAGAAATTTTTCTTTCTCTGGATCGAGTCGCCTATCAATTCGTCCGATTCTTTGCATTAGTCGAACAGGATTCCAATGTAGATCGTAATTAATCAGACAACATGAATCTTGAAGATTTAGACCTTCTGATAAAATGTCTGTCGATATTAAGATTTTTATTTGATTGTCGAGATAGATAGAAAGCTCAGTTTGTGTACAATTGTAAACGGGAGCAAAACGCTTTATTACTTCCTCACGATCTTTACTCGATGTACTATCTAATTCCTCTAAGTTTTCACTGAATCCATTAACTGATAATTGCTTGAACAAATATCGAGCTGTATCTCGATACTCAGTAAAAATTATTAATTTTTTATTTTTTAATTCTTCACTGTTGAGCAATTCAAAAAGTGAATGGAGTTTATCATCCGTTTTTTCATTTATATTATTATAAATGAATTGAAGGAAATCAGAGAGTGCGTTAAGATCATTTTCTACACTCTTCAATATATCTTCAAAAAAGAATTCATCTTGATTTAAGATTTCATCTTCGTCTGGATCGGCTAAAATATCATCTTCCTCGACATCCGATTCTTCCATTCCTCTAAAGTCGGCAAATCTTTCAATCCAGTGGTTCTCTAGATCAGACCATAGTGAGCTATGTATTGACTTCCACTCGATCCACCGCTTCTCGTCATAGTACTTTAAGAATCGAGCCATTTTCCTTAAGAGGTCTTCGCAGCTGTATTGAAACGCAATGTATGAAGATTCCATTCTTTTTAAGAAAGTAGCTCTGATTAATGATAATACTTGAATCTCTCTGTTTACCTTAAATGGATCGCTCTTGGAGACATCCTTACGTTTGCTTTCGGGATTATAAATTACTAAATCAAGAAACGGATTTTCTTTACTAAATGATTCCTTAATTCTGTTGAATAAATCACCGTAAATGTTTGCCAATTTATAGGCAACAACTTCAGGGG
>CAZNDS010000301.1:0-3294 GCA_964571865.1 uncultured Ignavibacteriaceae bacterium | reverse complement strand
GCAACGAACCGCCAAAAAATTTGAGATTGGGCTTAAGTTTTTGCCCGCAAGGTAATAGAGTTTTTGATGAACTTACTGTGCTTGAAAATTTAGAAATAGGCGGGTTTATTCTTAAAAAACAGAAAGCAGAAGAACGCATTGAAAAAGTTCTAAATATTTTTCCCGTTCTCAAAGAAAGGATGAAACAAGAAGCCGGTTCACTCAGCGGTGGTGAACAGCAAATGCTTGCTGTTGCTCGTGCCCTAATTCCGGAGCCAAGACTGTTACTTCTTGATGAACCTTCGCTTGGTTTAGCTCCTAACTTAGTTACCGAACTCTTCGCGAAGTTGGTCGAGCTTAATGCAAATTTTGGTATAACAATTTTAATTGTTGAACAGAAGGTCAGAGAAGTTTTAGAGATTTCGAACAGAGTATGTGCATTGAGGCTTGGGAGAACAGTTTTTGAGGGACAATCCAAACAATTAAACTCAATTGATAAACTAAAGGAAATTTTTTTAGACTAATGTTATTTATGCTTATTTTGCATTTATGATTTACTCTGTAATCATAATAATAAGCAAAATATAGAATGTTTAATTTACAAGTGATCGTTAGTACAGAATTTTAATTTAAATGATCAAAATAAAAAAGCAGCTCGAAATGACAGTCTATTTTTCTTTTTGAAGCTGAAGCATATCGTATCACAATGCACTAATTTATTTTTAATTGGTTTAATCAAAAATGCACAACACAAATCAATTTAAACACAGAATAAAATTTAAAGTAAGATTTTCAGACCTTGATGCAATGGGGCACGTAAACAATTCAACTTTCCTGACATATTTAGAAGAAGCACGAATCGCATACTTTAATGATGTCTTAGCTTTGCCAAAAGATAGCTTGGATTTTGGAGCTCTCATCGCCAGAATTGAAATAGATTATTTACATCAAATTTCTATTGGAGATGAATTAGAAATTCTAACAAGGATATCCGAATTTGGGAATAAGAGTGCCACTGTTGAAAATATAATTCTAATTATTAATAATCAGAAAGAACTTTCGGCTGCGACAGCAGTTACAAAGTTAGTTTATTACGATTACAAGAAACGAGAAACGATAAAAATTCCTGAAGAGGTGAAATCAACAGTCGAAAAGTTTGAGGGAGACACAAAAAAATCTAATTGAATTGATGACATTAAACTAGGAAAAACGTTTCTTCAATTCGAGAAGTGAATCTTCCATCCTTTTTTGTCGTTTAGCTTTTTCAAGTGAAATAGGTAATGTTGTTCGTTCGAGGCAGTCGTTTATACTGCACATTTCGCATGTGTCATTTACAATTCTTGAGGGGATTTCCGGATCATCACAAAATCTGATTTTTTTCTTTAATAGATCATTTAACTGAAATCCAATTGTCACACTTGATAATTCGTTTAGAACAAGCCGATTCGGTTGGGCAATTGAAATGCTCAAAAACTCGTCGTTCGATTCAAAAAATTTTGCTCGCAATATTCCAGAAGCTCTATGGTTTGGATCATTATTTGCAGAGAATTCCTCCTCCAGCTTTTTTAACGTTTGAATCGATATCCATCTCCTGCAGTAGTGCTCTGCAACTTGGTAGCCTCCAGGATTTCTACGAATATTAAGACTTAATTCTTTGTTCAAACGGTAATTGTCCGAACCGAGAACCGAACTGAATCTCAGGAAGAAAAACTTATTCAAATTGAAATATTTTGAGGAAAGACTAGTTAACCGCTGAAAGAACATTTCAGGCGTCGTTTGAAACTCATCAAATAAAGCAAACAACTTTTTCTCATCCCACTTTTCGGATTGAAAAAATAGTTCAACACCTTTTATGAAAAAAGTTTTATTCAGTATAAGTGCTGTTGCAAAGTACGATGCCCAAAAATTATTCAACAAGTGATCAAATGTCTCAAGCTTAATACTTGAATGGATGAAACTTCTCTTCTTAATTTGCAGGAAATTATAACCAAGTTCCTTTGCGAAAATAAATAATTTTTGTGCCTTTGATAATTTTGGATTCAATATCAAAACATTTTTTTTCCCTGAGATTAATACAGCCCTCAAACCTTCGAGCTCTTCGTACTCATTTATTAATGATTCGTTTATTTCATAATTATATTTATCAACAAGAGTAGAAAGAATATCGGAGTAAGATAATGGTATGGACTTATTAAGATTATTTTCATCCACAAATCTCTCAACCGATTCTTCGATCTCCGGAAAGTAGTTATCATGAAATTCCCGGAATGTTCTCAAAGCAGTTCTGCTGAAGATATTTTGGCTTAGCTCTGAACTTCTCGACATATCTATCATGGTAGACACCAGGGCGCTTAACTGAAAAGATGCATTTGACATTTGAGAAATTATTTTGTGGATATCGATCCCATAATGATGCAATGGCAGTTGTTCTAAAATATTTGATTCCAGTAATTCCCCAATCGGAGCCAAATTTTTTGTGAGCTTCAGTGAAACTAAATCATCATAACTCACGCCCAAAGCTTCAACGATTGATGCGATTTTTTCTGCTTTCGGGTATTTCTTCCCGTTTTCTATTTCATTCAAATACGAAATAGATAGATTAGTTTTTTCAGCTAACTCACTCAAAGACATTTGTTTATCTTGGCGGAGTTGCTTCAGTTTCAATCCAAAAATAAGCTTTATATGATTTTGTTTACCTTTCATACCAATTATTCTAATAATCTAGAATAAATATACTTAATAACTTCCTGACTTCTGCCACTTTTAAGCGAGGACGAAAAAAGTTGTGAAAATAAGGTAAAAAGCAAATAATTCTGTTAATTTGTCGTACTAAAATCAATGAAATTAATGACAAATTGCTTTCAGTAAGAAAAACAGAAACTGCTTCAGGCTCAATAGCAGTTCAAGTAGTTTACTACAAGAATAGAAAAGTAGTAATCGAAAAACATATTGGCAGTGGGAAGACAAAAGAAGAAATTCAATCACTTCTAAAAAAGGCAAAGGATTGGATCAAGAAAAAATCTTTACAAGAAGAGTTATTTCCAGAAGAAAAACCCATAAAAAAATATTCATCAACAGACATTCAGTTTCGTGGAGTAAGCCACAGATTTGTTTACCAATTACTCCAAAGGGTGGCTTTTAAGTGCGGAATAGATTTAAGAAGGATTGTTTTATTTTCGATTTTGCAATTATGAGGTTGATTCAACCGGTTTCAAAGTTAAGAACGATTACATTACTGGAAAGATACTTTGATATATATTATTGGGGTGTAAAAAAGAATCATGTTGAACTCATAGTATTAATATCTAATGGGCA
>CAZNDS010000300.1:1126-3300 GCA_964571865.1 uncultured Ignavibacteriaceae bacterium | reverse complement strand
AAAGAGGGTGTTTTCATTTTACAATCTCTTTTTAGCCGATTAAAAATAATTTGGATGGTTTTAAATAATAAGAAGTTATTTAATCCAAATTGTAACAACCTATCTCCAAATTTTACAGTGTATAATCAAAAAAAAAGGATAAATAGTCAAGCTTATAAAAAAATTATTTACTTCTATAACCTTGTCTCACCGCAAATTATTTGTAGTTGATAAGTATGCATAATGCAAATGCTTCACTAGAAGCGAAGGAAAGTTTTATTTTGTCATAATTAGAAAAATTGAAAAACTTGTTCGCCGTCGGCGAATTGAAAAATTAAAAGATTGAAGAACTTGTGGTGAGTCCGCCGCGGCGGATCGAACTATTGAAAAATTCAAAAAATAAAAAATTAAAAAATTGAAAGACATGTGGTGAGTCCGCCGCGGCGGATCGAACCATTGAAAAGATTAAGTTCGTAACTAATCTTATTGTTTTTGTAAATCTCTATAAATATCGAAGAAAAACTTGAGTCTATTCTTGAATCTTTCGTTTATATTTTCATTCAGATATATAACTTTGATTCTACTAGGTTTGTTCTCCAACAATAAAAATTTGTTACATTGAGCAAACTTGAATCTAATTTTGCCTTTGGTTTTACCCGCTTTTAACACGGTGTCCCTATAAACATTTGCAAGTTTACCATTTGGCATACACAGTAGATTAATATTTAATATTTCTAAACTAGCTTCATCGTACAAAATAGTAATGAAGTATGTTAAGCACGCTTTTTTATCCCCTTTGTTATGGTATATTTCGGGCAATGCCGGATTAGAAAATCTTTTTGGAGAAAAAGATGTCCCATCTTTTTGTTTAATTTCATAGTAGTAGGAGTTTTGATTTTCGCCAATGAAAATATCGTGAGTATAATCACCAATGTTTCTTGTTTGTACTGTTTTCAAATCAATATGTATAAAAGCATCTTCGACTTCAAAGAATAAATCGGAGCCAACGGGAGCTGAATTAGGCTGCCCAATACCTTTCCCATTTAATAATGCATAAACAATTCGCTCTGCACCCATTGAAAAACTTGATATACCTTTGTCTTCACCCGTAGGACTCCATTTATCAATCCAATCATCTTTAATTTTTTCCTTTGTCTGAAATCCAAATATCATTTCATCTTCAACGAATTTCAAAAAATGATAAAATTTGTTAAGATACTTATACTCTAATTTTTCTATATCAAGATTCGTCATAATAGTTAAACTCTAATTATGTTGATATTTCCACTTCTCTCTTGGATAATATCCAAATATCCTGATTGAAGTTCTATTAATATTGATTTTCGATTTAACTCTTTTGCTACCATCCCGGTTGTACCCGAGCCAGCAAACGGATCTAAAACAATTCCATCTTGAGGGCAACAACATTTTATAGCAATTTCCGGAATTCGCGAAGGAAACACAGCAAAATGACGATATTGACTTTTTGCAGTGTTAATTTTGAAGAAATCAGGGATCATATCGACATCAATCACATCTCCGGGATTTTTACCATTTGGATGATAATTAATTTGCTGCAGCACTTCTTCGGTTTCTGTCATCTCAAAATCATGTTTGGAATCAAACTTTAATAATTTCTTAAGTTTTAGCCAATCTTCTATAGAAGGATAAGAACCGCCGGCATCTTTGCGGAACCAATGTCCAACAGTATGCCGATAAGAGTCGCCAAAATATTTGACAATATCTACATTTGTTAAACCTTTCTTATCTCGCCAAAAAGCTAAGTAATCGCAGATTGTCTCTTGCGAAGAAGTTATTTTTCTTTTGGTTATGTATTTGATCCCATTTACCGAAATTCTTCCGCCAGGAGACGCTCCAATGTTAAATTCATTTCCTTTAAATTTTCCATTGTAATTATTTCTATTCAGTTTTAGTTCGAGTTGCTCAGTTTTGTGAGGGATTCTAATTGCATCAATATTGAAGTAAACTTTTTTTTCCCAGTCATTTTTTGTAAAAAAATAAATTGGCTCATAAGTATTTTTGAATCTTGATTTAACCGGGGATGGCATATGATCAGGTTTATACCAAATTATTTGATTCCGTAGCAACCATCCCTTTTCTTGCATTCCAATTGCAACTCGTTGAGGTATCATTTGCAAATTTTGATCAACATACGTATCTCCGATATTTAGAAA
>CAZNDS010000300.1:0-1116 GCA_964571865.1 uncultured Ignavibacteriaceae bacterium | reverse complement strand
CTCCATCATCTTTCAAAACGCGTAGAAATTCCTCACTTAATTCTACAATTTTTTCAACATAATCTTTTGGACTTTTTTCTCTGCCAATTTGCTCCTCAGCGTTATAATCACGAAGGTTCCAATAAGGAGGCGAAGTAACAATAACAGAAATTGATTTATCGGGAATCATTTTTATGCAATCAAATACATCGCCATTGAGTATTAATGGAGTTGAATTTTGAGGCAAGTTTACGAAGTCTTTAAATCTGGTGTAGCTTGTTTGTCCCTTCGTTCTTGTTAGAAGCACATTATAGCTGTTAACAGTACTATCTTTCGCTAATAGAGTTTTTTGCTTTGCATCTTTATAGTTCGTTTTTTCTTTTTTGGAACTTGTTTTAGCTTTCTTTTTCGCAACCATACAATTATTCGTCTTTATATCCTATTAACAATAATTTCATGATTTTCAATTTATATAAATATAGATAAATATTCTTAAAGTAAAATTCTAATTTAGAAAAGCGTTCTCGTTAATTTGGCACAACTCCGTCACGTAAGTCACATTTTTTCTGCTTATTGAATCAAATTACGGTATTAAAATAATACCATACATTTGTATGGTAGTTTATGAAATCGAAGGGAGTTTGTCAAGAGTTTTTTTTGATTGTGCAGATTTAATCCGCATTTGTCCGTCAGAGTCTGTTGCACAACTCGAGCTTTTGCTATCCTACCGCGACCCGCCGAGGCGGTAGATGACTGGGCAGGTAAAAGGGAGCGAAATCACCCATTTGAGAAAAGATGGAATCTTTCCCGCCTGCCTCACCACCCGTCAGTTGACGGAGAGTTCGGCGGGCAGGTTCTATCCAAATCACACACGAAAGATTCCATCTTTTTCAGTTTTGATGTATTCTTCTTATATATTGATCGTTCTGCAACAGACTCGTCAGCTGACGGACTTCGGCGGACCTGCCTGCACAAAGCCGAGTCTTTGTTTCGGCGAAGGCAGGCGAGAAGGTTGGGTATAATTCCCCGACGCTTGCGTCGGAACAGGGTTCGGGGCTTGCCCCGAGGTTCATACCATTGATTTTAACCCAGATTTGTCATTAGAAAATGAGTGAGTTTTAGCAGTTTATTACTATG
>CAZNDS010000299.1:0-3315 GCA_964571865.1 uncultured Ignavibacteriaceae bacterium | reverse complement strand
AAGTCCTTCTTCAATTTTTCTGTAGCTGTTTTAACGGTATCATTTTTTGCTTTTGAATGCGATGAAAAATAACCGCTATCTTCGGCGGCATCAATCCAATCTTCCATTGAAAGCCCTGTTCTTGTGCAGGAAGCGGTAAAGCCGTGAGATGGAAGAAAAACCTGAGGATGAAGTTTGAATTTATTTGCAGCTAATTGTTCAAATAGTTTGTCTTTTCCTTCCTTAAACCCTACATCATTTTCGTTATTAAATTCAATTTCTCTTATTGCAACAGCAGTTTTGACACCGGGGAATTCTATTAACAATTGGGTTGTCCATTTGCTGATAAAAGCCTTAGCATCAGTCTCTTCATTAAAAAAGAGAAGTGCATTTCCTCCTCCTATATAACCCTTTTGGTCTTTGAGCGGCTCATCTTTAATTAACTTGTGCTCATAAATTTCTTTAATAAGAAAAGAAGCCCCGATATTTTCTTTGAGCTTATTACTTCCAAACACATAACTCTGAATTGAAATAGTATCAATTAAGACAGCAGTATATTTTGGCATGATCAGCCTCCCATAAATGTTTTTATTTTTTCAATTAGTATATTTCTTTTTAAGTCTTCTTTGCCAAGAACAAGAATATTTTCGCTGCTTCCTGTATCAAGAGCTAATTCATTGCTCAGTTCTATAACATGATTTTTATTTAACCTAGTAACTAAAATAGATTTAGCTTCGTCACCGCCTATTTGTCTCGTTCGTTGAATAATTTCGAATCCTTTACTTTTACATATTCCTCTTGTATTATCTGTTGTGCAGGAAATTCCGAAAAGCTGATAACCCCTAATCATAATTACATCAAGCTCGAATTTTGATTCGTTTGAAATTGCTTTCCAATCCGGTTTTCTGATTTCCCAATTACAATAAATTGATATGTTATTATCCAGACTGAATCCTTCTTTCAATGTTTTATAAATATACATTTCCAGCCAGTCACTGTCGAAAAACTTAAGAGTATATTTTAGAGCTTTGTTAGATGGTAGCAGATTTATCATTCTTCCATTATCATCAAAGACCTGGTTGTCCTCCGGAAGTTTGGAATTGATAGTGAGAAATGAACCGCTGAAGGTTAATGTGCCTATTTTATTTTCAAGCAGGCTGCTCTTTTCAATCAGATTGCCTTTATCATCAACAAAATTTACTCTGTTGTAACCGCCATCCGGACTATAATATGAGTCAATATTATCGTTCTCAATTAAACTAATAAACTCTGTTAGTGCATCATTAAAATTAAAATTTCTGTCTTTATTAGTTCTTTCAAAGCCGTGAAGTTTTATTAAATCTTCAAAAGAAATTTTTATTGTATCTATTAAATTTTCAGAAATGACTTTGCCGTAATCATCTATTAATCTGAAAGTTTTAGGGGAAAGATATGAGCATTTTAATTGTTTACCCATTTTTTCCGCCAACAGGTTATAAATATGAACAACCATCACCTTTGTTCCGCCAGTGTAATTGAGGTGAATAATTTCATTCTGTTCAATCAATTTTAACATATTCTTACAATCATTCTTGATGATTTTAGCGTTGTCAACATCCGATATTGGGATAAAATTAAATTTTACCTTTTTATCTAAGGTATTGTCATTTCCACAAAGAGCTTTTATAATATTATCTGCAAATTCACGAGTGGACTGCTGGAAGGTAGTTTTTTCTGAATATACAAGAAATATTTTTTTAAGATTTGGATTAGTTGAAATTAAAGTTTTGGCAGTGATGTAGTTTGGAAGAGGATTTGTACCAATTAAGAGTATTAAGTCGGTCATATATATTATCTAAGGTGTTCCATATGAGTCGCCAAATTATTTTCAATGCGACAAGCCTCAAAAAGTTCTTTCACATCTTGAGCATCACCGCGGTAGAGTATGCCTTCGTAGTTCATGGGCATCTGATTTACTCTCCTTTTTTAAGGTTATTAACAATAATTACTATCTTATCTTTCTATTTCACCTCTCTTCAATATTTGCTCAATCTCTTTTTGGACCATTTCCTGAGGCCTACCATACTGTTGATTCGAAATTCTTCGGATTTCCAAAGCCCTAGTTGGCTGTGGTTCCAAGTTGTTAAGAATAGTATGTATAGTAAACGGAGAAACAGATTGACCGTGAATAAGAGTTGAAATATATGCAGACCAATTAGGTAAATTGATTAAATCAAACTTATTAAACACCGGATAATATTCTCGTTCCATTAATTCAGCATCAACTTGCCCAAGCCGGAAACAAGCTGTTGTACCAACATTCCCGAGTATCGAAGATAAGATTCTTTGATCAACTTGTGATATAAATTGATTAGCAAGAATTAGATTAACTCCAAATTTTCTACCCTCTGATAATAACGTAACAAAGTTTTGGGTAGCTATATTTTGAAATTCATCTACATATAGGTAGAAATCTCGTCTCGTCTTTGTTGAAGTTTTAATTCTTTCCATCGCAGCAGCTTGAATCTTTGCCATTAATACTAATCCAAAAAAACGAGAATTTTGTTCGTTCAGCTCACCTCTTGCAAGATTTACGAGTAGAATTTTCCCCTCGTCCATAATTTTTCTGATATCTATTGTTGAACTTTTCTGTGAGAAGATATTTCTAAGCATCGGATCGAAGACAAATTGACCAAACTTACTGGATATCCAATCACCAAAAGTTGCTCCTTCGCTGCCTGAACGTGTGTAGTCGGTAGAAGGTAAAACATTATCCACCCATCGATCTAGGATTGGATCATTAATCTTAAGAGGAAGCCAACGTTTCCAATAATTTTTTTCTTGAAATATCAAATAAAAATCTAAAAGTGTTCCAGGATTATCCGGATTAGACATCGCAAGCAATAAATTCATACGAACGTGCTGGAAGAACATAGGTCCTGCATACTCACCAGACTTGCCTACACCAAATTCATCCTCAATTAGTTTTCTTATGATCGCAACCATTTCCTGTGCAATAAAATGACGCTGGCTATCCGATTTACATTCAAGTAAATTTATACCAACAGGATACTCCGTATCAATAGGGTCAATTATCACAACATCATTCTTTCGTTCTGGGTGTATTAATCCTAATAACTCTTTAAACATATCTCCGTGTGGATCAATAACGCAAAGTCCTTCGTTTTCCATAATATCGGAGAGTATCATTGACTTTAAAAGAGTAGTTTTTCCAGTTCCTGTTTGTCCTACAACATATATATGCCGACGTCTATCATCCCGTGCAACATGGACTGTATGATCAATTTGTCCAATTTTACTAATTCCAAGTATTGTACCTTCTGAAGAAAGATTTTC
>CAZNDS010000298.1:0-3327 GCA_964571865.1 uncultured Ignavibacteriaceae bacterium | reverse complement strand
TTTTATTAGATATTAATACTATGAGTTCAACATGATTCTTTTTTACACCCCAAATCATTTAATTATCTATGCCACATAAAGTATTAGTGATCTCATATTATTTTCCGCCGATGGGTTTCAGTGGTGTTCAGCGAATTACGAAATTCGTTAAGTACATGAAGGAATTTGACTGGGAACCAACTGTCCTAACGATAAATCCTAAAACATATTATGCATTCGATGAATCACTTTTAAGAGAAGTTGAAGACGCAGAAGTTAAAATTGTCAGAACGAATCCAAAAGATCCAACTCAGAAATTATTCTCTCAATCCAAACTCAAAAACGATTTTACAAGAAAAATCTTAAACAGGATCAGTCAGTCTTTCTTACTGCCTGATAATAAACGCCACTGGATGTCCGAAGCATTGAAAGTTGCATCTGATCTATTACAGCGTGACAAACATGATGTAATATTTGCAACTGCTCCCCCTTACACAACTTTCAGGATTGGAGACGAACTAAAAAGAAAATTCAATTTACCTTTGATTTTAGATTACCGCGATGCATGGCTCGATGATGTACTATCGTGGTATCCGACGCCAATACATCGCCGTATTGTTAAAAATATGGAAAAACGAGTTCTGTTAAATTCAAACAAAATAATTGTCTATACCAGACAACTAAAAGAACATTTGTTGACCATTTATCCCTTTTTAGTTTCTGAGGATATTAAAATTATTCCACACGGATTTGATGAGGATGATTTTCGTTTTGAGTTTCAGTCCACCAAGCCGAAAGATAAAATGCGAATAACCTACAGTGGAGTATTTTACGATGAGAGGACACCAAAATATTTCGTTGAAGCTGTTAGAAGATTATTTTTCGAACATCCCGAATTATCAAATAAAATTGAATTCTGTTTTGTCGGCAATTTCAAAAAGAAATATGAAAAACTAATTGATAATGTGGATCTTAAAAATTCCTTTAACATTATCGGATATATTGATCACCGAGATTCAGTTAAATATTTACTTGACTCAGATGTTCTCTGGCTTATGATTCGCCATTCAAAAAATCCACATCTTGTCGCCACTAGTAAACTTTACGAATATTTTGGTACTAAAAAAATCATTCTCGGTTGTGTACCGGAAGGAGCCGCATCTCAACTTCTAAGGGAATATGAAGCTTCAATTATAACTCATCCAGAAGATATTAACGGAATCAAGAATGCCCTCTTTTCTATTTATCAAAAATACATTAACAATCAATTACCTAAACCGAACGATGAATTTGTTAATAAGTTCAACCGAAAAACTTTAACGCAAGAACTTGTTAGAGAATTTCAATTTCAATTAGAAGCATGAAGTTAAATATTGCAGTAATTGGTTCGGGCGGCAGAGAAGACGCACTTTGTTGGAAGTTTTCTCTTAGTCCATTACTTAAAAAATTATATGCTCTTCCCGGCAATCCAGGAACTTCGCGCTGGGCAGAAAACCATAATATCGATGTATTAGATTTTTACGAACTAAGAAAATTCTGTAGTAAGAAAAAAATAGACTTATTAGTTGTTGGACCGGAAGTTCCACTTGTGCACGGAATAAAAGATGAATTAGAGTCTAATCGTACTAAAGTTTTTGGACCGAGTAAATTAGCTGCTGAGATTGAAGGAAGTAAAGCATTCGCAAAGAACTTCATGAAGAAATACAATATTCCTACTGCTGAGTATGTAATATTTTTAAGCGAGCAAAAAGAGGTCATTGAGAATTATCTCACGAATGCTAAGTATCCAACAGTAATAAAAGCAGATGGATTAGCCGCCGGAAAGGGTGTAATAATTTGTGATAGCTGCGAAAAGGCAAAAGATACAATAAATCAAATCCTCACTGAGAAGAAATTCGGCAGAGCAGGTGAAAAGGTTGTTATCGAAGAGTTTTTGGAGGGAGAAGAAGTTTCAGTCTTTGTAGTCACCGATGGAGATAATTTTGTCCTTCTGAATCCTGCTCAGGATTATAAAAAAATCGGAGACGGAGATACCGGTAAAAACACCGGTGGAATGGGAGCTTTTTCATTTGAAAGTATCTTATCATCGAGTCAAAAAAATGAAATAATTTCGAACATCATTAAGCCAACCCTTGAGGGAATGAAGCTGGAAGGGAGAAAATATTTAGGCTGCCTTTATTGCGGTTTGATAATTACGAAAGATGGAATAAAAGTAATTGAATACAATTGTCGATTCGGTGATCCAGAAACTCAGGCTGTTCTTCAAACGCTTGATTCTGATTTGCTTCAAATATTTTTCAAATCAACTACTGGAGAACTTGACCAAGTTGAAGTTAAAAACACCGGTTCAGCAATTTGTCTTGTGCTTGCTTCGCAAGGTTATCCAGATCAATTTGAAAGAGGATTTAAAATAACAGGTATTGAAAATGCGGAAGGGATTGAGATGGTGAGGGTTTTTCATGCCGGCACAAAACTTATTGACGAGGAATTAATTACAAATGGCGGTAGGGTGTTAAATATAACGGCTTCATCAAAAAATGAATCTTTCATACAATTGATTTCAAAAGTTTATAATGCGGCATCGAAAATTAATTTTAGGAATAAATTCTTCCGTACGGATATTGGAATGAGAGGCATTGGAAAGTTCAAATCTAATCGCTAAGTAAGTTCAGCATTTACAGGACTGTTATCTTAGTATCCAAAAAAATTAAGTAGAAAACAGGAAATATTCTTAGGTTCTTCATTCTAATTACTCCTTTCTAATCATCAATGTCCACAGTGGATAAATAACGTTTGGCAAAACACCGTAGTGCCGCTGGAATGCAGCGGAGCGAAATGGAAGCGGCATTGAGCGAGTGTTGTTCATCTTTTGCCTACGTTAGCGTCGGTGTTTTGCGTGTTAGGCGCAGCGCCGAATTTCAAACTAGTCAGTACGACCAATCCATTGATTGGGTGCTCGCAGCAATAGTGTGCCGCCTTTCCCGTCGTGGACACGGACTATGACATCAACATACACATGTGGTCCCCATTTTGGACCTTCCCGTGCGATTTTCACTATACGGTTTGGCTTCAATTGGCTAGGTGCGATTGGTTCGTTAGTGAACCAAGACTTCCAGACTTGATTGTTGTAGATGAGCCAGACTGCATCGGTAGAAATTGAACTCGGAAGCTGTGCTGTATCAGTTGCCGTTACGTAGATGATCGCAATCAGAGGTTTTCCATCTGGCGGACTGATCGGCTGAAAATCCCGCCACATATACGTTGAAAGGTACAATTGCCTTGTATCAATATGAATCGTATCGGGTGAAGCAAGCAATTGGTCGATCGGAATATCCGGCGGAACAGAAA
>CAZNDS010000297.1:0-3332 GCA_964571865.1 uncultured Ignavibacteriaceae bacterium | reverse complement strand
CAGAACGGAAGTAATTATGATGTCGTATTTTCAAGAAGCACGGATAATGGTTCAAGTTGGTCAACACCGCAAGCATTACCACAGTCATCAAATATATCTTCATTAGGTGAAGGACCTGTTCCATCAATTGTCTCAAACACAAGCGGAAAGATATTGGTTGTTTACAGACAAAGCAGTGATTTGAAATTTACTTATTCAACTAATTCAAAAAACTCTGAAAATTGGAATTGACAATAAAAAGAAAATGTTTTAAAATTTAGTTGAAAATTTAGGTTTGAAATGAACCGCAGGGTTAAAATAGATTTTTCTAACGCGGATGAAAATCAATACATCGTTAAAAGCCTTTATTTTAGATTAGTATTGCTGAAACGGTTCTTAGGAATAGGTGCGCTTCTTACGAAAAGTGTTCTGAATAGATTAAGTATTGAACTTTTTCCATCATTAAAGAAAATTTATTATATTCAATTTCTTCCAAACAATAACCTTAAGCTCGCAAAATTGGGTCATTCAACAAAGTGGAACAACAGCTAATTTACGGGGAATATACTTTATTGATTCATTAAAAGGTTGGGTCTGCGGGGATAGTGGTGTTATTTTATATACTTCTAATGGAGGTGAACAATGGATGCATCAAAATAGCAATGTGAGCTTAGCTCTAGAAGACCTATTTTTTGTGGACGAAAACAGAGGTTGGATTGCTGGTGATAGTGGCTTAATATTACATACAACAAATGGAGGGCTCAATTGGATTAAACAAAATTCGGGTGTATTAACCAGATTGAAAAAAATAGGCTTTGTTTCTGAAAAGTGGGGTTATGCATCAGGATCACAGCACACAAGAATAATAACAACAAATCAAGGTCAATTGTGGATAGGTAGTAGTGGAGCACCTGGCGATCCTGATGTTGATTCTGAATTTTGGGTTACTGAACTAAAGGGTGCATATTCAAAATCAGGTTTACTACTTCTAACACATGACGGAGGTAGAACATGGTGCCAAGTAATGTCTTCTGCTGAATTTCACCTTTACGATATGAAGGGTGTGAGTTTTTCCCCATTTGGTCAGATATATTGGATAGTGGGAAATATGAAAAATATATATGGAAAAAATCTTATTGCTCGTGTTCGATCCTATTCTTGTTTTGGAATACCAGATATAACTTTTTTCAATACTGAAGATTCAAAATATTTGAATTCAATAAGTTTACTTAATGATGTTTCAGAAATTTGGACTGTCGGAGAATATGGAAAAGTACTTATTTCTAATGATTCAGGAAAATTTTGGAGAGTAATTGTATTTCCTCATAGTATTCATTTAAATGATGTTACAGTAGTTCGACGAGGTTTGAGTTGGATTGTGGGCGACTCTGGAATAATAGCTAGATACAGCTTAACAACCTCTTTAATGATTGACAGACTATATCCTCCAGCTAGAAATGCTATAATTTTGTACCCATATCCAAATCCCTTTAATTCAACGATTACAATGGAAATGACTATCTTTAAGCAGGCCAATGTATGTATAAAAATCTATGATATTCTTGGGCGTAGAGTATCAACAATATTCAATGCCCCTTTAGAGCAGGGGATATATAAGTTTATTTGGGATGGGAAAGATGATAAAGGTGTGTTTTTAAATTCAGGAGTTTATTTTGTAAGTATTTTAGGTAATGATTTTAAAAAACAAATAAAAATAATCTTTCTTAAATGATTAAAAAATGGATGGTTAATATGTTAGATCTAAAATCAATCATAGCAATTTTATTATTCATTCTTTTACCAGAATTATTGATTGCAACTAACAAAAGCCCTGAGGTAGGATATATACTTGTAACTTATGACGAAGGGAGGACTTATAATCTTGAACCTAATATTAAGTCTAGAAAAGTTAGTATTGATCAAGACGATCTTATGCAATCTTCGAACTCAAATTATATAAAAGTTTTTGAAAAACTTGATTCGACTTTGTTGAAAGTTTTTGGAGACTCTGATCATGACGGTAGAATTGAGATGTTCGAGTTATTGGGCGGGAGTTCAGATAAAAGATTCCGAATAACTGAGTTTAACACAGATTTATCCTATGTGATTAGTGAAATTCCCGCTAATACTGTGGATGCAATAATTTGGAATATCGACGATATAGATGGTAATGGTCTTACCGATATGATCGTACAAGGTGGGGAACCACACCCAGGTATTAATGGTTACTTGAGAATTTACGAATCTCCTACACCTAGTTCTTTTCCTAGTATACTGAAATGGTCTGAAGTAATTCCATATACAAAAGGATATTATTATACAAGAGTAGTGGACATTGATCTTGATGGTAGGAAAGAGATTTTAATTAGTGCAAATGTTACCGAATTATGTAATGACTGCTCGCATCTAAGGATTTACAAATGGATTAATGGGCAATTAGTTTTAATGTGGAGAAGCAAAGAAATAAAATACACAACATATGAGAAGGCAATTGCAGATTTTGATGCTGATGGTAAAATGGAAATTGCTACAGTAGATTTACCCCCTTCATGTATATCATCCGTTTATGTGTATGAATATAGTCAAGAAGGTAATTTTAATTTAACTCAATTATTTACACTACCGAATGCACCTCAAGCATATGCTAGAGCAATTGAGGAAATAAATGTAAATGGAGAAAGTCCAGTATTTGTTGTAGGTGAATGGTACGAATGGCCGGAACCAACCAATTTTAGTTGGACATTTTATAAATCATTTAGAGATGACCACCTGGAGATATGGTATACAAAGAGTTTTATATCTGGTGTATTCCCTGGTACATTTTTACAGATTGTACATACTAAAGGAGATTATGACAATGATGGCTTTGAGGAAATAGTAGTATCAAACCAACCAAATATAACAATGTTAAAATGGGTTAATGGTGAAATAATGGCTGCTTGGTCAAGGATAGCAAACCAAGATGAATATGCTCTAATATGTTATAGTTATGATTTGCGGGGAAGTAGTTATCAGGATTTAATTTTACTAATAGGTTTATTTCAACCCATAGAACATCATCCGCTTGAAGTTTGGGAAGAGGAACGACTTGCAAATGTATATCTAAATAAATCACTTGATATAGAAGCAACATCTTTAAATAACCAGCGCACACTTGTTGGCGAAATGGGAAACGGATTCCATTTAGTCTTTTCCTCTGGCGGGCAAATATTTTACCGCAAGTCAAACGCAAACGGCAGCGATTGGATTTTAACTAAACGATTAAGCCAAGCAGACGGCTGTAAATATCCCGCAATTACAAAAATAGGAAACACATTAATTTCAGTCTGGCAACAACAGAACGGAAGTAATTA
>CAZNDS010000296.1:0-3334 GCA_964571865.1 uncultured Ignavibacteriaceae bacterium | reverse complement strand
TAAAGAAGTCGATACGATTTTTGAAATCGGCGGTCAGGATGCAAAGTATACTTATATCACAGCAGGAGTTCCATCCGATTATGCAATGAATGAAGCCTGCTCGGCTGGAACCGGTTCATTTCTGGAAGAAGCAGCGAAGGAATCTTTAAACATTGACTACACATCGATAGGTGATCTTGCATTAAAAGCGAATCAACCCCCTAACTTTAACGACCAATGTTCGGCATTCATAAGCAGCGACATAAAGAATGCACTTCACGAAGGCTTATCGAAAGAAAATATTATCGCAGGATTAGTCTATTCGATTTGTCTAAATTATACAAACCGTGTAAAAGGGAATCGCCCGACCGGAAAAAAGATCTTTATGCAGGGAGGAGTTTGCTACAACAAAGCTGTTCCTGTTGCAATGGCAGCATTGACAGGGAAAGAAATAATTGTTCCTCCGGAACCTGGTTTGATGGGTGCTTTTGGTGCAGCGCTTGAAATAAAAAAAAGATTAGAGTTAAATCTAATCGAGCAAAAAACATTTGCGCTTTCGGATCTGATCGACAGAAAAGTTGAATACGGCACTGAATTTATTTGTGCCGGCGGAGCAGAAAAGTGCGATAGAAAGTGCAGCATCTCAATTATTTCAATAAACGGAAAGAAATTTCCATTCGGAGGTGCGTGCAATAAATATTACGACAGAAAAAATGTCTCGGCAAAGAATGTAATCGAAAAAAATCTCGTGGGATTAAGGCAAAAGCTTGTTTTCGAAAAATACATTCATCAAAAAGAACTTCATGAAGATGCGAAATCAATCGGCATCTCCAAATCGTTTCTTACAAATACGTATTATCCTTTATTTTATAATTTCTTCACCCAGCTTGGATTTAATGTTGTGCTTGGAGATGAGGCAAAGAAGAAAGGAATTGAAAAACAGCAGGCAGCGTTTTGTTTTCCGGTTGAACTTGCACATGGATTCTTTCAAGATCTAATTGACAAAAAACCCGATTACATTTTCCTCCCGCACATACAAGAGATATACGATCCTAAGTCAAATTACTACAATAAGACCTGCGTCTTTGTCCAATCGGAAAATTATTATTTGCGGACAACTTTCAAAAATCAATTGAACAGTTCACGAATTCTCACACCAATCTTAAATTTTTCCAACGGTTACGAATCTGTAAAAAATGAATTTCTTAAACTTGCTATTCAACTGGGAAAAGATAAATCTGAAGCTTCATCAGCTTTCGATTTCGCCATCGGAGAATTGAAGGAAATGATGAGTGAATTCCGTCAGATCGGGAAAAATGCACTTTCTAAATTAGAAGAAAATCCGGATGATTTCGCTGTTGTGCTTTTTGGACGCTCGTACAACTCATTTGCAAAAGAAGCGAATCTTGGTATTCCGCAAAAATTCGCATCGAGAAACGTGACAATTATTCCCCACGATTTCCTCCCAAGCGAAGAATATGAAAGCTTTGCTCACATGTATTGGGGAGCTGGAAGTAAAATAATGCGCTCGTGCAGATTTGTTAAAGAGCATCCGCAATTGTTTGCCTCATACATTACGAACTTTAGCTGCGGTCCCGATTCGTTTTTAATTACTTATTTTAGAAATGTGATGGGGAACAAACCGTCTCTCACTCTCGAACTCGACAGTCATTCGGCAGATGCCGGAATAAATACGAGAATCGAAGCAGCGCTCGATATTATTACTCGTTACCGGGAACTTTCTAAGCTCGGATTTATTGGAGAGGGTAAAACAAAATTCAGACAGCTTAATATAAAAGACACTTATACAATAATCGATTCTGATTCGAAAGGGCTTTCAATCAAAGATCCTTCCGTAACAATGTTTATTCCGAGTATGGGAGAATATGCGACCTCGGCTTTTGCTGCTGCGTTCCGAAACATCGGAGTGAACTCAAAAGCTTTGCCAGTATACGATTATAAAACTCTCTCGCTCGGACGGGGGAATACTTCATGTAAAGAGTGCCTGCCTCTGATTCTTTGTTCGGGTTCGCTTTTAAATGCATGCAATAATCGAGAAAGCGAAGATGAAAAGATTTTATTTTTCATGGCTGAATCTGCAGGACCATGCAGGCTCGGGCAATATCAAAACTTTTTGAAAGAATTGATCAGAAAAAAAGAATTGAGAAATGTCGGCGTCTATACTTTGAGCGATGAGAATTCTTACGATGGACTTGATGACGATTTCATTAAACGCGGATGGGCAGCGATCACTCTTGGTGATGTTTTTCAAAACATGAACCTCGCTCTTCAGGTCTTAGCTGCAGATAAAACTTCCGCGATAAAAATTTTGAATCGAGAATGGGAAAAAATTACCCGATCGCTTGAGAGCGATTCTCTGGAAAATGTTTTTTCTAAAATGGAACAAGCTTCTGAGATAATATCAAAGATCGAAAAGAAACGCTCATATCATGATGCAGTTAAAGTAGTATTAACGGGTGAAATTTTCGTTCGGAACGATGAATTTTCCCGCCAGGAATTGATCAATCGATTGCTTGAGAGCAATATTCTAGTAAAAGTTGCTCCAATCGGCGAATATATTTTCTATTCAAGCTATTTGATGAAAAAAGATTTACTGAAAGAATCTTTAAGTCTAAAACAAAAAGCGAGAGTCTACCTAAAGGATCATTTTCAGAAGAAGATAGAAAAGCGAATTAAAAAATGTTTTGTTAAAACCAGGTTGATTGAGTTTGAATTAATCGATATCAAAAAAATAGTTGATAAGGCAAAACACTTAATCAATCCAGCATTGCATGGCGAGGCGATTCTTACTGTCGGCTTGGCGTTGAATGAAATTATGGATCATACTGCGGGTGTTGTTGCTCTTGGTCCCTTCAGCTGCATGCCATCCCGGGTTGCGGAGTCGATTCTGAATTCTGAGATGACTCTTTCCGGCAAGGAGCTCGCAGAGAAAAAAGCATTGAGGAAATTTTCAGAAGAAATCGAAAATCTCCCATTTCTGGCAATTGAAACTGATGGGAACTTATTTCCGCAAATTATTCAATCGAAAATCGAGATATTCATTTTACAGGCAGAACGGCTTCACAAAAAATTGCTGCAAATCAATCATCCAGAGAAAATGAAACATAAAGATGCACTGCAAAACAAAGTTATCGATTACTATGAGCGAAAATATAAACAAAGGTATTCAGAAGGAATCGAGGCAGAAAGCCAAGTCGCATCGGGTGTGTAATATTAAGTGACCGGTTGATAAAAATTCTTAATCTCTAATGAAAGTTAATAGAACACGGATAATGTAACGTTTAACCCAGATTTGTCATTAGAAAATGAGTGAGTTTTAGCAGTTTATTACTAT
>CAZNDS010000295.1:0-3343 GCA_964571865.1 uncultured Ignavibacteriaceae bacterium | reverse complement strand
TTTGTGCAGGCAGGTCCGCCGAAGTCCGTCGGCTGACGGACGAAGGCGGATTAAATAGAAAAGAAAAAGAATTTAAAATGATTGATGTCTCGATTGAAAATAAACTGCATGAATTGATTGCAAAAAGATTCAGCCCAAAGAATTTCTTGCCGAAAGAGATTAACTATGAAATAATGAAAACGATTTTAGAAGCTGGTCGATCAGCACCTTCAAGTTATAATCAGCAGCCATGGAGATTCATCGTTGCACAAAGAAATGACGAATCATTCGAAAAGCTGCTTCAATGCCTCTCACCAAAAAATGCAGAGTGGGCAAAAAATTCTGGTTCTCTGGTTTTAACCGTTGCGAAGAAAAAATTCGATCATAATGGTTCGGAAAATCGTCATGCCTTTCATGATGTCGGACTTTCAGCTGCAGCCATGGTTTTTCAAGCAATGGCTTTCGATATTTACTCACATCACATGGGTGGATTTTCGAGCGAGAAAGCAAAAGCTACTTTTAAGATTCCAGAAGATCATGAGCCAGTCGCCGTAATTGCGTTTGGTTACCTTGATAAAAATTATTTCACTGAAGGAATACTGGAAGACAAACTTCTTCAGCCAAGAAATAGAATCGCTTTGGAGAATTTGGCTTTCAAGGATTCTTGGGGAAAAAGTTTTTGATTCAATCTCATTGGAGTAGCTGATCGGTTGAAATTACGATAATAATTACAGTAAAATTTTATTATTGAATAGATTTTAGCGTTTTCTTCGTGTTACGAATAATTCGATTAGCAGCTGTTTGTTTATCTATTCTTTTTCGTTTAGCTACCATTTGTACAAAATCCGCAACATCTTTATCTAAATAAATTGGAATGTTTAAAATGACATTCGTTTTATAAAATTTACCGCGGGTACCATTTGAAAAATCGTATTCTCCCTTCATATAATTTATCGTTTTAAATATTGTTTTATTCCTTTTTTAGTCGCCTTTCGAGCAGAGATAATCCTAATTAAGCATAAATTTTTATTCACTTCACGAAATGTATGTACAACTACTTAAGGAACATCATTACTATCTTTTCCAATTGTAATCCAACGATCTTCAGACTTACTATGTTTAATATCAAAAATGGATAACATAAAAGGATCCTTGAAGATTTCAGTTGTCCGTTCGAAGGTTACTTTATGTTTTAACGAATTCTCCTTAGCTTTTTGAGAATCCCACTCAAAATTGTACTGCACTTTATCTCATATCCATTCATTGTTAGAATACAAATTCTTCTTGATGAATACAAGTAAATCCAATGAATCGTTTACTCGTCGCATTGTTCAAATTGCAAATTCGAATCTTAACTTTTCACCACTATAAAGAGAATTTCGGATTTGCGTCAAGTTAAAATTCAACATAAGCAATTATGTTTTGCACTTAATTGTTAATATCAAAATCGCACAATTGATAAAGCCTTCCTGCAAAATTCTTAATTCTGAGAGAAAGAGCGAAATAAATCTTTATTTTTTCAATGATTTTTGCTTTTTTTCTTTGGCAAGAAAGTTGATATTTATAAATATCAACTTTTCTAATGATGACAGAAAAAACAATATACTCGGATGAACCAAAGTACAAAATCAGTGCTGCGGCTGAAAAACTTGGAATATCAGTTCACACTTTGAGGATGTACGAAAGGGAAGGATTGGTCATTCCCTTTAAAAAAAAAACAAACCAGCGGCTTTATTCTGAGAAAGATTTAGAACGAATAATTTGTATTCGAAATGCAATCAACGAAGAAAAGATCAGCATTCAAGGTATTAAAAGAATTTTTTCACTCGTTCCTTGTTGGGCGATTGTTAAATGTTCCGAGACAGACAAATCACATTGCGATGCTTTGAATGGACATGCTAAACCATGCTGGATGTTCAACCACGAAAATAATTTTTGCACCGGCAAAGAATGCCGGGAGTGTACCGTATACAATGATTATGGAAACTGCGGAGTAATAAAAGAAAAACTGAAAGAGTTGTTGTTGTGATTCGGTTTTGAATCGCATTAGTAGAGTCCGCATCTAATAGAAAAAAATTTTTAAGGTTTCAAAATTTATGAAAAAACTTGTGATACTCGGTGCTGGGACCGCCGGTACTATGATGCTTAATAAGTTAAATGGCACACTAGATAAAAGCGAATGGCAAATTACAATCGTTGATCAATTCGAAACTCATTACTATCAGCCAGGATTTCTTTTTATTCCTTTTGGTATTTATAATCGAAAAGACGTAATCAAACCCAAAAGAGATTTCTTTCCTCCCGGGACAAATGTAATCATCACTGAGATTGAAAAGATTGAGCCAAAAGAAAATCGTGTTCTACTGAAAAACAATCAGGTTATCAGTTACGATTATTTAATAATCGCAACCGGTGCAAAGATTGATCCTGAAGAAACCGAAGGAATGCGGGACAGCTTATGGCGAAAAAGAATTTTTGATTTTTATACAATCGAGGGAGCATGTGCTCTTGCAGATTTCTTCAAACATTGGGAAGGTGGAAAGCTCGTGATTAGTATCACTGAGATGCCGATTAAATGTCCTGTTGCACCGCTCGAATTCGCATTTCTTGCCGACTGGTATTTCACAGAAAGAGGAATTCGCGATAAAATTGAAATTCATTTCGTAACTCCATTGGATGGTGCATTTACAAAACCAAGAGCTTCAGCCATTCTTGGTGATTTTCTGCAAAAGAAAAATATTAAGCTCACATCCGAATTTAACATTGCACGTGTTGATAACGAGCAAAAGAAAATTGTCTCGTGGGATGAAATTGAAATTCCATTCGACGTCTTGGTAACAATTCCAACGAACAAGGGAGACGACCTGATTGAAAGAAGTGGCATTGGCGATGAACTTAATTTCATCCCAACCGATAAGCATACTTTACTTGCTGAAGGTTATGAAAATATTTTCGTGATTGGTGATGCGACTAATCTTCCAAGTTCTAAAGCTGGCTCTGTAGCACATTTTCAAGCTGACATACTGTTTGAAAATTTACTCAGTGTAATCGAAGGGCGGAAACCTCATGCAAAATTTGATGGTCATGCAAATTGTTTCATTGAATCCGGTTTCGGGAAAGGCATTCTGATTGATTTCAATTACGAGACCGAACCGCTGCCTGGAAAATTTCCTCTTCCAGGGGTGGGACCTTTTTCACTTCTTGAAGAAACAAAAATGAATCACTATGGAAAGATAATGTTCAGATGGATGTACTGGAATTTTCTGCTTAAAGGTGTCGAACTTCCGATTGAAGCAAATATGTCAATGGCGGGTAAGAGGATGTGATGGAACAAGATAAATTACAAATCCAGATAAACGAGTTG
>CAZNDS010000294.1:3064-3362 GCA_964571865.1 uncultured Ignavibacteriaceae bacterium | reverse complement strand
GATTATTTTGTACTAGCGAAATTTCCTTAGCGAGCTGACCAATTGTTGAATCTACAGATATTTCACTGCCGTCGCAAAATAAAATCTGTAAAAGGTTTAACCTCTGAAATAAATTTTTAAACAACACCACAAATGATAATTTGTCCTCTTTTTTCATCATAAAAGGTTCAAACGATCTCTCTTTTTCAATTCGAGTTGGTGTAATAAAATTAATTATCAATTGATTTACCTTAACAGTATTAAAAGTATCGTTCTGTATTAACGATGGGGAAATATTTTCGACATTAATTAGTTCAAA
>CAZNDS010000294.1:0-3054 GCA_964571865.1 uncultured Ignavibacteriaceae bacterium | reverse complement strand
CCGCGGCCAATTCCTTTTTCTCTTCCGAGCCAAAATTTTATCCCTAAATCAGCCACAGCTTTAATAAAATCATCAATGAATTGATTAGCCGAACCAATTAAAATAATCCTAAATTTAACTATATCATCTTCATCAAAACGGCGTTGAAGTGATAATGGTGGTTCGAGTATATAACCACGTGGAGGATTCTCACCGATCTTTAATCGTAATTGTTCACTTCTGCTTATTTTTTTTTCCCAAATTTCTTGAAACCTATCCGGACTGCTTCTCTTCTTCAGAACATTTCCTATACTATTTCTAATGTGAATTCCAATAAATCCAGGGGGGAAAATGATCGACTTCGTTACTTTAAGAGTAAATTCATACGTAGAAAATGTCAGATTTTCGAATGTAATTGATTTCATATCATTTTGTATTAATGTGGATCGTGATTAAATATTTCAAACTCGTTGATACCCTGTCCGGGAGCCGAATAGAGAAGTTTTTTAGCTTTGCCGTGCAGGGCATGAGCAATTTTTAAATACATCCATATAGGTGCCCTACCGGTTAAAACGACAATATTTCCTACACCGGCAAGATCAAGAGCTTGCTTTTCATAACTATCAGCTTCTAATAATTTAGCCTGCTCTGTGTACAATTTTTCAAGGTTAATAATAATTTGATTTTTCATGATTATTAAACTCATTTAGCTATTAGGAATTTGTTCATCTTTATAATTAGGACTTCCGTTTTCATTCATAAAGGGATATTTCCATAATCTGAATTTAATTTTCTTTAACTCGTCGGGTAATTCAATAAGTTTGATTGTAATATTATAGTGGATAAAAAGTTCTTGTTTGTTTACAAAAGGACCAGTCACTTCAACTTCAGGTGCAATAAATTTCAGGAACTGTGTCTTCGCCATCTGCTGCCCAATTTGTTGTGCTAATGCACGAATATCACCTTCTGTAGTTAACATAGCATTTTCAAAACGCATTACCTTTTTACCTTCAAAATAGAATTCTCCCGAAAACTTCTTGGGTAAGTAGTCTTCCTCCCATTCTTCTGTCATTTGCTGGTACACAACAAACAAAGCAACACCAAGCGTTAGGAAAGTAATAACTGGTTCAACACTATTCCACCAATCTGTTCCGAATCTAATCACAACAAATAACAGAAATAGAAACAGAAAAATACTCAACAATATGCGGTTCCGGGTTTCCCTTAAAATAAAGCCCCATTTCCCAAAAAATAATTGTTTTTCCATATTTTTTTCTCCCGTCAAATATTGCATCATTTTTATAATTTCCTAATTAGGTAATCTCTAACAACTATCCAGTTTGGAAATTTATCGCTTCCAAATTGGATTAACTTACCTTCAAATTTATCTGCGCCGTTTTTTGTTCTGTCGTCAATCAGAAATTCACCCTTATTAAGGTTTTTATGGTGAGTAATAATTAATCTTTTATAAGCTTTATCTCCTAGATATTTTTGTACCCAAAGAAGCTTATCAGACCAAGCTGAATGATTTTTCCATGGAGCAGTTGATAGAATATAAGTATCATAATGTTCACATAGCTCATTAAAGCAATCAATGGCTTCTTCCATCGGTTTCATAAGGCTAAAAATGTTGGGGACATCATCTAATCGTCCTTCATAATCCGTTAATGTTTTTTCATCTAATTGTTTTATGCCGGATTCAAAATCAACTAAAACATTATCCATGTCTACATAAAGGATTTTTTTATTCACTTGAATTCCTTTCTGCTTATTTATTTTACATCTTTTGGTTTAGGTAAAACGGGTCTGTATTTAAAGTCTCCTGCCTGCATATTCATATACTTAGTTTTCTCATCATCAGGTCTGTTATTAAAATCCAGCATAGTATTTAACTGCTGCATTCTGTCTTCTTTTTCCCATAGATCTTTAGCTTTATAATCTTTTGAATCACTATAAAGATTATTGAGAATGAATTTCGCAAAAGCATTTTTATAGCTTTCAAGTGAGTCAGATACGGGTAAATCATTTGACCACTCGGTAAACAAATCAGAATATCGATTCTGCCTGTTTGAAAGATGTAGAGTTGTCGTAATTTTAATTGATCCAAGTCCGAGGGGTTTGCCCATACCAATTTTGTGACAGCAGCCATTAGGTAAATCGAGAGCAAACAGTAATGCACCAAGTTCAACATAAGAAAGGTATTCAAAACGTATGCGGGCGGTGAATTTGGTTTCGTCCTTTACCGGTTGGATTTTGGTGTATTGATCCGGTGCGCTATTGAAATCATTTTGGTTTGCTTTCCATGTTTTAGCCGGATTTTCGTCATTTTTTCTGTGCCAATACAATTTATACCCTCGAATAGAAATACCGTCACTGTTATAATGTTTAAATCCTTTAAAACCACTTAACTTATTTTCTTGATTATACTTTGGAATGATATCTTTTTGGACAAGATAATGTTGAAAAGTTGTAGGCTTTGGAGACGAGAGTATTTTAGGAAATTCATCGTTTTCAAATCCCTTAAAGTCATTGCAGAAGGCATCTTCAAAATAAACTCTTCCCGCAAAACTTTTTTCATTTCCAAATATTGCTTCGGTAATATCAACATTTGAATTAAAGTGAGCTGATGGAACAAAATCTTCAAGACTTTTCTCATACGCTAGTCGGAAAATGCCAGTATGACCAAATGATTTTACTTTTTCGATACTTTTCCTTTTTTCAATTACAGTTTCTGTAAGATAGAAACAAGGAACCCGATCTACATTAAACTTACTAAACCATTCGAGCAAGTTTGCCTGTTCTGTTCCGTTATTATCGTTTTTATAATTCTCAATTACTCCTGGAAGAAAACTTAATGGATTACTTTCATCCGGAGGACCGATTATCCAATGCAGATGTTTGCCAGGTTGATTGCCCCTGCCTCTCATCCATCCAGAATGAACTAGTACACCCTTAATAGCATTTGGAGGCGCCACGGGATCATCAGTTTTGAATAATTGTGTGACTTTAGCATAATAAAGCTGCTTCGAATGACGATGACTCGATGGGGTTGACGGTACAAACATTATTTCTTTA
>CAZNDS010000293.1:0-3362 GCA_964571865.1 uncultured Ignavibacteriaceae bacterium | reverse complement strand
TGAATCCTTGGCCTGCGTAAGTCGAGATCGAGAAGAAGAGTTTTACAATTTGTTAAGGCAAAAGTTGAAGCCAAATTAGCACAAACAAATGTTTTTCCGTCTTTTGGTACGGGACTCGTAATCAGTATGGTTTTTATTGGCGAATCACTCAAACGCGAATATTGTAACCTCATCTTTATAGAAAGAAAAGCTTCAGTTGGAATGGAATCTTGTCGTGACTCTACAATTATATCATGTTTTTCATCAAAGTTTTCAATCAAATCTTGGACATTAGGGATCCAGCCAAGAACATTTGACCCGCGGTTTTGGATGTCTTCAGGTGTTCTTATGGTAACATCAAAATATTTTTTAATGAAAACGAAACCAATAGAAAATCCAAGTCCAAAAATGATACCGACAATAATTATGAGATTTCTGTTTGGTTTTGCTGGCCGGCTTGGAGTTCGAGCATGGTCGATAATTTGGACGTTGCCGGGTTTAGATTGCTCAGCTATTAACGCTTCTTGATATTTTTCTTCAATCAATAAGTAAAGTTTTTCATCACTTTTTCTATCTCTCTCCAGCTTCGCTAATTCAATTGTCTGCCTTGGTAGTTTGTTAAATTTAACTTCATAAGTTTTAACAACTTTTTTAAGTTCATCGGCTTTCGAACGGTTTGCCTTAAGATCCAGTTCTAATTTTAATAAATCCATAGATAACTGTCTCAATTCGGTCGGAGTATAAACACCAAGGTTTGCTTCCAATATCGAAAGTTGGTCATCAAGTTTCTTTTGCAATTCTTTGATTGAATTTGAATATTTTATTACCTCAGGGTGATTTTCAGGATTTGTAATCGATGTGCTTAATAACGCTAAATCTTTCTGAACTTCTGCTTTGGCAATAGATTCTTGAAGAACCTTGATCAAAGGTTCAGCAGCCAGGTTTTGGATATATTTAGCTAATTTTTCATCCTGTCTTGATAGTTTAGATTGAAAATCTAATAGAGCTATTTCTTTGGCTTTCACATCAATAATCGCTGCATTCATTTGAGCTTCAAATTGTGATAACTGCTCGACTAAATTTCGTGCTTGTTCATCGAGTGCAACGATATTACCCTTCTCTTGAAAATTCTGTAATGTTCCCTCAGAATTATCAAGGCGTTGTAATTTCTCCTTACGTTGGTCTTCCAAGAATTTTCGTGCCAAGGTGAGCTGAGTTCGATTTGCCTCAAGATTGAACATCGTATACGCATTAATATAATGATTTATGATTAATGCAGCTTCATAAGGCGATGGAGATTCACATTCGAGAGTAATAATATCCAGACCGCGCTTTTGGGAAATATCAACAAAACCAGACAGTCCACGAACCAGTCCATTAAAACTTTTTGGTAATTTTCGATCATCGCTTGGGGAAGCATACAGAACATAAAAGCTATCTTTATATCCAGATAACTTAAATGAATCTAATAATGATTTTGCTGCAATTTCACGTAAGGTAATACTTTTTAGCACCTCAATTTCATTTGCGATGAAACGATCTGTTCCAATATCCTGGAACTCAGGAAGAAGCGGCCCACTCAAGATATCGGATTTTGGAATTGTAACCCTAAGAGAACCTTCGGCTTTGTAAACATCAACTGCAATTTGAGAATAAATAATTGCAACCAGTGCACAAATAAAAAATATTGAAAATACAATGAATTTATTTTGAAAAAATATTATAAGATAATCTCTGAATTCGGAACTCTTCTCAACAGGTTGAGAATTATTATTCATTATTTACTCCTATCTCATTTAACAATGTTAAGTATTAGTATAGCAAGTGATATTAGTGTCGAAGTGATCGATAGTACTAAAGTTGTATACTCTCGAAAATATAATTTAGGTTGTCCAGGAACGAGAATTACATCACCCGCGTTCAATTTGGGGAGAGCAGTTAAATCAATCTCTTTATCGCTTTTTTCCATTAAGTATTCAATGTCAAACTTTTGAATATCTTTATTTTCAGAAGCATTACTCAATAATCTAATATCGTCAAGGAAGGCATCAGGAAGTGGTCCGCCCGCATATGATAGAAGATCGATCAATCTTGTTTGCTCAGGCACGAAATATTTACCAGGAAATCTAACATAGCCCCAAATATTTACACTAATATTTACATATCTTGGATCACTATATTCATAAAATCCACCTTGAGGATTCCAACGATTATCTTGCGGGGCTCCAATACGTATATCTTGAGCCGGTGCTAACTGCAATAAAAATAATAAAAATATTAAACTGCCAACTATCTTCATTAATGAACCTATAAAATTAATATACTAGAATTTATCAAGATCGAAATAATTTCTTAAAACCTTGGAGACTACAAAATAAATTATGATCAATAAAACCGAATATTTCAAAATTTTCACAATCTTCAATTTCTTTTTGAAAGATCTGAATCTTGCTCCACGCCAACCGCAATTATGGCATCTATAAATTGCGAATAGTTTTGAGTGATTAATAATCTTTTCCATAAAAGATCTGGAGTGAGACCTATACAAATATCCAACTTGTATACAACTTGGACAATTTTGCTTACTTGTTTTTAATTTATTTGAATGTACCAATTCGCTTCTATTAGGGTAATATAATTAGTAATGTTAAAATTTAACGACTCAAGTTATTAAAGTTAACAATAAATAGCTACAAATTTTTATAGCTCCGCCACGTGAGTCACATGGCTCTTAAATAGTTGAAAAATTGTATACATTCCTACAATGAAAAATATTTTATACTATTCGAGCAGTAACAAAATCACCCAAGCCGCACATTCTTAAAATGATCTACTGTAATAACTGCAAATCCTTAATCTTAAAAATACTTTTCTTTTACATTATCAGTCCCTCACGCTCTCTCTAACCTGCTCGAAACCTAAACGCGTCAAATCTTATTTTATAAAGCACATTTTAATGAATGTAAACAATTTATTCAAGTTTTTCTTTATATGGGGAACCCTAATTTTTTACCAATTATGAAATGCTCGCTAAGGGTTAAAATGGGAGAGATCATAAAAAAGAAGAGATTAAAAAAAAATGAAAAAACGATTGATTGGAAAATTCTGATCGAGAGAGCAGCGATGAATGTGGGTATGAAAAGGGGCACTTTTCTTTGGGGCATATTTAGTGAGGTTTATTTCATCGCTGCTAAAATAACTCTCTCATTGCAAAAGTAGATATGAATTTTATCATTGTCAATGATTATCAGTAAGAAGTTCTGGTCATTGTTACCAATTGGATATTGAATAAGGAAAAGAGAACCAACGCTTCATGGTAATACCGTTTTCAATTAAGGTTAACCCTATCCAGTATGATTATAACCAATAGATGAAGAGAAACA
>CAZNDS010000292.1:0-3363 GCA_964571865.1 uncultured Ignavibacteriaceae bacterium | reverse complement strand
CTAACGGGATGAACTAGTTTAACTTTCATAGACTACCTTGACTTCTTAAGCGAATCTCCAGAAAGGGAAATAAAAAAGCAAGATCAAAAACCAAATTTCAAGATTTAGATTAAATAGTTAAAAAAAGTTGAGCTTTTTCCGTTAGCATTATTCACCGCAGGTATACAAATTTCTCCTTTTGTTCCGGATTTTTAATCATGAATTGATTCAAGATTTTTTGCTTCTAATTTTTCAATTCTGATTTGATTTTTTCATTTTCCATTTTCCATTTTCAATTTTATAAGGCACTTTGCATTTTTATTGTTGTACTTTTTCAAAACTGTGCACCAGACAGCAAGCTCTTTTCTGCAGGCGCCAATTGTGGTAGGATCGGAAAATTCAGCATATTTACACGAATAATCGCAGTAATTGGGAATATCTTTTATTTTTAACTGGCGCACCCGTTTACTTTTCAACTTAAACACTACTCCCTAAAATACATTTTACATTCTGCGATATACATTCTTAACTCAATTTAATATTTTCGTATTGAAGATAAAATAAAATGAAAACTGTAGTTACAAGCTCAATAAAAACCGCCTCATCATTTATAAAAAGTGGTGAATTAGTCGGGATGCCCACCGAAACCGTTTATGGTCTCGGAGCAAATGTTTTTGATGAAGATGCAGTGAAGAAAATCTTTGAAGTGAAAAAACGTCCAGCCGATAATCCGCTGATCGTGCACGTTTCGACTTATGAACAGATCGAGCAGCTTGTAAATAGAATCACACCGAATGCAGAAAAGATTATTAAAAACTTTTTTCCAGGACCGATCACTATTGTATTGAAGAAGAATGAAGTCATCTCCAACTTTGTTACAGCGGGACTCGATACAATTGCAGTTAGGATGCCCAATCTGGAAATCACTAAAAATTTTATTGATGCGTGCGGAGTACCGGTCGCAGCTCCTTCTGCAAATATTTCAGGTTCACCGAGTCCGACTTCATGGCAGCACGTTTACGATGACTTAAACGGAAAAATATCCTGCATTTTGAAAGGGCCGAAATGTAAAGTCGGTATTGAATCGACAGTTGTTGATTGCACTTCATCCATTCCGGTAATATTGCGTCCAGGAAGTGTCTCGGTTGATGACTTGCGAACGATCTTTCCAAAAGTAAAAATATCTCCACTTTCACAAAACGTGAGAGTAAAATCTCCCGGAATGAAATACAAGCATTATTCACCCAAGGCAAAAGTTATTTTGGTCGAGAATAGTGAAGAAGCATTAAAAAGAGTTTCAAATTCAGAAAAAAAGAATTTTGCTTTTATTGGCTTCGAAAAAATTTCTTCTGCTCGACAATCTAAAATTGTTAATTCACCAAATGATTACGCGCACAAACTCTTCTCGTTTTTCCGGAGCTGTGATGAAGCTGGAATAGAAATTATCTTCTGTCAGAAAATTGAAGAGGAAGGCATCGGGCTTGCTTTAATGAATCGCTTGCAGAAAGCAGCTCATTCTTAAGAAACTTCTCGTTACAATTATTTCTTTGATCACAATCATTTTGGGATTTCTCCTTTTTGTTAAAAAAAAAGGAACCTATTGACTTCATCACGGCCGAATGCTAAATTTCCTAAGTAAAAATTAGAGGTTTCTTATGAAATCTGGCTTAAAAAAATTAGGGTTGCTTTTTCTAGCATGGAATTCTCTTGTCCTTTCCCAGCCGTTGGTTTCGGATTTTAAGGTCAGCACCAACAATTCCCCTTCCACAATCACTCAAAATGATCCAAAATTATTTTTTAACGATTCGCTTGGATTCCTTCTCACATGGACAGACTACCGCGAAGGGGAAGCGGAGTTTTTTGCTCAACGATTTGATCAATCGGGAAACAAAGTCGGAAGCAACTTCAAAATTTATGGTAATGAGAATGTCACTTATTTTACCGACTCGAGGTTTCTATCCGAAAAAGTTGTAATCTATGATTATAAT
The DNA here is from genome assembly GCA_964571865.1 of uncultured Ignavibacteriaceae bacterium. Classification (GTDB taxonomy): domain Bacteria; phylum Bacteroidota; class Ignavibacteria; order Ch128b; family Ch128b; genus JAHJVF01. The sequence continues at coordinate 1,396 of CAZNDS010000292.1, read as the reverse complement.
TGGTATTTCCCGGGGGCATACAACTTAGTTGGGCGTATTTCCGATCCGCCTAATCTATTTCTTGATACGTTATATTTGGGCATTGGTGATCTGCCCTGGTGTGCAACGGGCTGGCTTGGCATTTCACATTCCACAATTTTTCAAAACACTAAATTTCGATGCTTCTTTTCGAATGGAGGAAGGGTAACCCGAACAGATTTTAATTCTACTGGGACCTATGTGGACCAAAAATTAATGCCGATATATACAGCGTCTTGGGTGAATGCAGTGAAGCTGATGGACGAAGACTATTCGTTATTTTGGTTCAATGGGAATCCAGATTCGGGAAAAATTGGATTGTATGGAAATTTTTATAATTCAAATGATCAAGTGTATTCGGAGAGAGTCCTGATTGCCTGGGATTCTGCTTGGGCAACAGGTGGATGGGTTTCATCTTATAACCTTCCAATAATAAGTATAACTAGTGTCCGTGATTCCATGTATCAAATTTTTTGGGTTTACACGGATTCGCTGAATAGAAATCAATTCAAATTATTTTATAACAGGTTCGACAGATACGGAAATAAAATTGGCGAAACATTTTCTATGCCCCTGAATCAATTGAAAACATTACCATATTATCTTGAGCTTACAAATGCGTACGATAATAAATTCTCGCTCTTTATTTCTGCATCGCAATCTTATACTCCTGCTTCGAAATTTACAGGCATTTATGATTTTTATACCGACGGCAGTTTTACCGGAAATTTCAGCGCAGATACTTCATTCGACTATCGATTGGAAAAATATCTTTTCAAATACGATAGCGATAAATTTTTCGTCGGTTCCAGCGATGGGAAAGATGTTTTTCGAGCTTCGCTTCACAATTTTTCTCTGAGCGGATTTACAAAGGTTAATGATGATCTTTCTGGCAGTAATGAATTTAATCCAAAAATTATTAAAAAAGATGATAATACGAACTTAATCGTCTGGCAGGATGAATTATCACTGCGTGGCAGATTTGTTAATGTGAATGGAAATTTAATCGGTGAAGAAAAAATCATAGATGCATCCGCATTTCAATTGATGCCGAACGGAAACGGGATCGGGCTTTGGAAAAAAGTTATTGGCAATAATTTTATGAATGCTGGATTCGTTTATTTCAATAGTCAATTGAACGAATTGCGAAGAGATACATTTTCAACCGGCGGCATTCCAATTAATATTCAATATGGAACTATCACTTATCGAGTTTTGAATGATTCGTCGATAGTTATAATTTATAGAATGCCGGGACAAACTCGTGCAAGATCAGTCGATGCAAATGGAGTTGTTAAAAAAGATATTCTTTTATCAAATGATGGAAGCCGCAAATCAGATGTGCAAACGCACCGCCCCCGCCGTCATGGCGAGCCAC
>CAZNDS010000291.1:0-3374 GCA_964571865.1 uncultured Ignavibacteriaceae bacterium | reverse complement strand
TATGTTTAATTTGTTCTTTAAAATCTTCAAAATCAAATTTATTCGATTTAATTTTTTCTTCTAACTTTACAGCTTCATTTTCATCAAAAACATCTTGTGCTTTTTCAACAAAACTTACAATGTCACCTTTGCCCAAAATTCGCGATGCAAGTCTATCTGGGTGAAATACTTCAATCGAATCGAGTTTTTCACCGAGACTTACGAACTTTATCGGTTTCTGTACAACGGCACGAATCGAAAGGGCACAACCACCTTTTGTATCACCATCGAGTTTTGTCAGCACAACACCATCGAAATTAATTTTTTCGTTGAATGCTTTGGCTGTATTTACTGCGTCTTGTCCAGTCATTGAATCGACAACAAAATAAGTTTCAGTTGGAGAAATTGTCTTTTTAATTTCAGCAATTTCTTCCATCATTTTCTCATCAATGTGCATTCTACCTGCTGTATCAACAATCACAATATCGTGATTATTTTGCTTAGCATAATTTATTGCATCACTAGCAATTCTAACTGGATCACTTTCTCCATCAAATACATGGACTTTCAGTTGTTCACCGAGCGTCTTGAGCTGTTGAACAGCAGCAGGACGATAAATATCACATGCAGCCAGAAGCGGTTTAAAGTTAGATTTTTTAAAATAGCTAGCAAGTTTTGCGGAAAAAGTTGTCTTACCTGATCCCTGCAAACCCGAAATTAAATATATTGACGGTGGCTGTTTGGCTAAAACCACACTCTCTGTCTTGCTTCCAAGAAGTTCAATTAATTCGTCATTAATGATTTTTATTATTAATTGACCTGGAGTAATTGAATTTAATACCTCTTTGCCAAGTGATTTCTTCTCCACTTTTTCTATAAAATCTTTGGCAACTCGAAAATTAACATCGGCGTCAAGCAAAATTCGACGTACTTCTCGGAGAGTTTCGGAAATATTTTTTTCCGTTAATTTCCCCTGTCCGCGAATGAGCTTGAAGGTTTTTTCTAACTTATATGTTAAATCTTCGAACATATTTATTCATTTTAGCTGTTAAAGTTAGCAAATCTGAGCAAAAGTAACAAAAACTTATTTCTTGTCTTACAGCCCTTTATTCAGGGAATTATTTTCGAATAAGGAATGAAATCATCTTATGCAGATTCTTTGAGTGCATCTGCACCGGCAACAATTTCGAGCAGTTCTTTTGTGATAGAGGCTTGTCTTGCTCGATTGTAAGAAAGACTTAGTAACCGAATGAGTTCTTTAGCATTTTCTGTCGCATTATCCATCGCAGTCATTCTTGCACCATGTTCAGATGCATTGGACTCAAGTAACACCCGCCACATCAAGATATTCAAATGCCGAGGGAGGATTTTCGTAAGAATCTCTTCTTTACTAGGTTCATAAATAAAATCTACATACTCAATGTATTTGCTATCTTTCTCATTCTGTTCCGCCTGGAATGTTTCAGGAATTGGTAGAATTTGCTCGACTTTAATTTTTTGACTGATTATGGATTTAAATTCATTATAAATAACATAAACTTTATCAGTCGAGCCATTCAAAAACGAATTAGTCGCTTTCTGAACAATCTCTTTTGCCGACGTAAATTGAAGGTCTGAAAAAAGCCCAACATATTTTTCTTTTACTTGGTAATTTCGCTTTGAGAAAAAGTCATTCCCTTTTTTTCCGATACAAATTAAATTAAGATTGCCGGACTCATGATATGAGCTGAAATCAGTTTGTATTAAGTCGGCAGCACTTCTAATCAGGTTTGAATTAAAAGAGCCGCATAGTCCTCTGTCAGATGTAACAATAATCAAAGTTACATGATTCGCTTCTCGTTCCATCAATAAGGGGCTGATTGACTTATCAATTTTCCCCGCCAGTGAATGAAGCATATCTGCCATCTTGTTTGAATACGGCCGAATGTTTAAGATTGCCTCTTGTGCTTTTCGGAGCTTCGCAGCAGCAACCATCTTCATTGCTTTTGTGATTTGCTGAGTGCTTTTTACACCAGTTATTCTTCTGCGTATTTCACGAAGAGTTGCCATTAACTGCTTTTCTTAAATGAGTTTAAAAATTCATCACCGATTTTCTTGAGCTTCTCAATAATTTCTTGACTCAACTCTTTCTTTTCGGCAATTTCCTTCAAAATGTCTTTATGCTTCATGTCAAATGTTTCAAGAATCTCCGATTCAAATTTTTGTACATCGGCAACTGAAAGCTGATCCAAATAACCATTAGTTCCATAAAATATTGATACAATTTGTCTTTCAACAGACATCGGTTTGTACTGCCCTTGTTTGAGCAATTCTACTAAACGTTGTCCCCGTTTCAATTGCCTTTGAGTAGCTGCATCCAGGTCGGAGCCGAATTTTGCAAATGCTTCGAGCTCTCTGTATTGTGCGAGGTCAAGTCGAAGTGTACCTGCAACTTTTTTCATTGCCTTGATTTGTGCGTTCCCTCCGACTCGAGACACAGAAATCCCAACATTAATTGCCGGACGAACACCAGCATTAAATAAATTCGGCTCAAGATATATTTGACCATCAGTGATTGAAATAACATTTGTTGGGATGTATGCGGAAACATCTCCCGCTTGAGTTTCAATAACTGGCAGAGCTGTTAAGCTTCCGCCTCCTAGCTCATCGCTCAATTTGGAAGCTCTTTCCAGTAGTCGAGAGTGAAGATAAAAAATATCACCTGGGTAAGCTTCGCGTCCCGGTGGACGTCTCAATAAAAGCGAAACTTGACGATAAGCTTGTGCGTGTTTAGAAAGATCATCATAAATAACCAATGAGTGCCTTCCACTATCACGGAAAAACTCACCGAGCGTTGCGCCTGAATATGGAGCAATAAATTGCATTGGTGCAGTATCTGAAGCTGCAGCTAATATAATAGTTGTATAATCCATTGCACCGGCTTCTTCGAGTTTAGCAACGACTTGTGCAACTGATGAACCTTTTTGACTAATAGCAACATAAATACAGTAAACAGGCTTTACACCCTGTTTTTTAGCTTCCTCAGTGTGAGTATATTTTTGATTAATAATTGCATCCAGAGCAATGGCAGTTTTACCTGTTTGTCGATCGCCGATTATTAATTCCCTTTGACCTCTTCCGATTGGTATCATACCATCAACAGCTTTAAGACCCGTTTGAAGCGGTTCTTTAACCGGCTGACGGTGAATTACTCCAAGTGCTTTTCTTTCTATAGGAAGGAATTTATCGGTTTTAATTGAACCTTTACCATCAAGAGCCTGACAAAGTGGATTAACAACTCTGCCTAAAAGCTGATCTCCAACCGGGATCGAAGCGACTCTTTTTGTTCTCTTAACGATATCCCCTTCTTTAACAAGAGTATCTTCGCCAAATAATATTGCACCAACATTATCTTC
>CAZNDS010000290.1:0-3403 GCA_964571865.1 uncultured Ignavibacteriaceae bacterium | reverse complement strand
AAATGTAAAGTTAAGTCTATCTCATTTTGATTTTTGCATTGTCATTTTACTTTTTGATTTTTGATCTTTGATATAACCTATGGCTTCTTAATAGAAAAAAAGCTATAATTACTCAGTTTTTGTTTTCTCTTTATTAGAAATGAAAATATTTTTAAGAGGTTCACCATGAATCTTCACAGAATAAAACCCGCCAGTTTTGCTGCATTTAGGAACAAATTAACTTCCGTTAGTAAAGTAACCTCATTTCTCATACTTATATTTACCTCATTTGTGCTTATTTCTTTTAATGGGGATGGAAAGAACAAAACAAGTTCTGTTCAAAATTCTTCCACAAGCTCCTATTATTTCAAGGTAAATAAAATCGAATTACCGTTAGATAACACCGGAGTTCTAGCTGACGTTCAAGTGCCAGGATTTACTTCGCAAGCAAAATACGATGAACGTGGATTTTTATACTCCGGGGGATTTTTCCTTGGCGGTTATGAAAATAATTTTCTCTGGGTAAACGGCAATGCTAGCGCTTCAAGAATTAGAGATTATCAGGCAGGAAAAGTCGGAATGAATCCAACTGATCCGAAAGCAAAACTTTACATTCTAAAAAGCAGCGATGCAGCCTTTGGTGAAAGCTGGCAGGAATGGAAAACTGCTGTCGAACTTGGTGCTGAGTTTTACGATGGGGACGGCGATGGTATTTATAATCCTATAGATAAAAATAAAAACGGAAAATGGAATTTGAATGAAGACCGTCCCGGTTTGATCGGCGATGAAACTGTATGGTGCGTATATAACGATGGCGTCCCGCAGGGCTTAAGACGATTCAATGATGTTTATCCTCTTGGAATTGAAATTCAACAAACAGTTTTTGGTTACAAAGAAACGGAACCTCTTTCGAATACAGTATTTATTAAATATAGAATTATTAATACCGGCAATATTACCGATAAACTTGACAGCGTAATTTTTAGTTGCTGGACCGATCCCGATCTTGGAGATTATACAGATGACCTTGTCGGCTGCGACACTCTTTTAATATCTGGATATTGTTATAATGATGGCGATGATCCTAACTATGGAATTAATCCTCCTGCAATGTTCACTCAAATTATTCAAGGTCCAAAAGCGTTCATCCCAAATGTTACTTATTCAGATGCAAATGGAAATGGCAAGTTTGACGATGGTGAAACTTCACTTAGCGATGCTTTTGAATTTATAACTGATTTCCAACCCAAAAGAAAAATTGCGGGGGCGAAAAATCTAATAATGTCTTCGTACTTACATCCTTATGTCGCATGGCATGATCCTATTGATAATAGATTAACTGTCTGGAATTTTCTTAACGGGTATAATAGAATGGGACAAAAACTTAATCCATGCACCTGGACTTTTGGAGTTGTGCTTGGAGGAGTCGACTGCAATAAGATCAATCCTCTCTTTTGGTATTCAGGTGATCCTGTTAAGAAAGTTGGTTGGATTACCAATTATCCCGATGATCAACGAATGATGACAAATACCGGAAGATTCCAGCTTCTAAAAAATAAACCGGTTGATATAATTGTTGCCTACACAGTAGGAAGAGGGACTGATGCTCTAAGCAGTATAACTAAAGGGAAAAAGTATCTCAGCTATAACGATACGTTCTTTGAATATTCATTCCAAGATCTTGCAAAGCTGAGCGATGTAAAACCTCATTTCAGAACAACTGAAAATCGAATTGATATTTCGTGGGAAACATCATCAGACTTTGCATACAGTGACTTTGTGAAATCATCTTTGGGTGATACAGTCCGCAATGTGTATATCGAAGGTTATGAACTTTGGCTTCACCGAACTCCTTCTATCGAGACAACCTTTGGAGGACAGATTAATTCTATCAAGCTTGCCAGCTACGATGTTGATAATAACATTGATAACATTTATCGAAAAACAGATAACGTTGGAATTGAAAAAATATATTCCAAAGGGATACAGCTCAAGCGCGAAATCTATTCTAACCCGGAGAGAGGAAGAATAATTTATTCTCTGACTGCAGATCCCTTTAACGATAATAAACCGCTGACAAAGGGAAAGCCGTATTACTTTTCGGTTAAGAAAATTGGAGTGAACAACTCTTCAATTCATCTTGCACCAGTGGACCAAAAAACAAAATCATATTTAATTACCGCTCGATATGGTGAAACGATCGCCGAATCAGAAAGAAAAATTTGGACAGCATTGCCCGGGAGCGAATTCAATTCGCCTTATAGATTCGAAACAATTCCGACTGCAGGTTTGAGCAGTGCAACTGAATCCAAAATCGTTTTTGACGAAGTTGACAAAGACAAACTTACAAACGATGAATATGCAATTACATTTTTCAAAGATACATCATCGGTTGATTATTCGATGTATTGGAGAATGAAAAACTTGACTAAAGGAAAACTTGAGCTTGATTCACAAAAAGTATATTCTAATAAATATGAGGCTTCTCCGGTTGTTGATGGAGTAATGCCGAAAATCGAATGGACGGAGCCAAAAGTAAAAGATCCGATTTATTATGAGAATTTTATTATATGCTGGGGAGACCGTTTAAACGAAAATAATAGTAACGATTTCTTTATAAAAAATGAACAAAAGTTTGTGAGTAATTTCATTTTAACATCTGAGCAACATGCCGACTATTCAAAAAGTGCCTCCTGGATTAAACCACCAGTAAACGAAGTTAGCGGTGTGTTTTATATGGGCATGGATGTTCCTTCAAAAATAATAAAACCTCTTTCATATACCGGAACCCCAAAGTCTAACATTGTCAAATTCGATAAACTTCGTCAGATCGAGATAAGATTCGGTCCGACACAAAAAGCATATCGTTACTTGAGCAATTTAATAGGGACTTCATATTTATGTGCAGGTTCTTATGATTGGGGACCAGTTGGTAAACCAGGAGAGTATTTTGTTGAAGTTCCATTTCAAGTCTGGGTAAAAGATTCACGGTTCAAAGAAGAGAAACAGCTTGCTTGCGGATTTACAGAAAGATTATTCGATCAGGGAGCTTCCCCGGATGGAATTTGGAATCCAAAAGAATCGATATATACGACACGAGAGTACATAATTATTTTTAATTCACCTTACGATTCAAGCGGGAAACAGATGGAATACGTTGGATATGTGCCAACTAGCGGAACAAAGACATGGGCAAATCTCCGCGGCTGGACACCGCCGCCCGAAGCTGGATTTACCGCAGAGCAAACTGCGAAAGCAAAAAGTCCTTGGTTCGATGCTCTTTATGTCGTCGGATTGGAAAGACGGTCATCGTTCGATTTCTATACCGATGGAGATGTTTACACAATCCCGATCTCTTATGTTCTGACTGAAAGAGATACATTCTACTATAAATCGAAATCAAAATCTGATGCACTTTCGACAG
>CAZNDS010000289.1:0-3405 GCA_964571865.1 uncultured Ignavibacteriaceae bacterium | reverse complement strand
GTTTATGAATATGGATTAGGTCAGAACTACCCAAATCCTTTTAACCCTGTAACAACAATTAGCTATCAAATAAAAGAACAAGGATTAGTTCAGTTAAAAGTGTATAATTTATTAGGACAAGAAATAGTAACACTAGTAAATGAAGAACAGCCGTCTGGAATATATGAAGCATTATTTGATGCAAGTAATCCCGACATGTCGGGACAAGTTCTCCCAAGCGGAGTTTACATATACTCGTTAAGAGTAAATGAGTTTATTCAAAATAACAAAATGACATTGTTGAAGTAAACTGTTAGAAAATCCGTTAGCTAACGAGTCTGTTGCACAACTCGAGCTTTTGCTATCCTACCGCGACCCGCCGAGGCGGTAGATGACTGGGCAGGTAAAAGGGAGCGAAATCACCCATTTGAGAAAAGATGGAATCTTTCCCGCCTGCCTCACCACCCGTCAGTTGACGGAGAGTTCGGCGGGCAGGTTCTGTCTAAATCACACACGAAAGATTCCATCTTTTTCAGTTTTGATGTATTCTTCTTATATATTGATCGTTCTGCAACAGACTCTAACGGATAGGGCAAGTTATTTTTAGCTTGCCCTTTAATGTTAGAGCGTAAGTATAACCCGTGCCCCAAGCTGACTGCCAATTCGCATTTGGCATTTTAGAAATTTTTGGGTTAATAGTTACGTGAAAAGTTTTTTGTTAAAGGTGTTCGTTCTATTTAAATAACTTTTAAACTGTGCTTGCAAAGAAAGTTAAGCACAGTTTACTAAATCATTGGCAGTTGTGCTTTTGTTCTGCATTGCTGTCCGTCGGCTGACGGATGGGCAGCAGCTTATGCACGGTAAATTAGAAAAGAAGGTCTCACAGACTTTGCAGGTGCATATCCCGATATTTCGGGATAAATTAAAACATCTCAAACAAAGAAAGGAGACCTAAAATGTTTACAAATAAAGTAATCAAAAATACAAAGAAGAACAATAGTTCTTTGACAGAAACTGAGAGTTACGACCATTACATGGCACTGGACTGGTCGGAAAAAAATATGGCAATAGCTAGACTGGGGCAAAAGATACGGAACCTAAAATAATTGATGTCCCATCAGATCTGAAGGAATTGAAAATGTACCTTACAAATCTAAAGGGTAAGAAAATACTAATGATAGAAGAGACAAAACGAGTCAGTGGTTATATGTAGAATTAAATGATTATGTAGAAAAAATATTTATCTGTGATCCATACAGAAACAGATTACTAACTGAGGGACCGAAGACAGATAGAATCGATGCCGGTAAATTATGCAAGCTGCAAAAGAATGAGCTGATGAAGGAAGTATATCACAGCACTAATGAGATGTATGAGTTAAGAAAGCTAGTAAGTTATTATGATGATGAGGTAAGAGCGGGAGTAAGATTATTGAATCAGAAGTCGGCATTGTATCGAGCAGAGAATAAATAATGGAGAAAGAAAGAGGAGCTAGGAAAAAGCCGTGTGAATAAATTTATAGTAACCCAGCTTGATGAGAAGAACGAATCATACGAAGAAAAGAAAAGCCGGTAGGAAGCAGAGTTCGAGCGGATAATAAAAAAGACAAAGCTGCTAAGAAGTTTAAGGAGCATACCTGGAATAGGTCCAATAAGCAGCGTAACTATATTATCAAGAGTGATAGATGGGAGAAGATTTAAGAGCAGCCATCATTATCTAAGTTATTGCGGATTAGTAAAGCATGAAAAGCAGAGTGGAGGAAGAAGTTACGGAAGGAGATTGCAAAGATATTCAAGGCGGCTAAAAGGAGTATATGTATCAGCGGCAGTAAGAGTCGCATCAACAAAAAATCCGCTGAGAGAATATTACGAATATTTGCTTAACGAAAAGAAACTGCCGGAATATAATGCGAAGAATGCGTTAGCTAGGTATATAGCGAGGATAAGCTTGGGGATAATAAAGAGCGGTGAAAAATATAAACCATACAAGTGGAAAGAAGGGAATAAAGAAAAGGAAGTTTCATAAAAAGATATGCAGAGAGAAGTTGATTATTAAAAAGGCATAAATTCATTTTTCTTTTGAAAAAATCTAAAAGTGTGGGAGAGAGAGTTCAAAACGGCGTTTGAAGCCCCGAAAATAAAAGGGAACATTCCAAAGGCACGGTTAACACCTCCCGGTTTATACTAAGATTTGCCGTAGCCCAAGTGGCAAAGCCACACAAGAGAGCTCAGATAGACGACTAGTAAAACAAACACAAAAAGAAGTAACGAGCAAAGAAAGATAGAACAAAAGAAATGCAACTAGAAGTTTTTGAAAGAACTAATAAGCCGGAAGTAATAAATAATCAAAGTGCATGTCTGTGAGACCGAAATCAGTAAAAAAATCGGGATGATAAATCCTAAGGGTGAAATATTTTTACTTGACTTTCTTTTCTATAGACAACGCCGTTATACACACAAAATAAATCTTGCATATAATAACGGGAAACGTTATTGTTGAACCATGATAAAAACATTTGCTGATAAAACGACACGAGATTTATTTGAGCGATATAAAGTTAGAAAACTTCCACTAGAGATTCAGAAAACAGCATATAGAAAACTTTTAATTCTTGATGCTGCAGAAAATCTTGAGGATTTGAAAGTTCCTCCTGGTAATAGACTTGAAAAATTGAGTGGGGACTTGTTAGGTAAATATAGTATCAGAATAAATGACCAGTGGAGAATTGTTTTTAATTGGTCTAATAACAACGCATTTGAAGTAGAAATAATTGATTATCATTGAGGTATAATAATGAATGAAAACAATAAAATAGCACCTATTCATCCTGGTGAAATATTATTAAATGAATTCTTAACGCCAATGGGAATAAGTCAATATCGATTAGCTAAAGACATAAATGTTCCCCCTAGAAGAATTAATGAAATCATTCTCGCAAAAAGAGCAATAACAGCTGATACTGCATTAAGACTATCTCATTACTTCGGTTTATCTGAAAAATTCTGGTTAAATCTTCAAATAAAATATAATCTTGAAATCACCAAGGATAAATTGAAGGATAAACTTAAAAAAGAAATAAAAAAGTATTCAGTACATTCTTAAATGTGTGTATAACCCGCTGTTGCTAATGAACTCATTCAATTAGTGGAGCTAAAACAAAGCCCCGCCAAAAGAAAGGCGGGCTAGCTCCATTTTTGGCTTGTCGTTGTAAAGATTTGACTCTTTGTTCTTTTTCCGAAGGAATGGCTTCGCCAGATTTTTTGTCCGTACTGTTGGATGCCAAATTCCGGATTTAATACTGTCGGAAGCTGGGGGACTGAATATCTTAGATTAGAATCAAAAGAGAGTGTAGTAGCACTTTTCGAGGTTAATTACTGAAGTTACGCAAATGATGTAACAATAAGCGAAATAAGGGGTTAAATTAGC
>CAZNDS010000288.1:0-3429 GCA_964571865.1 uncultured Ignavibacteriaceae bacterium | reverse complement strand
ATTTTATCCACCCTTTTCTCAATTTCCTCGGACGTTAAAGTTTTTTCGTAAGATTGAAACTCAAACCTAATCGCCAGGCTTTTTTTATCGCCAAGTTTTTCATCTCTATATTGATCGAATGGAAAAGTATTAATAAGCAGCCGATCAGAAAGTGAGTGAATTTTTGCTTCGATCTCATGATACGAGATTGAATCATTTACAAAAAAACTAATGTCCCGATGAACTTTTGGATAATTCGATACAGATTTGAATTGTTCACTCTGCTTGGGCAGGGACTTGATTAAATCAAAATTAAATTCTGCAACAAAAACTGGGCTCTCAACTTCAAATTTTTGAAGATAACCTTCATTTAGTTGATATAAAGAACCTATGTAAGTCGAATCTATAAACACTTTAATCTCAATAAAATAGAATAAGTTTTCTAAATAATTATAAGAAGTGAATGATACTTTGTCAAGAGATATTTTTTCAAATAGGGCTTCAATTAAACCTTTTAAATATAGGAGATCAACCTGTTGGCTTTTTTCCTTCCAATTTTCAGTTTTGGCAAGCCCGAATAAACAAACGGCGAGATTTTTGGATTCCTCGAAATCTTTGAAGGAATTTGGAAAATCTCCCAACATTGAAACACAATTACCAATTTCATATAAATACAAATCAAATTCTGAGAATTTATTATTAGCTGAGACATTTTTTAACAAACCCGGAATTAAACTTGTCCTAAGGTGTGAATGTTCTTGACTTATAGGGTTCAAAATTCTCATGGCAACCTTATTGTCAAAGACAGAATCTGATTCACTCATCAGAGTATTATTGACAACCTCGGATAATCCGAAACCAGTTAAAATTTCTCTTACAGAATTTTCTGCTTCAACAAAAACTCTCTCAGGAGAGATATTAAAACTAATCCTAGAATCGAGAGGTATATTATCATAGCCATAAATCCTCGCGATTTCTTCAATTAAATCTGCCTCTCCCTCAACATCCGGCCGGAACGATGGAACAGTACAGATTAATTCATCCCCATTTTGTTTTCGTACTCCAAATCCTAAACTTTCAAGGATTTCACAAATCTTGTCGCGTGCAATTTCAATCCCCAAATAGTTGGTTACTCGATTTATTCGTAAATCGATTTCCTTAGCTTTCATAGTAGTGGGATATTCATCAATATGCCCTGAAACAATCTCTCCATCTGCCAGTTCAGAAATAAGTTGTGCCGCACGGAGAGCAACATTAAGTGTATTGTTATAATCAATCCCTCTTTCAAATCTATAAGAAGACTCTGTAGAAAGCCCTAATCGTTTAGACGTTTTGCGTACACTCTTTGGATTGAAATACGCACTTTCGATAATTACATCTTTTGTAGACTCACTGATCTCCGAATTCATTCCACCCATTACACCAGCAATCGCAATTTTTCGATTAGCATCACAAATCATTAAAGTATCACTTGTAAGAATTCTTTCTTTTTCATCTAAGGTAATGAACTTATCTCCCTCATGTGCATTCTTAATAATGATCTTATTTCCTTCAATTAGCTTTGCATCGAAAGTGTGAAGCGGCTGACCGTATTCCATCATTACAAAATTGGAAATATCTACAACATTATTAATTGGGCGAATTCCGATGTTGGTTAAATAATTCTTCAGCCACTGAGGTGATTCTTTAATTTTAACATTCTTTACATATTTCGCACAATAGCGCGGACAGTCGACTTCATTCTCAATTTCAACTTTTAATAGATCGTCTATTTTTTCATCGACTTCATCAAAATCAATCTTGGGGAGACAATACTTCTTCTTTAAAATTGCACTTAACTCACGAGCCACACCAACATGACTGAGAGCATCAGGACGGTTTGGAGTAATTCCAATTTCTAACACTGTATCTGAAAGGTTCAAATGTTCAATTAACGGCTCTCCAACGAGAGCATCTTGATTCAGCACAATAATTCCTGCATGATCATCACCGAGTTGAAGCTCTTGTTCACTGCAAATCATTCCATGAGATTCGACACCACGAATTTTTGTTTTCTTTAACTTTTCCCCTGAATTTGGCATAATGCTGCCGACTGGAGCAAAAACTATTTTTTTCCCTTCAGCAACGTTAGGGGCACCACAAACCACCTGAAATATTTCACTCCCATTGGAAACTTCACATAAAGAAAGTTTATCAGCGTTAGGGTGTTCTCTTTTCGAAACTACTTCCCCAACAACGAAGCCATGTAGTGACTCACCGATTTTCTCAACACCCTCAACTTCCAAACCTGACATCGTTAAAGATTTCTCGATCTGATCAACAGTTAGATTTGAAATATCAATATAATTCTTTAGCCAGTTTAGTGATATTTTCATATTCGAATGAATTGTTTTAAAAACCGAATATCATTATCAAATAGAATTCTAATATCATCGATTCCATACTTCAACATCGCGATTCGTTCAATTCCTATACCAAAAGCATAACCCGTAAATTCATCAGGGTCATAATTAACAGATCTAAATACATTGGGATCAACCATTCCACATCCTAGAATTTCAAGCCAGCCGCTGTATTTGCAAACACGACAACCCTTACCTCGGCATAAAACACAACTGATATCCATTTCTGCGCTTGGCTCTGTAAATGGAAAAAAGCTTGGTCTGAATCTGATCGCAACATCCTCGCCGTAAAACAATTTAGCAAAGTTGAATAAGGTTCCTTTAAGCTCGGCGAAGGTAACTTTCCGGTCAACATACAATCCTTCGACTTGATGGAAGATGCAATGGCTTCGGGCACTCACAGCTTCATTTCTGAAAACTCTGCCAGGAGCAATTATCCGAATCGGCGGCGAATGTTTTTCCATGTAGCGAATTTGAACTGGTGAAGTATGAGTTCGAAGTAAAATATCTTTTGATACAAAAAATGTATCCTGCATGTCCCTTGCTGGATGATCTTCGGGAAAATTGAGAGCAGAAAAATTGTAATAATCGGATTCAACTTCAGGCCCTTCTGCAGTAATAAAACCGAAAGTTTTAAATATTTCTTTTATTTCATTTAGGGTTTGGGTAACAATGTGTTTAGAACCAATATTTGGTTTGAGCCCTGGGAGAGATAAATCATCCGCTGGAACAAAGAATTTCGATTTAGGAAATTTTTCAATTATCACACCGTAACCTGCTTCAAGTTCTTTCTTGAGCGAGTTCAACTCCCGTCCAAATTGCGATTTTAATTCTTTAGGAACAGCACCAATTTTTTCGAAAAGCTCGGAAATCAGACCCTTTCTGCCAAGATATTTAATTCTAAAATCTTCAGCAGATTTAGGCGTGGTTAGATTCCGTAAATCATTTCTTGCGTCGTCAGCAGTCTTCTGAATTAGTTCAAGATAATTCATAATTTAAAATGAAAAACCCTTTGGTTTATGCTCAAAGGGGATTTAAATTTAGTTTA
>CAZNDS010000287.1:0-3431 GCA_964571865.1 uncultured Ignavibacteriaceae bacterium | reverse complement strand
TAGGAATATACCCGCGGCGTTTTGCATCGTCACAAAATCTTTTTACGAATCCACCGGCATACCAATTCCACCAACCCCAGGTTAAGTATTGATATCCCATATCCCAGCATTCATTCCCGTTCGATGTTTGCCATGCAAGAGTCGAGCTTGTCGTTCCAGTCCCAATTGAAAGATATTTCGGAATGCCTGGAGGAATTGTATCGCTTAGAAATTTCATTACGCCGAACCAAACTTTTTTTATCGACTTATTTCCTTTTTTGTCTTTTGAAATGATGAGGATCTTGTACTCTCCGCTTTTTGTGTCGGTTGGGATTTTGAATTTATTCCCGAATGTCCCATCGCTGCTTTTATTGTCTGAATGAAGTCCATCATCAAAGAGTTGAATCACCGTACCAGCTTTCATTTCAGATAGATCCAATGAAACACTGGAAATGTCAATCAATCCATCACTGTCTTCCACGACCACCTGTGAAATAATCTCATCGCCGGCAAACGAATTGTACGAGCTGAAGTAAGTATCTAAAATTTTTGGAGAACCAGCTACGGTCTTTAGGTAGAGATTATCGACGTAGAACTTTGGCTGATATGAACCTTTATTTTCTTGGAATGCAAGTGCAAGGATAAAAGTGTTTTCCGCTCCGAAATCTTTCAGTGGGATTTTTACTTCTTTCCATTTTCCAGCTTCGATTGAAACATAGTTCGTCACAGCTACGCCGTCATTAAAATTTCTGCCGTCGTAAGAGACTTTAATCCAAAATGATTGTCCGCTTGAAGAACCGCCGTTAACAAAAAATCCAAGTGTATCGTAACCCGAAGTATTAAAATTTGCCGTGTAAAGATTGAATCCCGCAAACCGTGAAATGTATTCGATAGATATTGATTTTGTCCCCGAATAGACAAAATCTGTTGCAGTAAGATTAAAGTTCGTGTTCCATGAATTATTCGCATGCCAATGCTTGACAGTCAGCGAATCGTTGTATAAAAAATAACTTTGAGAGTAGAGATTAGCTGTAAAAAGAAATATGTTTGTGAGTGCTAAAAGTATTTTCGGCATGATAGTAAAAACAGAAAAAGATTTTATTCAAAATTATTTGACTGACGCATCAAATTACAAAAGTGAAAATTGTGATGCAGTTTATTTTCCAGTATCATCGGATGAAGTCAGCGAAATATTGAAAAAATGCAGCAATGATAAAATTCCAGTTACAATCTCCGGTGCTGGAACTGGTTTGGTTGGGGGAAGGGTACCGCAAGAAGGCATTGTTTTATCGCTCGAGAAAATGAATTCAATTCTTTCGATTGATAAGGAACTTAAATTATGTCGAACTCAGGCAGGAGTCATGTTAAGCCAATTACAAGCTGATTGCCGCGAACATGGTCTGCTTTATCCACCTGATCCAACTGAAAAAGATTGTACAATCGGTGGAACCATTGCAACAAATGCATCTGGTGCACGGACTTTCAAATATGGATCAACACGAAACTGGATAAAATCTTTAAAAGTTATTCTTGCTGATGGTGATATGCTCAAGCTTGTGAGAGGAGAAAATTTTGCGAAGAACTTTATGATTTGTCTTCAAACCAATGAGGGGAAAAAATATAGGATAGCCATCCCCAAATTTTGCATGCCAGGTGTTAAAAATGCAGCGGGATATTTTATAAAAGATAATATGGATGTCATTGATCTTTTCGTCGGAATGGAAGGGACTCTCGGAATCATAACCGAAGCTGAATTAAATTTAATTGAGCAACCAACCGACTTAATTTCCGGGATCATTTTTTTTGAAACTTTTAACGATGCATACAGATTCGTTTTGAAAGTTAAAGCGTTTTCGCGTGCGCAAAATTCTCTAATCCAAGCTCGAGCGATTGAATTTTTTGATGAGAAAGCGTTGAACTTCTTGAGTAAATTTTATTCTAGAACTCCGTTAGATAAATTTGGAATATGGATCGAGCAGGAGATTTACGACCAGGATAAAAATGAGTTATTAAGTTTATGGTTTGCATTAATTGAAGAATGCGGTGCTTCGCTCGATTCATCGTACTTTGCAATGAACGAAAAAGATATAAACGATATCAGAGAGTTCCGGCATGCCATCTCTGCGCGAGTAAATGAATATTTAGTTCAAAACAGCTTGCAAAAGGTTGGAACTGATCTTGCTGTGCCCGGTGGTGATTTTAATGAGCTCTATTTTTTCTGTATTGATCTTTGCAATGAACAAAATATCGACTACGTTGGCTACGGACACATCGGGAATGATCATTTACATTTGAATATGCTGCCCAAAGATCAACTTGAGTATGAGACGGCAAAAAAACTTTATTTTGAATTTTGCAAGAAAGCAGTGGAATTTAGGGGAACAGTATCGGCAGAACATGGAATTGGTAAAATCAAAAAAGAGTATTTTAAGCTGATGTACAATCCGGAAGAGATTTCGCAAATGTATGAAGTTAAAAAGACACTCGATCCAAACTTAATTTTAGGAAGAGGAAATATATTTTAGGCAATTTCAAAAATCTTGACAACCTTTGGTTATAGACCTATACTTGTACAAATTCATCCCTAAGCATTAAATGCTTAGCCCCCTTTGGGTTGCGACCTGAAGGGATTTTTTTTATGAATAGAGTAACTTTTTTAATTGACGGTTTTAATCTTTATCATTCAATTGTTGAAGCAAGTAAAGATTTAGGGGGCGCTTCAACGAAATGGCTGAATATTTTCTCCCTCTGCAATTCGTACCTTCATGTTGTTGGAAAGCAAGCGCAAACAGAAAAGATATACTATTTTTCCGCTTTAGCTACTCATTATTTCTTCACTCACCTGATAAAGTTGAACGACACAAAGTATTTATTCGAGCCTTGAGAAGTACCGGAGTAATTGAGGTGTTAGCGAGATTCAAACCTAAAGAAATTTTTTGTAACCACTGTAAGAATATCATAAAAAGGCACGAAGAAAAGGAATCTGATGTTGCTATGGCAAGTAAGATGCTAGAAGTTTTTTCAAAGACGAGTGCGATTCTGTCGTGCTTGTGACAGGGGATACAGATATAGCGCCCGCTGCTCGCACTGCATGTGATTTGTTCCCGCAAAAACAAATCATATTTGGTTTCCCGTACAAAAGAAAAAATAAAGAACTAGCTAAGCTCACTGGAAAATATTTTAAAATTAGTAAGGAAAAAATTCTTTAACACCAATTTCCAAATTCTATTACCCTTCCATCAGGTGATATACTTAATAAACCGATTAGTTGGTGAATTATTTCAATTTTGTCAATTATTTTTAAGGTGTATCAAAAAGTATCATGCAAGCTGTTCCTAAGCCAGCGTTCAAACTTTAGATTATAGACCGGAAATCATTCACTTTTAATTCAATTATAATGTTAAACCCAGATTTGTCATTAGAAAATGAGTGAGTTTTAGCAGTTTATTACT
>CAZNDS010000286.1:0-3435 GCA_964571865.1 uncultured Ignavibacteriaceae bacterium | reverse complement strand
ATTCCGCCAACCTTGGATTTACTTGATCATCCTAGACAACATGGCAGCGTAGATGATTCTGAACTAAATTCAAATGCAGAGCTCCTCCGCGGAAAACTTGCACTTTTTGATATCACAATAGATGATATTACTGTAACGCCTGGACCAGTTGTGACTTTATACGAAATTGTTCCTTCTCCGGGAGTTAAGATTAGCAAAATTGTAAGTCTGCAGGATGACATTGCACTTGCACTTGCAGCCAAAGGAATTCGTATCATTGCACCAATTCCGGGAAAAAGTGCTATCGGTGTTGAAATACCGAATCACAATCCAGAACTGGTTTATTGCAGAAGTATTTTTGGCTCGAATAAATTCAGAGAAAGTTCTGCTGCACTTCCCATAGCATTTGGTAAAACAACAATCGGTGATATTTTCATCGACGATCTTTCGAAAATGCCGCATATGTTAATTGCTGGTGCTACAGGCTCAGGCAAAAGTGTGGGAATTAATACAATAATTACTTCTCTGCTGTTCAAACTCCATCCTTCTGACATTAAATTTGTAATTATTGACCCCAAAAAAATTGAATTGTCTTTTTATCGGGATTTGAAATACCATTTTCTTGCAACATGTCCTGATATTGGTGAAGACATTATAACCAATTCACAAAATTCAGTTACAGTATTAAAAGCAGTTGAATTGGAAATGGAACAGCGTTACGATATGCTCGCTAAAACAGGCGTTAGAAATATCCAGGATTACAATGAAAAATATAATTCCGGTAAAATTCTGGATTCTGAAGAAATGAAATTTCATAAACTCCCCTATATTATTCTTGTAATTGACGAACTTGCCGATTTGATGATTACGGCAGCCCGCGAAATTGAGGAGCCGATTGCGCGAATCGCACAATTAGCTCGTGCTGTTGGAATTCATTTGATACTTGCAACTCAACGCCCCTCGGTAGATGTTATCACCGGTGTGATAAAAGCTAATTTCAATACTCGTATTGCATATCAAGTTGCTTCTAAGACAGATTCAAGAACTATTCTTGATGCAAACGGTGCAGAGAAACTCCTGGGTAACGGTGACATGCTTTACCTTCCAAGCAACAGCCCAAAGTCTCAGAGAATTCAAAATGCGTTTGTTTCAACATCTGATGTCGAACGAATAGTGTCTCATATCAGCAAGCAGAAAGGTTTTTCGAAACCATATCAGCTTCCATCAGTACAAGAGAAAAAGCGAAGTGAGAATGCCGGACTACTAGCAGATCGAGATGAGCTTTTTGAAGAAGCTGCAAGATTAGTGATAAGGCATCAGCAAGGATCAGTTTCGCTGCTTCAGCGTAGATTGAAAGTCGGTTATTCCCGTGCTGCCCGAATAATGGATGAACTTGAAGAAGCCGGAATAGTTGGTCCATTCGATGGAAGCAAGGCACGCTTGGTTCTCATCGATACTGATGAGGAACTTGATCGAATCTTGACGCTTCTCGATTGATCGAGAATTTGAAACATATTAAAGTTATTTTAAATTGCACCTAGTATAATCCTAATTTCAGAGCGCTGAAAAAACTAATTAAATAAAGGAAAGACTTACTAAATATTTTGGTTGATGTATTAAGATGATTTTTCAATTAATTTTAATTTTACTATTCAATAATCCATTTCAAACAAATCCACAACAAATCATCAGTGAGGTTCAGAAAAAATACTCTGCCATAAATGATTTGAGAGCAATTCTCACACAGTCAGTCGAGTCGTCTGTAACATCTGAACCACAGCAAGTTAAAGCAGAACTTTATTTTAAAAAAGAAAACAACTACAGAATAGAATTCAAAAATCAGCTGGTTATTTCAAATGGAAGTACTTCTTGGAACTACTCGAAGACAGCCAAAAGAGTCATAATCTCGAATTATGAAGAAAATTTTTTCTCACCTCAAACACTTTTATTTAATCTTCCTTCCAAGTCGGCTAGTAAATTTGAAGGGACAGAAATTTTGGATGGCAATGAACATTTTGTTATCAGCTTTTCGCCAAAAGGTTCAGATTTCAACTTCAAGACTTTAAAGGTTTGGATTGCAAAAAATTATTTGATAAAAAAAGTTGAGACAGAAGATTGGGTACAGAACAAATATTCATTCATGTTTTTAGATATAAAAACCAATCTAAATTTGGATGAAAACTTGTTTAATTTCTCTCCACCGAGTGGGGTAAAAATAATTGATCTCAGATAAACTAAACGGAAAAAAATTTTCTTTCCGAGAAATATTTTTTTATTCAGTTTCAGTTTTGGTTGGACTTGCGCTGTTAGTCTATACGTTCCGAGGTGTCAGCGTTGATGAAGTTTTGATCCATTTTAAAGATGTAAATGTTTTTTATTTAGTTGTATTCGTAATTGTAGTTTTTATGGGTGCGTTCATTCGAGCATGGCGCTGGAAGTACATGATCGAATCATTCAAGCCGGAAGTTAAAATTGGAAATTTATTTTCAGCAGTTATTATTGGCTATGGAGTGAACGTAGTATTGCCGCGTTTTGGAGAGATCGCACGTGCAATGTCGATCGGTTCGCTTGAAGGGATCTCACGAGTATCATCTCTTGGTACAGTTGTCATTGAACGAGTCCTTGATCTCATTTTCTTAATTCTCACAGTTTTAATTGGACTTTCAATGTTTGGAGATGTTTTAGAATCTGAATATCCGTGGATTTACAGCTCTATTTATGTTGGTATTGCTGCATTTGCAGTGTTAATTCTGGTTTTAGGCTTAATAATAAAGTATCAAGGAAAAGTTCTTGTATTGCTCGATAGACTTTTTTCGAGAATGAATTTTAGAATATTAAATAAAGCCACCCTCTTCACTTCGAAAATTATAGATGGATTCGATAGTATAAAATCCAGGAAGAATCTTTTTCTTCTGATCCTTATTTCACCATTAATTTGGATTGTTTACGCATTCGGCGCTTACGTGGGCTTATATATGCTAAACATGCAAAATGTTTTACCAGTAGATTTATCTTTTGGTTGGATAATAATGAGTATCACAACATTCGGAATTCTAATTCCCACTCCGGGCTCAACGGGAAGTTATCATGCATTTTGTAAATCGGTTTTAACAATGGTACTTGGATTTGCCGTTGAGATAAGCCTTGCTTATGCATTATTGACACATTTTCTATCGACGGTGCCATTTTTATTATTATCAATCATTCTCTTTTTTATTCATCAACGAAAAAAGAGAAATTTTTCTCAACCATAAACCAATCTTTTTTTTATCTCAAATTTTTTTCCGAAATGGAATACTTTCATTCTATTATAGGTTAAGACATTGGAAGTAGTAACTCAAAGGTCGGGCTAAGGCAATTTGTGAGGGAATTTTCCTGTTTTCCGCACTTTTTAAGGAAGTAAAAAAAAGTTTAGTCTTTTGCTTAAATTTAAGATATTTCTACTAATTCAGACTG
>CAZNDS010000285.1:0-3477 GCA_964571865.1 uncultured Ignavibacteriaceae bacterium | reverse complement strand
AAGAGAAGGGGCAGGGGATGAGTTCTTATATATATAATAGTTCTGCAACAGGCTCGTTAGCTAACGGACGGACACGAAGAATCACTAAAATTAATTACTTTGAGGACTACCTCATTGGGGAGTATATAATTCTTTGGTTTGTATAAATTGTAAATAGAATAAATTAAAAAGTAACATTATGCCAAAAATAAAATCAAACTTAGTTGAAGTACACATTTTTCGGATCGTTAAAAAAGACATCGAGTTCTTGTTATTGAAACGAGCAAAACACGATTCGTATCCAAATCTATGGCAGATGGTCAGCGGATCAATAAATGTAGGAGAGACTGCGGTACAAGCTGGAGTTCGGGAAATAAAGGAGGAAACTGGATTAATCGCTGAAAAAATTTTTGTTGTACCATTGGTTAATTCAATATTTCTTCCTGATAAGGATGAAATAGTACTAGTGCCGGTTTTAGGTTGTATTGTTTCAAAAAATTCAGAAGTTAGTATTTCAAATGATCATAGCGATTTCAAATGGGTCAATCTAAAGAAAGCAAGAAAGATGCTGGCTTGGCCTGGGCAGAAAAAAGCTACAATCGATTAACTTTGTATCAATTAAAAAATAAAAACTTAAGAGGTTTATTTTGTCTTTGTTAGTAGTTGGGTCTCTCGGGCTCGATGATATCGAGACGCCATTCGCAAAAGTTGAAAATGCTGTCGGCGGATCCGCAGTTTATATTTCATTAGCAGCAAGTTACTTCTCACCAATAACTAATCTTGTTGGTGTCGTGGGGGACGATTTCCCGTCGGATTATCTTCAGATGATGCGTGAAAGGAATATCGATCTTGATGGACTTCAAATCATCGAGAATGGAAAGACTTTTAGATATGGCTGCAAATACTCTTATGATATGAATCATCGCGATTCGCTCTTTACCGATTTAAATGTGTTCAAAGATTTCAATCCATTAATCCCACAAAATTATATTTCAACTCGGTTTGTAATGCTCGGTAATATAGACCCAGTCTTACAATTAGGGGTTTTAAAACAACTCGGAAATAAAAAACTCGTCGTCTGTGATACGATGAATTATTGGATTGAGGGAAAGAATAGTGAATTAAAAGAGACGTTAAAGTATGTCGACATTCTGATTATCAATGATTCTGAAGCGAGAATGCTTTCAGGAGAGCCAAACTTAATTCATGCAGGAAGAAAAATCCTTCAAATGGGTCCCACAAAATTAGTGATCAAAAAGGGGGAACATGGATGTCTGTTAATTACAGATGAGATTATTTTTGCGGCGCCTGCTTATCCGCTTGAAAATATCTTTGATCCGACAGGTGCCGGGGATTGTTTCGCCGGAGGTTTCATTGGTTATTTGCTAAAAAGCGATTCAATCGAGAATGATGCATTAAGAAAAGCGGTTATTTATGGAAGTGTAATGGCATCATTTTGCGTGGAAAAATTCAGTGTTGAAGGATTATTAGATTTGAATTATATAAAAATCCGTGACAGGTTTTTACAATTTTTTACATTAACCCATTTCGAAGAGTCTTGATTGAATTACTTTAACCTCAAGTTCGATAACGAAAAACTTACATTTATAAATCAGACTAGACTTCCAATTGATGAAGAGTATGTGACCACCGATAGCTATGAACGAATTGCTGAGGCAATCGAAAAATTAGAAATTAGAGGTGCGCCGGCAATTGGAATCGCAGCCGGTTATGCTCTTGCATTATCTATTAAAAATAATGTTAGTGACTTCTACCAAGCATATAATCGATTACTTAGAACAAGACCAACGGCAGTCAATCTTTTCTTTGTTTTAAATCTTTTGAAAAATTTTTTTGAAAGCAGCAAGAGTAATCAAAATTATTCTTCGCTTTTAAAGAATGCGATTGAAATTCATAACAATGACATAAACCAGTGTGAAGCAATCGCAATCAATGGAGCGAAACTATTTAATCAGGGCGCTAGGATACTGACTCATTGCAATACTGGACTGTTAGCTACTGGCGGAATCGGGACAGCATTTGGGATTATCCATGAACTGCACAAACAAAATAAACTTGATTTTGTTTATGCATGTGAAGCACGTCCGCTTTTCCAAGGCTTAAGACTTACGTCATTCGAATTAAGTAAAGCTGGTATCTCTTATAAAATAATTACTGATTCCACTGCGGCATTTTTGATGCAGAAGAAATCAGTAGATGCAGTGATTCTTGGCGCAGATAGGATTGTGCGAAACGGTGATACTGCAAATAAAATCGGGACCTATTCGTTAGCCGTAAATGCTGCTCATCATAATATTCCATTTTATGTTGCTGCCCCAAGTTCTACGATAGATGCGAAGCTTATTTCCGGTAATCAAATTGAAATAGAAGAAAGATCAGGCGAAGAAATAACTAAAATAAAAGATGTACAAATTGTTAATGATGGAATTCAGGTTTACAATCCAGCATTTGATGTAACCCCTTCAAAGCTGATTACGGCTATAATTACGGAGGAAAAGATC
Source organism: uncultured Ignavibacteriaceae bacterium (assembly GCA_964571865.1). Classification (GTDB taxonomy): domain Bacteria; phylum Bacteroidota; class Ignavibacteria; order Ch128b; family Ch128b; genus JAHJVF01. The sequence goes on along the minus strand of CAZNDS010000285.1, from coordinate 976 downwards.
TTCTTTCCGCCCTATGGTTTTGTGTAATGGCAGAGATCATCAAGGACAAAGGTGTCGTTCTAAAGAAACGTAACTTTCGCGAAACAAGTAAACTTGTCTCAATCTTTTCCGAGAACAGTGGGAAAATTAACCTGATAGCCAAAGGAGTAAGAACACTGAAAAGCAAACTAAGTGCTGTACTCGAGCCAATGAATTTCATTGAATTTGTATATTACAAAAAGGCGACGCGGGATTTGCAATTTTTATCCTCAGCAGATTTTATCGATGACTTTACACATGTAAAATCGGATTTTGATAAAATTCAATCTGCATTCGCATTGTTAGAACTAACAAATCTTTTTGTTCATGAGAATGAATCTAATTCAGTTCTTTTTCAAAAATTAGTAGAATCCTTGACTACACTAAATAGTCGTTCGCTTAAGTCAAGGTTAATACTGATTTATTATATAGTTCATTTACTTGATTCTGGAGGTTATCCTGTTTTGCATAGTTATTGCCCATCGTGCAATAAAACTTCACTTGAACAGAAAGATGATAATTATTTTTCAAGACATTTTGGGATTGTGTGTGCAAAATGCGGAAAATCAAATCATGAATTTTATAAGTTGACAAAACTTCAATTCGAAACATTAATAAATTCAAGTTTGGGGAGAATTTCTGAACTTGAAAAAAATGTGTTAGATGATGTAACTTTGAATGAAACTCTTGGAGTTTTAGAGAATTATATCGCTCAGCACGTGAGCGAGTTCAAAGGATTTAAGTCGTTTGTTTAATACATTTTGTGATACTGAGTCTATCGTGTCAGGAAAATAAATTATTAAACTTTTTTGAAACTCAGAAAAAATTATTGAGTTAAATTGAAAAAAATTAGGAGAAAAAAATGAATAAACATAAACTTTTTGCTTCAATCGCTTTAGTTTTAATTGGAGTGGTTTTTGGAGTTGTTTTAGTGTCAGGATTTGGATATGTAAAAAAC
>CAZNDS010000284.1:0-3485 GCA_964571865.1 uncultured Ignavibacteriaceae bacterium | reverse complement strand
CTCAATTTTCCCACGATATGTTGTGTGAAACAGGGCTGCATGTGTGTAGCGTCAATTATTTTTCGCTACTAACGACAATTAAAAATCACTATTTTTAGATTAAAAAAATGTAAGTTTTTATGGTTAAAATTTGCCAAATAAGCGCTATTTATTTCGAAACATTTTTTAAAGGCGGTATTTAGGGCGAAAAGTTTTCGGGTAGCCGATACGTCATCACATTTTTCAACAACATCGCGACCTAAACATTTTTGCATCTTAGCGCGCAAAAGCATCGCGCGTTACGCGCCTGCTGGTAAAGACAGACTAATCGTGATACATCACAAGAGGCGCTTTTATGCGCCCGCTTCGCGAATAATGGCGCAAATAAAGTAGGCTTCGCCTGTTTTATTCTTTTTTAACCAACTGTCGATAAAATTATTTTTTATGTGGCAATTTATCATCCTCCTTTTTTTGTTTTGATTGTTTGTGGTATTTTGTTTTTGCATCAAGAATACGATAACTTTCTGTATTTAGCTCTAACACGTGGGCATGGTGTACAAGTCGATCGATCGCTGCAGCTGTTGTCATTTGATCTTTAAAAATCTGATCCCATCTTGCAAAAGGTAAATTACTAGTAATCAATATACTGCGCGATTCGTAGCGAGCTGCAAGTAAAGTAAATAAAACATCAGTTTCAGTTTTATCGCACGGAATATATGAAATATCATCAATAATTAAAACCGCAAAATAATCGAGTTTTTTTATATAGGCATTGAGCGTTAAATCTTTTTTGGCTTTAAGCAAATTCTGTATTAATTGTGCTGCTGTAATATAATGAACTCTTCGCCCTTGTAAACACCACTCTTGAGCTAAGGCAATAGCCAAATGTGTTTTTCCTGTTCCTGGGTTGCCAAAAATCAAAATGTTTTCATAGCGCTCCATAAAATCACCAGTTGCAAGTTGCTTGACTTGCAACCATGATAAGCCTTCAATGCGTTTGTGTTCAAAAGATTGCAAAGTTTTATTTCTTGGCAGCTTTGCTTTATTTAGTAAATATTCTATTCGTTTTTGATATCGATGTTCTATTTCTAAATTCACCAGATCACATAAAAATTCTATATGATCTTTTTCTTCACTTGCTATAGCAACTTTTTTGTAATTTTTTGCAAATGCAGTCAAACATAATTGTCTAAAATGGGCCTCCAAATTAGAAGGGATAATATTGATCATTTAGCCACCTCCATTGTTTGCGTGCTCGATAATAATTGATTATATATACTAAGTTGTGGCTGTGGTATTTTTACATCTGGAATCTTTACAGGCAAATCAAGTAGGTTTTTTATTTCATTTGGTAACGGCGTAATTTTCTTTTCTTGTAATAAAATTAATCCTGCAGTTACTTGTTGCTCGCCATGCATTTTGGCTAACTGCAAAAGCTCCAAATAATATTTATGCCCGCGGGCTTTTGAATAATTTACAAGCTCATCGTATGCTTGCCTAAAACACAAACTTGGGAAAAGCGCTTCTTTATACTGATAACTAGCAAATGCACCTGGTTTACGCACCAGACTATCTATTACATGACGGTAATCAATTACATAATCATCTCGTGATTTCGGCATCTCCTGTAAAAATTTTTGTCCATAATATAAACGTATTTTATCGTAATAAATATGCGCCATTAAACTTAAGCTTATTAGCCTACTTGGAACCGAATATGATACATTGCAAATTTGTACCGTGCTTGATGGGCTAACTCTTACCGGAACAACTTTGGGCGTACTCCACTTATCGTAAGGTAATTCCAATAGTTTATCCATCTCTTCCTCCAAAGCTCTTTGTCTCGCCGAGTTTCTGCTTACCAATAACGATTCTAAAAATTCTTCATAAGCTTTGATACTTACAAAATCTCTGCTACCTCTTAGCATCAGCTGTTGGTCAACTGCTGTTTTAAATAAGTCATGACTTTTTTCAATCGAACCATTTTCTTGGCTTTCTCCAGGATTATTTTTGCTCGGTTTTACTTTGTAATGATTAAGAAGATTTTGCCATCTTTCAGTAAATTCTCTGCTTCCCACTCCTCTTTTAGTCGCCGCACTAAGATTATCAGTTCTGTGCTCCGCCGCAACAGCCCCCAACCGAAAGACAGCTCGTTCATAACCTTCAGATAAACTAACAAAACTTTCCTCATAGCAAATACACACATCTTCCCATCTCGAATATGTCAACACAAAATGAAATAATAAATGTTTAAAATGTTCGCCATTGATTGTTATATTTAATCCATCCATTTCTGTATAGTCAGATTGGCTTTGAACACCAGGAATATGCTTTTGCTTAAATATCACTTCTTGACCTTTCCCGTTTGCAATACGCCATTCAGAAAATCGTCTTTGCAATGTCCTTAATTGACCTTCAGTAAATTTTCCAGGATATTTATTTTGTAAATATGCAAACATCGTTTTTGCTTGCAATCCGGGTGATGATTTTAAATAAATTTCAATCTCCGCCCAGTAGCAACAAAATGCATCTCGCCTCGTTTTCCATTTGTGTGGCTTTTTCAGTTCACTTGGCAATTTGCGATTCTTTAAATATTTCCTTGCGGTTTGTACATGCATTCCAGCTTTCGCTGCAGCTATTTCTTTTGTGGCACATAATTTCTCATTTTTCATAAGTTTTTTCACCTGTTGATTTGTACATGTCATTTGGGTAACCCTCTTAATCTAAACAATATTTTAGTTAGATTATTAGGTTCCCTTTTTGACTTGTCGTCAATAGTGAAAAATAATTGTCGTTGGGTTACAGTTATAATTGTCGCTCAACATTTTTCCTGCAAACAAACTCCCACGATTTAGCCTTAAGCAAGCAGCAATTCTCATTTTGGAATGAACTGATATAAAGTGATACTTTTATAAGTTGTGTAGTTAGTTTGCAACCACAAAATTCTAACAAAATTTTGCGGAAAATTATACAAGTGTGCTTATTTGGCATAAAATTGATTGGTTTGATAGTTCCTATTCACCAATCTTATGGAGTTATTTATGTCAAAAGAAGTCAAATTTGAAGAGCTGGTAAATTTTTATCGGCAAGTTTTGGAACATTTTCCAGACAAAAGAAAAGGTGGCAACAAAAAGTATGACATGATTGATGTGGCATTAGGAGCATTTTCTGTGTTTTTTATGCAAAGCCCGTCATTTTTGGCGCATCAACGTGAGATGGAAGCAGGGGCCGGATGCAATAATGCTTGTAGTTTATTCAAAATTGATGAGATTCCAAGCGATAACCATATCAGAGACTTATTAGATGAAGTTTCTCCAAATACTGTATTTCCTGTATTTGACAAAATATTTAATGCGCTCCAAGAAACCAAACATTTAGATAAATTTCGGTTTCTTGGTCTTGGGAACCAATTATTAATTCCATTGGATGGCACTGAATATTTCAGCTCAAATAATATTCATTGTGACAAATGTTCCAAAAAGATACACAAGAATGGAGAGATAGCA
>CAZNDS010000283.1:1443-3495 GCA_964571865.1 uncultured Ignavibacteriaceae bacterium | reverse complement strand
TAGGTAAAAATCGAAATGTTTTTTCATTAACTACACCTTTTTAGATTCGGCTCATTTAATAATTTAAAATTTTATAATAAAACTACCAGTAGTGAAAACGCTCTATCAAACAATAATTTAATTTCCTTATCACAATCCCACTCTTTGTCATATACTTAAGGCGTATTTCTATAAATCATTCTTGCGAATGGAACTGTCTCACGAATGTGATCTAGTTTACAAATCCAGGCAACAGTTCTCTCAACGCCAAGTCCAAATCCCGCATGAGGAACACTGCCGTACCGACGAAGATCAAGATACCATTCGAAAGCCTCTTGGGGAAGATTGTGTTCCTTGATACGTTCCAGCAATAGATCAAGATTATCTTCACGCTGGCTTCCACCAATTATTTCACCGTATCCTTCGGGCGCCAAGACATCAACAGCGAGAGCATAACGAGAATCATTCGGATCACGTTTCATGTAAAATGCCTTTACTTGAGAAGGATAATGATGAATCATAACAGGTCTATCAAACTGTTCTGCTAAAACGGTTTCATCATTGCCGCCAAGATCATTCCCCCACTCAAAATTGATTCCCTGTTTATTTAAAATCTCTATTGCTTCTTCATAGTGAATTCTAGGGAAAGGTCGTTTAACGTTTTCAAGTTTTGTTGTGTCTCTCTCAAGATGCTTAAGTTCCTGCGTCCGATTTTTTAAAACAGTCTGAACAATGTATTCAACAAACTCTTCGGCCAGATCCATATCATCATATAAATCAAAAAAAGCGACTTCAGGTTCAACCATCCAAAATTCAGTTAAATGCCTCCGTGTCTTTGATTTCTCCGCACGAAATGTCGGACCAAATGTATAAACTTTTCCATGCGCCAATGCAGAAGCTTCTGCATAAAGCTGACCCGATTGAGTTAAATATGCTTTGCCTAAATCAAAATATTCTGTTTCGAACAATGTGGAAGTCCCCTCACATGCGGCTGGGGTTAGGATAGGAGAATCAACAAGTATAAACCCTCTATCATCAAAGAAATTTCGAATGGATTTAATTATCTCATGTCGAATTCGAAGTATTGCATGTTGCCTGCTGGATCGAAGCCAGAGATGACGCCTATCCATCAAAAACTCAACACCATGCTCTTTTGGTGTAATCGGATATTCTTCAGCAATCGAGATCACTTCAAGCTCTTTCAGTTCAAGTTCAAATCCGCCTGGCGAGCGGTCTTCTTTCCTTATTTTACCGAAAATTCTAACCGATGACTCCTGAGTCAATTTATCAAAAAGATTAAAAGTCTCTTCAGAAAGATTTGATTTTACGAGAACGCACTGGCAAATACCAGTTCCATCGCGGAGAACGATAAATCGTATTTTTCCGCTTGATCGTTTATTATAAATCCAACCTTTTAATTCAACTTCGGAATCAACATGGCGGGCTAAATCTTCAATATATACTCTAGACATACAGTATCTGATTGTGCAAAAATTTTTACAAAATTATAAAAAGCGGATTCCAAATGCAAAGAGTGATTTTCATATTACTATGGAGAGATAAAAAGTTTATAAAGTTATAAAGTTCATAAAGTTATAAAGTTCATAAAGTTTATAAGTCATAAGTCCTAATCTGAAATTTAGCACAAATAGTTTTCAAGATTTAATCATAGTCTTAAAAGTTATAATGATCAATAATTGATTGCGGGATTTTTTGGATCTTTCCCGTTGATGCGCTTATTAAATAGACATTTTATAGCATCGTTTTAATTGATCATGCCGTGCCGCAAGAACATAATCGAGATATTTTGAAAAATGAACATGGTTGTTCATATCAATATCATCAGGACGGAGAGCCAATTCGGTTTCGAATTTTGAGTAGACAAATTGTTCCATTAATTATCATCCATAAGAAGTTTGAATAACTTAATAACGAATTTTTTCCAATTCAATTTTCAATTTGATTTTGAATACATTTTCTAAAACCTGTTTTCTTTTTTCAGCGGCCCACAATTCTGTTTCAGGTGGAGTGGTCAAATATCGTAAGGTCATTAAAAACTCATTCCCCTTTTGC
>CAZNDS010000283.1:0-1410 GCA_964571865.1 uncultured Ignavibacteriaceae bacterium | reverse complement strand
ACCGTCTGCTAAACGAAGCAAGCTAGAAAGATTTTCAACCATAGTTCTATCTTCTTTATTTAAAGGGAGAATATTTTCGTGATCCTCCTTTGGAAGCGCTTTACGGTGATATCTGGCTATGTTTGCAATAATTTCAATTTCACGCTGATTGAATCCGAGCATCTCGGAGTTTTTTATCAAATAGTACGAATGCTTATGATGCTTTGCAATTGAAATATGGTATCCAATATCATGAAGCAATGCGGCGTATTCGAGCAATTCTCTCGCTTCATCAGAAAATTTGTGGAACTTACGGGTCTCATCAAATAAAATTAGAGCAATCTTTTTAACTTGAGTAGAATGTGGTAAATCAAAGTTGTAGCTCTTTCCTAATTGAACAACACTGTCATTCCGGAGCTGCATTAATTTAGTTTTTTCTTCTCCGCCCGCACTGAATTTTTCAATAGCATCAATGATTATTCCTTCTCGCATCGCATAGCCGCTAATTGTAAGTTTCTTGATCTTCAGCTTACGAATGATTTCATCAAATATTATAGTTCCTGCAGTTATTATATCTACACGCTCAGAATCGATTCCATTTATTTCTAATAATTTTTCTTTCGATTGTGATTTAAATATTTGTTCGGCGACCTTTTTATATTCAGCATGTGTAAAGGAAAAATTATGTAAGGGGACATAATTACTCTGTTTATTATTGAATTCAGCGCGGAGAATATGACCAATTGCCTGAATAGTACCTGCAGTCCCAATTACATTCGTATAGCCCAGGCGTCTGATCTGCCTCAAGATAGGATTTAATTCAGCTGAAATATGTTTTCTGCAAGACTCAATTTTCGATTTTGTAAATTTCCCATTGCTACTAAAATACTTTGAGGTTAATCTAACTGCACCAAGCTTTACACTTGCCGCATACTCGATCTTCCCTTTTTTCCCAATTAAGAGTTCTGTGCTTCCGCCTCCGATATCAATCAGTAGGACTTTTTTGTTGTAAATGTTCATCCCTTGCAGGACACCCAAATAAATCAATCTAGCTTCTTCAAATCCAGAGACAACGTTAATATCAATTCCCAATTTCTCTTTTACATTATTTAGAAATTGTTTTTGATTTGGAGCTTCTCTGATTGCACTTGTAGCAACGGCATAAATCACAGCATTATGTTTATCAGCTATCTGTTTAAATGTTTTGAGAACGTCCATTGCTCTTTTAATACCAGCGGCTGAAAGTAACTTCATATCTGCAGAGCTTCTCATCGCAATTCGAACAACCTCTCGCTGTTTATGAATGATCTCAAAATGTTCACTCTGTTCAAGTCTCACCACAACAAGATGGAATGAATTAGTACCGAGATCGATTGCTGCAATGTTAGTGTTTTTCATTCAGTATTCTTTCTGCAAGTTGGAGTACATCGT
>CAZNDS010000282.1:0-3514 GCA_964571865.1 uncultured Ignavibacteriaceae bacterium | reverse complement strand
AATTATTGGTAGTTGTTTTTTAAGCGGCATTGATGTTCTGGTGCGACCACTTATTGGCGACACCGTTAGCTTACATAGTATATGGAAACGATAGATGATTTAATTAGACAATGTAAAATTCAATTAGGGATTCAATTAAAGAATAAACGAAAAATATATTTAGATTTAAATTATTGGATTAGGATGAGGGAATGCTATGTTGGTTCACCTAAGAATTTTGCATTTCAAAAACTTTATGAGGTTCTTATTGATTTAGTTAATGAAGAACTAGTTGTATGTCCTATCAGCCAAAGAATATATATAGAATTGTTAAAACAAGATGATTTAAATTCAAGAATTAATACAGCTAAAATAATCGATAAATTTAGTCAAGGCATTACCATACTATCTGAACCTGAAAGAGAACAGTCGGAGTTGTTTTATTATGTTAGAAAAATAATACTTGGTCAAAATAATATTATTCCTGTAGATGAATTCATTTGGTTAAAAGTGGCATATATCCTTGGGGTGTTTATACCAGAAATTGATAATATTCCAAAAGATATTTTGGATAAAATGCAAAAGGATATATTTAACAAATCATTAGAAGTCACATTAGAAGAAATAATCACTACTATTGGTGATAAAATTCCAAAGGAAATTCTTAATAAGGATAAATCAACGATTGCGATGAACTTAGGGAAAATGTTAGCGAATGATAAGGTGCACTCGATTAAGCAAGTTTTTATGGATGAAGTTCGAGGAGCATTAAGCATATTTAAAGATACAGTTGAAGACTTTTTGCTCTACTTAAAATATAACAATCCATCTTTACTTGAAGAACTTTTAAAAAAGGAAATTAATAACGCTAATGATTTACTATATGTTATTTTTAATGATATAAAAAATGATACATTATATGATTTATTGCCATTCATATATATTCAATTGTGTTTACATACTATGATGAGATGGGATAAGAATAGATCTTTCACACCAAACGACTTGGAAGATTTTTTGCACGCAGCATCAGCTTTACCTTATTTTGATTATTTTTTCACAGAGAAACCTCTTACACTATTGCTAAAAACCAGTCAATTTAGGCTTGATAAAAAATATAATAAAGAAGTTTTGTATGATGTAAATGAAATAATAGAATCACTAAATAAAATTGCAAGCTAACCTCTTTAATCCGTCTGAGCCGGACGAGTAAGTAAAAAGTCCCCGCTCTCAAGAGCGGGACAGGCAAGGGAATAATAGAATTTCATTGTAAAAATAGTCGCAAGTTTATTAGTAATGTTATGAGCGGCGTCTGCACCTCAAACCGTTCATATGGTTGATAAGCCATATTTATATATGTATATTTAAACAGAAAAAATTAGATATAAATTTTGTGAATACTTCCTCTTTTGAATGGGATGAAAATAAAAATAGGATAAATCAAAAGAAATATAATATTTCTTTCGAAGAAGCACAGTATGCCTTTAAGGACAGCAATCGAATTATCGCAAAAGATTTAGAACATAGCAAAAGGGAAGAACGGTATTATTGTTTCGGTAAAGTTGATGATAATATAATAACAGTCCGTTTTACATATAGAAATAATAAAATAAGGATCATAGGCGCTGGATATTGGCGGAAAGGAAAACAGATATATGAAAAAGAAAATAAAATATAGTGATGAGAAGATTGGGGAGGTAAAAGTTATTAAGGACTTCTTACCTAAACCGGAGGAATTAATTCTCAAAGAAGATACAGTTAAAGTCACTCTCAACTTGAGTAAGTCAAGTATTGAGTTTTTTAAGGAGATTGCTCGAGAGCATGGAAGCCAATATCAAAAGGTGATTAGAAGTTTACTTGACAAATATTCATCTCATTATTCAGAGTAATTGTGTTTGCGTCCTGAGCTACGTTTAGAATCCAATCCCAGTAAATCGTATTGGAATTCTTAACTTAATTATTAAACAATAATAAAAAGATCATGAGAATACTTAGTGAAATTTTTGAAGCATTTAAGGAATCAAATTCCATACTGCGGCACGCTATTACTATCGGACTTGCAGCTGCCTTTATGTTGTTACTGCCTTTGATAGCTATGCAGTTCACCGACGAAGTGGATTGGAGCGTGTTCGATTTCGCTGCCGCTTGGATACTTCTGTTCGGTGCCGGATTCACGTATAAGCTGGTTGCAAGGAAGATGAATAATGCTGCATATCGGACAGCAGTCGGTATCGCTGTAGCAACGGCACTCTTGATCGTTTGGATTAATCTTGCTGTAGGTTTTATCGGATCTGAGAATAATCCCGCCAACTTAATGTATTTCGGAGTGTTGATCATTGGAGTGATTGGTGCGGTTATCGCACGATTCCAGCCGCAAGGAATGTCGATTGCGTTGTTAGTGACGGCATTAGCTCACTCGTTGGCAGCAATGATCGCTTTGATTGCAGACTTAGGTTACCCGGAGGACGGACCGATGAAGATTATGCTGTTGAATGGATTCTTTATTGTGTTATGGATTGTATCTGGTATGCTGTTTAAGAAAGCTGCAGCTAAGCAAATGCCCGACGACACCACCACTTAGAGAACGAAACTGCAATTGTTTACGGCAAATCGATTTTGCAATTGGGTTGTGTATTTGTGTCAAAGTTATTTAAGCAAAGTATTATTGTTATTGTGTAGTTGTTTTGACATGAAGACACTTAGCATATTTGTGAGATAAATAATAAATTTGACTATGGATAAAATCAAAAAGACAAAGAAAAAAGTAAAAAATTATTATCAAGAAAATGAAGCATATCATGATCGCTTAAAAAAGCAGTCCAGGCTTAGATATCAAAAAGATCCCAAGTATAAAAAGGCAACCCTTGAGCGAGCAAAAAAAAGATACTATGAAGATGAGGCATATCGCGAAGCAACAATAAAAAGGGGGATAGAACGTTACTACAGATTAAAAATGATAAGATCCACTGAATCCGAACTTGCTCAATTTTTTCTTAGAAATGGTTATATCAGATATCCAAATAAAAATCTTCTCAAGACGAAAGAACGAGATTATAAAAAAGGATATGAAGTTCGCCTGGTGGCAAATAATAAAAAAGAATTACAAAAGATAAGTTCCTTAATAAGAAAATTGCAATTGAACTTAGGTAAATCCTTTCAAAAAAATAATCGGTATGTTCAACCAATTTATGGCAAGGATGCAGTAGATTTGTTTCTGAAACTTTCAAAAACTTATAGAAGAGCTCAAAAATAGCTGTTAAAATTTTCGTGTTAAGTTCATTCGTCGAAATCGTCGTCACAGCTTTAACAAGATTTCCCTTATTAAATTCAACTCTAAAATATTTTCTGAAGTACTACCAGATGAGCGTCGTTTTAGGAATTCCTTTCAGTCCTTCGCATTCACCAAAATGAACAGTTAAACTCATAGAAAAAGAAGAGGGAACCGGCAGTTGCTTTACCTTCATTCTATACGAAATTATATTTACCCCAGATTTGTCATTAGAAAATGAGTGAGTTTTAGCAGTTTATTACTATG
>CAZNDS010000281.1:3288-3521 GCA_964571865.1 uncultured Ignavibacteriaceae bacterium | reverse complement strand
GTAAAAGGCTAGCCGAAGAAGGAATAGAGCAAGGTAAATATTTAAAAGTCCCAGGAGCTGAAATTGCATCATTCAATACGGCAATTAATGAGATACAAAAAAAATACTTACATAAAATACAGGATATAATTTTTAACTGGAAATTTTAACATTAATGAATGAAATAAACCTAAAGGAAGAATGGAGCATCCTAAATTTGGAGGTATTTAAGACTCTCTCAACCATATCACCTG
>CAZNDS010000281.1:0-3262 GCA_964571865.1 uncultured Ignavibacteriaceae bacterium | reverse complement strand
AGATTTGCTTTTGATTGCTCAAGGGTTTCTTGCGAATTATCAATTTTCAAAGTCTAAAAAGAAAAAGGAATTCTTTGCACTTGTCTATAAAAAAACGATGGAATATTATTACAAATGGGATTCAGATTGAATTATGACTTCACGACAAATTCTTAAACGAAAAAAAATTGATCCTTTTGATCCAATTAGTTATTTGGATAAAGAAGAAGCATTAGAAAATCTAATTGAAGTACTAGAAGAATATGAGGTTGACTTTGATCTATCACAACTTTCAAAAAAAGAGCTAGAAGAGCTTTTTGATAATTACGCTGACTGTATCATCACATTTCATCCTGAAAATAATCATCAAGAACTCGGGGCTTTTTGGCGAACAAGAGATATTTTGCTAAAACATGGGCTATCTTTGGATGAAATTAATCGAGCTTTTGAATTTATTTGAACGCCTGTAGCCCACCTTCCAACACTTCAATTTGGTACAACCGAGCAAGGCGGTTTAATTTTTATTTAAGGGGTTTTAAGTATCTTTTTATAATGAGAAAGCTAAAAGATTAAGTACATAGAAACCCGACTTTTTAATATTATTACACAGATGCAGTGAAAAGTCGGGTTTCTTTCAATATAGTTGAACTTAACTTAGCGATTAATTTAACTTGCATAATATAAAACGGACTTATTTATGAAACGAGGATCTAAAGCTCTTTTTACTTCGATAGTTTCTCCCGAAACAGTTATAACCAAGATAATGGTCATCCGGAACCAAAAAGTAATACTCGATAGAGACTTGGCACATTTATATGGTGTAGAAACCCGTGCATTAAAACAAGCCGTCCGCAGAAACTTAAAAAGATTTCCTGAAGATTTCATGTTTCAGTTGACTAGCGGGGAGTTCGCAAACTGGAGATCACAAATTGTGATGTCCAAGTCGGATCAAAAAGGATTGCGCCACAATCCATTTGCTTTTACTGAGCAAGGTGTGGCTATGTTATCTACTGTGTTAAACAGTGATCGTGCAATTGAGGTAAACATTTTGATTATGCGGGTCCCGCAGTTGCGGGATGAAGCTGCGAGAAATTATATCTACCCATAAAAAAGTTGAGGAAAAATTAAAAGAGCTGGAACAGAAACTCCAATCTCACGATGATCAAATTGTGCAAATTATTAGGGTAATTAATCAATTAATTACACCCCCAGAAAAGCCCAAGCGAAAGGTTGGCTTTATTGTCGAAGAAAGCAGGAAGAAGTTTTAATTATTGATGTTTAAATTACGAACGAATGATTGAATCAAGAAAAGAACTGGTCCACAAATATCCATTAACCATTAACTAAGAACCATTAACTATAAACTGAAAAAATGTCCCGTTTCAAACTCTACATAGAATACGAAGGCACGCGTTACTCCGGCTGGCAGGTGCAAAAAAATGCACGAACGGTTCAAGGCGAGATAATCGGTGCGTGTAAAAAAGTTTTTAAGACTGATGACTTTGAATTTCAAGGTTCTGGCAGAACAGACGCTGGTGTCCATGCATTGTGTCAGGTTGCGCATCTTGAAGTAAAAACAATCCTTGCCCCCGAGATAATCCGAATGAAATTACATGATGAACTCCCCGCCGATATAAATATTATCGAAGTTGAAAAAGCTTCAAAGAACTTTCACGCGAGACACGATGCGGTTTCAAGGAGCTATATTTATCAAATCTCACGGAGAAGGACAGCGTTCGGGAAGCGTTACGTTTGGTGGATTAAGGATAAGCTCCATTTTTCTCAGATGGAAAAAGCATCAAAATTATTTCTCGGAATGAAAGATCTTCAATCGTTCACTGAAGATGACCCGGAAGAAAAATCAACTAAAGTTCTGATTGAAAGAATCGAATTGAAAGAAGAAGGAGATTTGATACTGATCAGAATTGTCGGTTCGCACTTCATTTGGAAATTAGTAAGAAGAGTCGTCGGTGTTTTAGTCGAAGTCGGAAGAGGGAAAATGACCATCGCCAAAGTCGAGGAGTTAATTCGCACAAAATCAAATGAACCTGCAAAATATACAGCGCCGCCATCGGGCTTGTTTCTTGAAAAAGTGTACTACAAAGGTGATAAACGAATTGAGAAGATGGAGAGTACGATAAAAGTTTCAGTGTTATAATGACAGAAGTTTAAATAGAACACAGATGACACGGATTATTATGATTATCGCGGATTAAAAATTTCTAAAGGTATTTATCTGACTCTTGTAATCATTTTTTGTATTTTTAAGTAAATAAATTCTAATTCAAATTTTTGAAATTAAACTGAGAGGAGCTTTTTTATGCACGAAAAAAGTATTGAACTATTGAATAAAGCTGTGGCGGATGAACTGACTGCGGTTCATCAATACATGTATTTTCACTTTCATTGCGATGATCAGGGTTTGGACCTTCTTGCAAACTTATTTAAAAAGACAGCTATTCAGGAAATGATCCATGTCGAAAGACTTGCTGAGAGAATTTTATTTCTAAATGGAGATGTCGAAATGATCCATTCTGCTTCAACTGAGAAAATAAAAGATGTCGAAAAGATGCTGAAGCTTGCCGCACAGATGGAAGAAAACAGCGCCAAAGATTATAATAAATGGGCAAACGAGTGCGCGGCTAATGCGGATGCAATCTCGAAACAGCTGTTCGAAAGTCTGGTTCTGGATGAAGAAACACATTTCGATCAGTACGATACTGAGCTGGAAAATCTTAAAAAGTTCGGATCAAACTATCTGGCGCTTCAATCGATTGAGCGAAGCAAAGGAAGAGATTCCGCTGCTCAAGCGGGATGACTTTATAATTAAGAGAAGTATTTGTTAAGATCGTAATAGTCATTCTGAGCGAAGCGAAGAATCTCAAAATAGGTAGGAAATTTTGGTCTCTCGTCGAAGCTAACCAAAAAATAAAATCCTTCGAGTCTTGGTGACTTTGTGGCAAGAATGAAGTTTTGTATATATACGGATTTCAAAACACTGCCACAAAGACTCTAAGGCACAAAGTAGCACAAAGCAATTATTTATCAATCTTTCCTAAGATAACATCTGATGTATTCTCTGCTTTCATTCTTCAATTTTATTTTCACTCACCGACAAATTTCCTTCATTCACCGAAAAGTTATTCCTAAGTTGCAACTCTACTTTTAACTTTACGAAAAAGACGAAAACAATAAAAGGAATATTAAAATGGAACACAAAAAAAATTATTCAGCCCGATTGCTGATGGGTATTGTACTTGTCGGTGTCGGTGTAATTTTACTT
>CAZNDS010000280.1:0-3524 GCA_964571865.1 uncultured Ignavibacteriaceae bacterium | reverse complement strand
TTTTCTAATGGCGGTCATTAGAAATTGTTACCTAATGACAAATTTGGGTTTAATTGATTATTAACTCAAAATTTGTGATGCACAGCTATTAAACTTTTTGAAGACAATTATTTTTGTTACTTTTGTAACCAAATTTCAAAATTAAATAAATCACTGCGAAAGTGGCGGAACTGGCAGACGCGCTAGACTTAGGATCTAGTGAGGAAACTCGTAGGGGTTCGAGTCCCCTCTTTCGCACAAACAATAAAATTTAGAGGTAAATTTGAATATAGAAGTCCAAAAGTTGGAAAATTGTGAGCATGAAATGTCTGTGAAAATGGATACTGCAGAATCATCCGAATATTTAGAAAAGATGTACCAACGTGAAGCAAAAAAAATTACTATTACCGGATTCCGAAAAGGAAAAGCCCCGCTCTCTCTTGTAAAAAGAGTTCATGGAGATAGTTTAAAATATCAAAATCTTAACAAGATCGTAATCGAAAAATTCTGGAAAGAGATTGATTCGAGAAATATTGACGTAATTAGCACCCCCGTTCTTTCACATTTAGATATCGATGATAATGATAATATCGAATTTAAAATGAAGTATGAGACCTATCCGGAAATAAAGCTAAATGACATTAAAAAAATAACTGCAGAAAAAATAGAATACGAAATAAGTGAAGAATTTATTGAAGAAGAAATCAAGCAGGTTCTATTCTCAAAACATAAATCAGAAATAATTGATTCAGTAATGGATAATGAAACCATTGCAGAAATTGAGATTGTCCGTTTAGATAAAAGCGGCTTAGCAATCATTGGTGAGAAGACAGAAAAAACAAAACTCTATTTGAACTCTCCTGATGCAAACAAAAACTTAGTCGAATCTTTAATTTCAAAAAGAACTGGAGACGAATTCATTTTTACGCACGTTCCTCAGCATGAACATCATGAAGGACATGACCACGTACACGAAGAGGAAAAATTCCAAGTTAAAGTCTGTTCTATTGTAAAAGTTATCTTACCAGAATTGAGTAATGAGTTTGTTTCTGAAGTAACCAAGGGAGAGATAAAGACTGTATCAGAGTTTCGTCAAAAGATTAAAGATAATTTGGCTGGCAAATATGAAAACATTTCGCAAAGACTCTTTCATTCAAATCTTATGAGCGAACTTGTGCGTGAGAATGATTTCAATCCACCGAATAGTTTTGTAGAAAAGACTTTGGATAAATTTATTGAAGAGGAAAAAGTTAAATATCCGAACAAAAAATTTCCTACAGAAATTGATGCCGAGAAAATGCGTGAATCTAAAAAGCCCGATGCCATTTGGGGAGTCAAGTGGATGATCTTACGCGATAAACTTCTTGAAGATAACAACCTCAAAGTTGATGATGAGGAAATTGATAAAATCGCCGAGACCAAGTCAGCCAAAACTGGCATAACAAAAAATAAGATGAAGGAATACTTAACTAACTCGAGTTACTTCATTTCTAATCTCAAGAATGACAAAGCTTTCAAACTGCTTAAAGAGAATGCGAAAATCAAACAAGTCAAAAAAAGTGTTTAATTAGGAGTATATATGAGCGAGAAAATCTATAATCAGCTAGTCCCATACGTTATAGAACAAACCGGACGCGGCGAACGCGGAATGGATATCTTCTCACGGTTGCTTCGTGAAAGAATAATTATTATCGGAACCCCAATAGACGATCACATCGCAAGTTTAATAATTGCACAATTGATCTTCCTCGAATCGGAAGATCCGGATAAAGATATTAATCTCTACATCAACTCTCCTGGCGGGAGTGTGAGTGCTGGATTGGCAATTTACGATACTATGCAGTATATCAAGTGTGATATTGCGACAATCTGTATCGGGCTTGCTGCGAGCATGGGAGCAATTCTTCTTGCCGGTGGGACGAAGGATAAGCGGACTGCCCTTCCAAATTCACGAATCATGATTCACCAGCAATGGGGTGGATTTCAAGGAACTGCGTCTGATATTAGTATTCAAGCTGAAGAGATCATTAAGATCAAGCACAGGTTAAATCAAATCTTAGCACAACATACAGGGAAAGATATTGAGCAACTCGAGAAGGATACAGATAGAGATCGTTACATGTCAGTAGAAGATGCAAAAGAATACGGAATAATTGATAATATTCTAGTAAAGCGAACGGACGCGAAGAAAAAATAATTCAGATCATTCTGATCTTATCTTTAAGCTGTTTGTTCAACAACTCCCTAGCTCTAAAAAGATGGGCTTTCACCGTGCCGAGCGGCAAATCCATCAATTCTGCTATTTCTTCATAAGACATATCTTCCTGATGTCTTAATTCAATTACTTTTTTATATTTTTCCGGAAGTGAATCGATCGCATTATTAATAATTTCCTGGCGCTGCCCAAGAATAATTTCTTTATCAGCAAGATAGGATGTGTCGTGAATTTCAAACGGACCATCATTCTCAACGTCTTCCATACCAGATTCAATTGAAAAAGTCGTCAGCTTCTTCTTCCTAATGTAATCGATGGTATTATTTATCGCAATCCGAAACAGCCAAGTGGAAAAAGCATATTCTTGATTGTATGAAGGCAAAGAAGCGAAGGCTTTAATAAAAGCTTCTTGCGTCAAATCTTCGACTTCTTTTTTGTCGAATACCATTTTATAAATCAAGCTTTGCAGAGAAGTCCTGTATTTTTTCAATAACCATGCATAAGCTTCTTGGTCTCCTTTCACTGCCGCCCTAACATGAATCAAATCTTCTTTTTTGGAATTTTCAGTTTTTTGTTCTGCAGGAGTCATCTGAAATAATTTTTTCTAACTCTTGTTTAAGATACCAGCCATCTTTTTTTAATGATATATAATCATAAATAATAATGAAACAAAGATATGTAATTGAGCTAAAAAACAAAAAAAATATAATTGCGATTGATGAAATAATCTTGAGAACAAAAATCCTATCCTCAATAAATACGAATAATTCACCGCCAAGAAATACTCTCGTGAATTCATAAATTATAAACAATGATATGAAAATTACTATCGACGTAAGAAAGAGCAATATTCTTGAAATCAAGCCGACTAAATACGATTTCCGCCAAAAATAGTGAACTCTTTTTAGAAGTGATTTTTGCGTCTCTAATGAGGAAAGATATTTACAAACATGGATCCATGCTAAATGAAAATAAGTTGAAGTAATCGGAAAGATCATATTCAATACTGACGGAATTACGAAAAATAATACTAATGTAAATGTTGATATTATGGAAAATAGTATTTGAAAAAAGCTTTGCACAATTATGTTTGCAATCAATCGCCAGCTTAATTTCCTGCCAACAATATCTGCTCTAAGCATAAATCTTTTTGTCAGTTGAATACGCGTCAATGACTGCATACTTAAAAAGAGTAAGGTGAGAATAATAGCGCTTGCAATATATTTAATAACTCAATTGGATTTTCAATTTAATTATTCTTATTTGAGTTCATCGAACGGATTATACGTCGCAATTATTCTCACCTTACTCTTTTTAAGTATGCAGTCAT
>CAZNDS010000279.1:0-3525 GCA_964571865.1 uncultured Ignavibacteriaceae bacterium | reverse complement strand
AAAGGTACGAAGACGGTGCGTGAAGATAGAACTTTGATCCGTTATTTAATGCGGCATCATCATACTACGCCGTTTGAAATGGTTGAGTTAAAATTTCATGTGAAGCTTCCGATTTTTGTTGCAAGACAATGGATTCGTCATCGTACTGCAAATGTAAATGAATATTCAGGTCGATATTCTATCATGCCTGAAGAATTTTATTTACCTGAAGAAAAAGACATTAAGCCGCAGAGTACAGCTAATCGGCAAGGAAGAAGCAAAGAAGAAATTCCATCGGAAATTCGTCAGAAGGTTTTGAATTTACTTTTGGAAGAACAGAAATCATCATTTCGCGGCTATAATGAAATGCTTGAAAATAAAGTTTCTCGTGAACTTGCACGTATAAATCTTCCGCTTTCCCTCTACACTCAGTGGTATTGGAAAATAGATCTTCATAATCTGTTCCACTTTCTAAGACTTAGAATAGACGACCATGCTCAATATGAAATCCGAGTTTATGCGCAAGCAATGGCCGAAATGGTGAAGAAAGTAGCCCCCCTAGCCTGGGAAGCATTTGAAGATTATATACTGAACTCTATAACTCTATCTAAGACCGAGCTGACTGCACTGAAAGAATTTATTCCTACTGAAATTTCTGAAGAAAAATTAGAGCAATTTGATCTTTCCACTTATGAAGTCTCTGAACTCTCAGAAAAATTAAAAAAGATTCAAAAACTTTAATTTTAAGCATCCATCCTCTGCCCGTATTCATCAATTCTAGATAAAAACTTCTTTTTTTCAACCATGAAATTTTTTTGGACTGTTCGTTGTTTAATAGTTCAAGTTCTCAAAGTCTACTTACACTATCACAAAATGTAGAAAGGATACATTATGAGTTTTATTAATAGGAATAAAATATTCCTCACACGATTTTCTATTTTCTTTATTGTCATTTCATCGTTGTTTTTCTATGCCTTTAGTTCCGGAATTACCGGGCGAACGAAAAAAACTACGACAGATGGCTGCAACTGTCACGGTAGTTCACCGACTTCGTCGGTAGTCGTCTCAATCGACGGTCCCTCCTCTCTTATTATTGGACAAAAGGCAACATACACGTTAAGCATTTCAGGCGGACCCTTGGTTCGTGCAGGTACAAACATTGCAGCAAGTACCGGAGTATTAGGTGTAATTACTGGTTCCGGTCTTCACTCATTTGGCGGAGAGTTAACTCACACTTCACCCAAAGCACCTGTCTCCGGAACTGTTACTTTTCAATTTGAATATACAGCACCATCAACTGCCGGGAATGTAACTCTTTATGCCACTGGTAATTCAGTAAATTTCAATGGGGGAACCAGTGGAGATCAATGGAATTACGCCGCGGATAAAACAGTCGTCGTAAATACAACTTCTATTGATGATGAGTTAATTGCAAATGAATTTAGACTTGAACAAAATTATCCCAATCCGTTTAATCCGGGCACGGTGATAAGCTATCAGCTAAAAGCTAAGAGTCACGTTTCATTGAAGGTATATGATTTGCTCGGAGAAGAAATCGCTGAATTGGTTAATGAATTTAAAAGTGAAGGAAAACATGAAGTTTACTTTGATGCAGCGAAATACGAATTGCAATCGGGTGTTTATTTCTACAGACTTGATATGGAAGGATTCAGCTCTGTTAAGAAGTTAATTTATCTAAAGTGATCTTTAGAAATCCAACTTAATTGTCGTCACCCCGCCGCTGGCAAGGTCAGTGACGACAGGAAAGATTTATCATAAAAGACCTTGAAGGTTTCAAATAATAAGTCTTTATAACCTTCAAGGTCTCAATAAATCCATGTTTGAATTTACGCTTCGCTCAAATCGGGTTTTCTTAGTTCTCCTTCTGATTGAGCAATTACCACGCTCACCGCTGCATCGCCGGTTATATTTGTAACTGTTCTGCACATATCGAGAATTCTATCAACGCCCAGTATCAAAGCAATTCCTTCTTCTGGCACATGAACCGCTTTCAACACTACGATCAGCATAATGATACCGACACCGGGAACTGGAGCCGTGCCAATCGATGCAAGTACAGCAGTCAACACTATCATTAATTGCTCAATTATTCCTAAATCCATTCCATAAACTTGTGCGATAAAAACAGCGGCTACACCTTGATAGAGTGCCGTCCCATCCATATTAATTGTTGCTCCGAGTGGAAGTGTGAAGCTTGTAATTCCTTTTGAAACGCCGAGATTCTCTTCACAACATTCCATATTTACAGGCAGAGTTGCTGCGCTCGAGCTTGTGCTGAACGCGATAGTCTGTGCACGCCTCATCCCTTTGAAGAATGTTCTCAACTTCATCTTGCTGAGCAGCTTGACCATTCCGCCATAAACAAAAACAGTGTGAATGGTTAAACCGACGAACACCGTTAGAGAATACCAAATAAGCGTTTGAAGAATTTCGAAACCGAACTCTCCAACAGTTGCCGCAATCAGTGCAAATACTCCATACGGCGCGATTTTCATAATTAAGTCGACTAACTTTATCATCGCCTCGCTCAATCCATCGAAAAAATTAACAACCGGCTGTTGTTTTTCTTTTTTCACAAAAGTGAGTGCAACACCAGCGAACAAAGCAAAGAAAACTATTTGCAGCATTTCTGCATCTGCCATAGCTTTTATTGGATTGCGCGGGACAAGATTAACGACCTGCGTCATCACATCGACATCAACTTCTGTTTGGATTCGCTTGCTCGCATCAATTTGATAAGTTGCAAGAAGTTCCTGTTTTGTACTTTCGGGCATTCGTGTGCCGGGCTGCACTAAGTTTGCAAGTAAAAGTCCGACAGAAATAGCGAAAGCAGTTGTAACAAGATAAATTGAAATAGTTTTTCCACCGATGCGTGCAAGCCGTTTAATATCGCCGAGACTTGCGGCTCCGACAATGAGCGAGGCAAGAACTAATGGAATAGCGATCATGTTCAATAGACGAATAAAAATGTCGCCAACAGGTTTGATGTAAACGGCAATCGTTTTTACTTTCTCAATGGACTGAACATTTTCAAAAATTCTATCGTCCACATTTATTTTGATTTGCTTTCGTTCATCGGAAGAATACGATTTAAACTTCTGAATAATAAGCAGCTGATCTTCTCCGGAAAATGAAGCCGGCTTATCAGAAATAAAGCTGAATGATTTCCAATTTTGTATTTGCTCGGATCTTTGGATTCCATCTTCAATGAAAGATAGTTCGAGAAGGTTTTTGTCAATGTGAAAAATTGCGCCAAAGACCGCACCAAATATTAGTGCGAGTACAATTTGAGTGTGAAGCTTCATCTTCAAATATTTCATAATTCACCTAAAAAATTGCTCAAGTGTAGGAAAAAGAAAACTGTGATACAATTGGATTTATAACTAATCTCACTGAAAAAAGCTCAAAAAACGCATAAATTCAATTTTTTTTCGATAAAGAAAATCCTTTTTTAATTTCATTTCATTAAGCCCAGATTTGTCATTAGAAAATGAGTGAGTTTTAGCAGTTTATTACTATGCAATC
>CAZNDS010000278.1:0-3534 GCA_964571865.1 uncultured Ignavibacteriaceae bacterium | reverse complement strand
ACTTAACGTTGACACTACTGCTTTTAAAATTGATTGGTAGATTATTTGAATTGTAAACAGTCTTATAAAAAATGTACAATATTTGGGTGCCAAATTTATGAGAACCATTCAAATGAATTCTCAAATCAAATTTTAAAATTTATTATCTTTGTAAAGACTCATTGAATTTATGATCACATTTGCCGAAGTGGTGAAACTGGCAGACACGCTACGTTCAGGGCGTAGTGAGCATACGCTCGTAGGGGTTCAAATCCCCTCTTCGGCACACATCAAACTAATCCAACATTTTTTTCTTAGATGAATCCTGAATTAATATTTTCTTATAAATTCTGTAAAAAGATTGCTGTTGAACATTATGAAAACTTTCCTGTTGCATCATTACTTATTCCAAAAGAGAAAAGAGATCATATATATGCAGTCTATGGTTTCGCGAGAATTGCAGATGATATAGCTGATGAGGGAAATGAGTTTCCAAAAAAAAGAATTGCTGAATTAACTTCATATAAAAATGATTTTATTCTTAGGGCCAATGCCCAAAATCATCCTCATTTTCCAGCAGTTTACGACACAATCGAAAAACACAATCTGAATGAAAATCTCTTCACAGACTTGATTGAAGCATTTATTCTGGACAATGAGAAATTCGAATATCGAAGTTTCAATGAAGTGCTCGAATATTGTAAAAAATCTGCGAATCCAGTTGGTCGAATTGTATTGCAGATTTTTGATTATCATGATGAAGAAATGTTCCGTTTGTCTGATTCAATATGCACAGCGCTGCAATTAACAAATTTTTGGCAGGATATTTCCATTGATTTGAGGAAAGGGCGTTGCTACATACCTCAAGATGAAATGAAAGAATTTAGAACTTCGATGAATGAATTGAAAACAGCAAATTTATCTCCTGAGTTGACAAAATTATTGCAATTCCAGGTAGCTCGGACTAGTGAAATATTTAATAAAGGGGAGAATCTTATTCGCTATCTTCGAGGTTTATTGAAATTTGAGATCAAGTTGACAATACTAGGCGGAAAAAGTATACTAAATAAAATTAAACAATTAGACTATAATATTTTGCTTAACCGTCCAAAATTAAATTTTCTGGATAAAACGATCTTATTTTTTAAAATGTTTTTTTGATTAATGCAGCATGAAACGAAGTTCTGAAGAAGATAATTCAATATTCAATGAAATTGAGGAAATCTGTAAACAGAATAACAACAGCAATTTTTATTACACGTTCTTACTACTACCGAAAAGAAAGAGAAATGCACTGATAACCATATACAAATTTTGCCGCGTTACAGATGATATCGTTGACCTCGATGGGATTAATAACGTATGTAAATCTGAACTCTTGAATTATTGGCGAGCCGAATTTGAAAAATCTCTTAAATCAAAATCAGAAATTGAAATCCTAAATGCAGTTGCCTCGGTCATTAAAGAATTTAATATACCAACTGTCTACTTCGAAGAATTAATAAATAGTGTGGAAAAAGACATTGAGCCAAATCGATTCCAAACCTTTGATGAGCTTTACAATTATTGTTATGGTGTAGCATCGACTGTCGGACTGATTTCAATAGAAATCTTTGGATACAAGGAAGAATCAACACGGTCTTTTGCAAAAAATCTTGGAATCGCAATGCAATTAACAAACATTCTTCGAGATTTGAAAAGCGATTCAAAAATCGGAAGATTTTATCTACCTCATGAAGATCTTATGCGATTCAATTATTCTGAACAGAAATTATTAACACAAACGTGTGACAATAATTTTATTAAACTTATTGAATTCCAAGTAAACCGTGCAGAGGAATATTACAAATTGGCTGACAAATATTTAGCGTCAAGTGATCGAAAATATTTGTTCAGTGCACGGGCGATGGAACTAATCTATCTCAAATTGTTGAAGAAAATAAAAAAGAACAAAAGAAAAATCTTGAAAACAAAGATTAAAATTTCGCGCTTACATAAAATATTCCTGACTCTTGCAGTATGGATTAAGTATAAAGTTGTCTACTGATGAAAAGTGTTTGCGTAATAGGTGGTGGTATAGCTGGACTTTCGGCTGCAGTTTTTTTGGCTCAAGAAAATTTTAAAGTTACTCTTTTTGAAAAAAAACAATTACTGGGAGGCAGACTTACTTCATACTATGACAGGAAGTTGAATTGTTATTTTGATAACGGTCAGCATCTTTTAATTGGGGCGTACAAATCTACATTTTTATTTCTTGATATAGTCGATGCAAAAAAGAACTTCAAATTTCAAACAAGACTTCGAATACCATTCCTAATGCCGAATAGAAATAAAATTCTATTCGAACTACCCAAACAAAATAATAAACTAAATGCGGCTTTATCTTTTTTGAAGTTAAATACTCTATCAGTATTAGATCGCTTGAAGCTGATAAAAATGTTAAACCGATTGCAGAGGATTAATTCAGAAGAATTTATAGAAAAGAGCGTAAAAGAATTTTTGACCGAAAATAATCAGTCAAAAGCCGCGCAAGAAAGATTTTGGAATATAATTGCAATCTCAACTCTTAATTGCTCTCCAAGTGAAGCATCGGCAAAAATGTTTATCGACATTCTTAAGGTAATGTTTCTAGCAGGCACACAAGATTCAATTCTAGTCATTCCTGAAATAGACCTTTCGAACGCATATGTTAATAACTGTATTGAATATTTAAATCAAAAGAATTGTACGATTAATCTTGGAGAGGGAATAGAGAAAATTAATTATTCTGAAAATTCTATTATATCAATCCTTACAAGTCAGAAACGTAAGTTGAAATATGATTACTACATTCTTGCAATCGACTGGTGGAGTTGCAGTGAAATACTTAATCAATTATCTATGCATAACCATAAGCTCGAATTAAGCAATAGTCCAATCTTATCTGTTCATCTATGGACAGACAGAAGTTTTATGGAGGAAGAGTTTTATTCTTTGGTCGATTCACCAATTCAATGGATCTTTAGGAAGGATGGATTTGTATCAGTTGTTATAAGCAATCCTGCAGAGTTGATAGAAAAAACAAAGGAAGAAATTATTGAGCTATGTAATTATGAATTAAAAAAATATTTTCGAAGCTATGAAGATGTCCGAATAATCGATTGTAGGATTGTAAAAGAAAAAAAGGCAACGTTCATTCCAAATTCAGATTCATATAAAATCCGTCCGGATCAAAAAACTCAATTTGAAAATTTATTTCTTGCAGGTGATTGGACTATGACAAATCTACCATCAACTATCGAGAGTGCAGTTCTAAGTGCTAAAAAATGTGCTGAACTAATTTCTAAAAACGAAAAATAAAAGTCTATAAAATACTCAGATTCAACTCGCAGATTTAATCGTTACGATCACTCATGTAGTTGTAAATTACTTCCGAGATGCTACCGATAACTTCATCACCCAATTCCTGTTGTGGTAAATCTTTTGTCTTGATAACAAGTATGTACTCAAAGTCTTTGAAGTAAACCCAAATTTGTCATTAGGTAACAATTTCTAATGACCGCCATTAGAAAAAAC
>CAZNDS010000277.1:0-3569 GCA_964571865.1 uncultured Ignavibacteriaceae bacterium | reverse complement strand
CGAATGCAGCACACATAAATTTATCTATCTATAATATGCTTGGCGAGAAAGTCACAGTCCTTGTTAACGAATTTAAAGAGGAAGGAATATATCAAGAGACATTCAATGCAAAGAATTTACCGAGCGGGGTTTATTTCACAGTATTGAAAACTGAGGGTAGAACTCTTACAAAGAAAATTCTTTTGATGAAATAAGAATGCTTTTTAAAAACCCGACTTCTGAGTTAAAGATGAGGCTGTCTCAAAAGGTTCTCTCGATACATTTCATTACTCGAGAACCTTTTATTCTGTTCGGTTTTCGAGTTTTTTCTGATGGAATCAGAAAAATTATCGAGAAAACATTACTTCAGAGACAGCCTCATCTTTTTCGAAGGAGAAGTCGTGTTTTTCTATTATAGAAACAACTTTTTAAGATTCATTTGCATATCAAAAGTTGGGTTTTTGAATTACAGAATTTACTGGTTGCTATTTCTTCTTCACTTTTCTTTTTGAATCTTCCAAATCAATGAACGGTTTCACAAGATCGATCGGAATTGGGAAAATAGTTGTCGAATTCTTTTCGGAGGCGACTTCGGTTAAAGTTTGAAGAAACCTTAATTGGAGTGCCATCGGTTCGCTGCTGATAACTTCTGCGGCGTCACGAAGCTTTTTACTTGCCTGAAATTCCCCTTCGGCATGAATAACTTTTGCTCTTCGCTCACGTTCTGCTTCTGCTTGTTTTGCCATTGCCCTTTGCATTTCAATTGGCAAATCGACGTGCTTTACTTCAACGTTTGACACTTTAATTCCCCATGGTTCAGTTTGAAGATCAATAATTTTTTGAAGCTCACGATTGATCTTATCTCGCTCAGCAAGTAATTCATCCAACTGCGATTGTCCCACGACGCTCCGCAGCGTGGTCTGAGAAAGCTGCGATGTTGCGAGTAAAAAATCTTCAACCTCAACAATTGCTTTCTCCGCTTGAATAACGCGGAAGTAAACAACTGCATTCACTTTTAGCGAGACATTATCTTTAGTAATTATATCTTGCGGTTGAACGTCCATAACTATTGTTCTCAAACTGACTTTCACCATTCTATCGACAATTGGAATTAAAATTATCAGACCCGGACCTTTTGCGCCAATCAATCTTCCAAGCCGGAAAATTACACCCCGTTCATATTCTCTCAATATTCGAATTGCACTTGCTAAAAGCAGAATCACAAAAATTGCTATTGTTAAAAGTATTGATGGATACATGCGTAAACCTCCTTAAAAAATAATTAAACTTTTTTTACCTTCAATGTGAGATTGTTCACTTCAACAACTTGGACACGGCATCCTTTCTGAATTTTTCCTTCTATACTCTCTGCATTCCATATTTCACCGTGAATTTGAATTGTCCCATTCGGTTTTAACTCCGATACAACATTTCCTTCTTCACGGAGAATTCCCTCGATGCCTGTAGTCGGTTTTCTCCGTTGGGCTTTGATTCCGAGTCCAACTGCACATAAGAAAAACAATACCGTCAGTACGACAAAGAGGACTATAATCTGCCAGGATATTTTTACGAATTCTAAAGTTGATTCATTATCGATTAACATAATAGAACCTAAAATTAGTGAAATTGCACCGCCAACCGTCAATAGTCCATGACTGATGACTTTTATTTCTAAAATAAACAAGATGATTGCGAAAATGATTAACGCCAACCCTGCATAATTTATTGGTAAAGTATGAAACGAATAAAAAGCGAGTATGATACAAATTCCTCCGACTATACCTGGAAATATTGAGCCCGGATTATACAGCTCAAATAATAATCCGTACAATCCCAGCATGAAAAGTATATAAGCAATATTGGGATCGCTCAGCATGTTCAACAGCTTGTGTTTGAAATTCATATCGTAAGGAATTATTTCAGCCTGCTCAGTGACGATTACACTTTCACCCTGAATGGTTTTTACTTTTTTTCCATTCAATTTCTCGATCAGTTCGTCAATTGATCCTGCTGTTAAATCGATCACATTCAGCTCAAGTGCTTCAGTTTCAGTAATTGAAAGACTTTTTCTGACAGCTTCCTCCCCCCACTCGATGTTTCGCTCTCTCTTTTCACTTATTGTCCGAATAAAAGCTGCAGCATCGTTCGTGGCTTTTTCCATCATAATCGAATCTTGCCGACCTTCGAGTGATACTGGATGAGCAGCTCCGATGTTCGTTCCTGGAGCCATTGCTGCTACATGAGCAGCCATAGTTACAAAAACCCCGGCTGATGCAGCTTGCGAGCCTTGAGGATGAACATATACAACAATTGGAATTTTAGACTGTAAAAATTCAGTTACAATTACACGAGTGGATTTGAGTAAACCACCTGGCGTGTTAAGTCTGATGATTACACACTCTGCCTTAGCGGCGATGGCAGCTCTAATCCCTTCTTGAATATATTCAGCTGAAGCAGGATTTATTGCACCATCGATGGTTAATAAATAAACTTTATTCGGATATGTAAAAGCAATGAAAGGTATTAGAACGATTATTGCGAACAGATATTTTTTTATCATAACTATTTCCGTTCGTTGTTAATCCAAAATATCCAAAAAATAATAAGGAATCAATATTTCTTTGACATTAGAATCTTTAAAATTGATTTGGTTAGATTAATGCGATTGAAGAATTTAAATTTCATCAAGAAGAAAAAAGTCGTTTTTCTTTTTTCCCAGCATATTTGAAGGTTCGATTAATATTTTATCAGAGAACTTGCAGAATTTTAACAGTGGACATTGTACGCAATGGGGATTAGCTGGTTTACATATTGTTCTCCCAAGCATAATTAAGTTCGTATGAAATTCGTGCGCAATTCCGTTCGGGAGTATTGCATTGAGTGCAAAATAAGTTTTATCTGGTGTCGGTTCTTTTACTATCCCGATTCGATTTACGGTTCTGAAAACATGTGTGTCAACCGGGCAGACATTTCTTCTCATACCAAATAGTAGAACGCACGATGCAGTCTTCACTCCAATTCCAGGAATGGATGTCAATTGCGAAATGATCTCATCATCACTTAATCTGTTAAGATGCTTCAATGACATGGTGTGATTATTACTCAGCCATTTGAAAAATAGTTTGATAGTTTTTGCTTTTTGTTTATTCAAACCTGCTGGCCGGATAGACGCGGCAATTTGAGATGCCTTAGCTTTTTCGAGATCCGACCACTTTGGAAATTTCGATTTAAGGTTGAAATATGCTTTGTGTGAATTTCTATCGTTAGTGTTTTGCGAAAGGATCGTTGCAATTAAAACATCGAGAGGCTTAGAATCGAGTTTCCGTTTCGGTTTACCGAAATGATTAATCAATGTTTTATTTATTTGAGGTATATTTATATCAGATTTATTCACCAGAGCCTTATTGTTTTGTTTATAAGCAAATCATTTCAACTTTGTCTTATTATGTTAACAATGCAAAATATGATTTTCTAAACTGATTGCAATATCTTTCTCATCAACTTTAAGATCACTATCAAATGATGAATAAATAAGGTTGGTGCGTGAGGAGGTGCAGCGGTTACTAAGGTTTTAAAATTAGCTAAGATTT
>CAZNDS010000276.1:0-3587 GCA_964571865.1 uncultured Ignavibacteriaceae bacterium | reverse complement strand
TAATATACAAAATTCAAAATCAATTGTCAAGTTATTTCTGACGCATTACACTAGCTTTTTCTATGGCAGAGAATGGATACTTTGATGAGGAACCTATTGTTGTTGTACCAGAGACTGACTCAAAAGGCAGGCAAAAAGATGAAAGTTCTATTGTAGTGGAAGGTAATCGTCGGGTTGCAACGATAAAAATACTTCTGAATCCAGAAATCAGGAAAAAATTGGGTGCTCGAAGTTGGCCTACGCTTGAAAAAGATATCATAAATGATTTGTCTATTATACCTGCGATTGAATATTCAGACAGAAACAGTGTATTACCATATCTTGGTGTTAGGCACATTGCTGGGATAAAGAGATGGGATGCGTATCCAAAAGCCAGATATGTCGCTAGTATGGTGGAGGCTGGATATTCTTTAGATCAAATTCAACAACAGATTGGAGATCGGCAGAATTCAGGACGAAAACATTACATGTGCTATCAATTGATTGAACAAGCTAAGAACGAATTTGATTTTGTCTTCAATCCAGAGCTTTATGACTTTTCTTATTTAATGTTAGCGTCAGGCCAGGGTAGTATTAAGCGATATATCGGCTTACCTATAAAAATCAAAGATGTTAATTTTGATTCTCCGATCCCTGCGGATAAGTTGGCTAATCTAAAAGATCTTTTATCTTGGTTATATGGTGAAGGTAGAAAGAAAGATTCTGTTCTCGAGGAGTCTAGAGATATTACAAATTACCTATCATATATACTCGCAAGCGAAGAAGCAACCGAATATCTGAAACGCACAAGGGATTTGCCTACAGCTTATGAGTTAAGTGATGGTAAGGAATCAATGGTTATAAAAAAATTAAGTAAAGTAAATAAAAATCTTGAATCCGTTTTGGGTATAGCACATAGACACAAAACCTCCGATGTCATCGCCGAAGCAAAAAAGTGTCGCGATACTTTAAAAAGATTATTAGATGTTGTTATGGAAAAGGAGTAAGTAATAGTGGATATTCCTATTCCGGACTCACTTCACGATATCGCTGATTGGGTAGAATTTCATTTATCATCTTCAAATGAAACAATTTCAAAGTTACAACTATCACGATACATTGAAGCGTCAAGCGGTGTAGAACCTGAAGAAGGATTCATTCACAGTGTTTGGCTTGAACTTATAGATCGTCTTACCCTTTACTCATTTTCACCCTATTTGGTCGAGAATAGTTTAATAAAACCTATGAATAATTGGATGAACTATCCTGCATACATGGTTTGTTTAATATTCTCTGTATTGGGAGGAACTCAAAATCTATTTAGGTCGTCGAAATTATTTGAGCGAATATCTGCAGAGGCTTATAATAAATATTTAGGGAGTGATCATTTAATTATTGGTTGGCCGAACAAACCTAAAGAGAATCAGTCACTTAAAGAACAAATGGAGGAAATAGCGCTTCGTCTAAAAGAGAAATTTTTCGAGCCACCACTCGCTGAGAAAAAAGATGATACTGTAGATATTGTTGCCTGGAAACAGTTTGAAGATGAAAGAAACAATCAATTGATACTTCTTGCTCAGTGTGCCTCAGGTCGTAATTGGGATACAAAGGTCACAAGCCTGCGATACACAAGATGGTGTCAATATATACATTGGGCTTGTGCTCCGATTAAAGGATTCACAGTCCCAAGAATAATACCAAGAAGACGATGGCATGATGTTAGCGTCGATTCTGGATTGCTGTTAGATAGAGTTAGAATTTGTAATCTGTTAAGAAATAATATCTCCAAAAAATTTAAAAATGAATTAATCGTTTGGTGCCAAACACAGTTAGATATGCTTGCTAATTAGTTATATGAAATTTATTGACTTATATGCCGGCCTTGGTGGCTTTCACTTAGCTCTAAAGCGACTAGGACACGAATGTGTTTTCGCGTCGGAAATTGACAACAATCTAAGAGAATTATATAAAAAGAATTTTGGCATGGATCCCCTGGGAGATATCAGAGATATAAAATTGGATGAGATACCAAAGCATGATATACTTTGTGCTGGATTTCCTTGTCAGCCATTCTCAAAAGCTGGAGATCAAAAAGGATTAGATTGTCCCGCGTGGGGAGACCTTTTTGAATATACATATCGAATCCTCAAGCATCACAAGCCACGATATTTTATTTTAGAGAATGTTCCCAATCTTACTTATCATAATAATGGTAAAACATGGCAGCTAATGGAGCAGAAGCTTTGTAGCGCAGGGTATGATGTTCGGCATCAGCGATTTTCTCCCCATCAATTTGGAATACCCCAGATTCGTGATCGTATTTTTATAGTAGGGAGCAGAAGGAAGTTAAGAGATTTTGCATGGCCTAAGCCATCTAATCATAAAAAACTCCGAATAGAATCCGTGTTATCAAAGAATCCCGCTGGCTCAAAAAAATTGGGTACGCAAATTATTCATTGCCTAAATGTATGGCAACAATTTATTGAACGTTTCCCAAAAAAAGACGAGCTTCCATCTTTTCCCATCTGGTCAATGGAATTTGGTGCTAAATATCCATATCGAAAAATAACCCCCTATGAATTCTTTACAGCCAAATTAAGAAAACCTAAAAAAGAAATTAATGAATATCTTGATGGGCTGCCATCGCATGCACGGGACAGAAAAACAAAATTTCCAGACTGGAAGATTCAATTCATAAGTCAGAACAGAGAGCTTTATCAGAAGAACAAGAAATGGCTAGACCAATGGCTGCCCAAAATCAGAAAGTTTCCGCCCAGTCTTCAAAAACTTGAATGGAACTGTAATGGAGAAAAAAGGAATATTTGGAAGAATGTTATCCAGATACGAGCTTCAGGAGTTCGCGTGAAAAGGCCAACAACCTCGCCATCATTAGTTGCAATGACTACAACTCAAGTTCCCATCATCGCCTGGGAAAAACGGTACATGACAACTAGGGAGTGTGCTAAGCTTCAGAGCATGGAAGATCTTAAATGCTTACCTGATGCCTCTACAAAAGCGTTTAAAGCTTTGGGGAATGCTGTAAATGTTAATATTGTGGCAACAATAGCAAGGAATTTATTAAATCACAAGAAAAAATAGTAAAAGTAGTTTCTCTCCTCAGTTTTCTTTCACCTTAACTGTCTTAAAGTCTTTCCCTCTTATCGGCGTAATCAATATCCGCTGTTTATCTTCATCAACCTGAAATCTAACGCGTGTTCCACTTTTTATTCCAAATTTTCGCCTTATCTCGGCAGGCAATGTAATACGTCCGCGGGTTGTCATTTTAACAATGTGCATAACATTATCTCCTTTCAAATATACAATAATCATTTACCACGAATCCGGCAAATGCAATCCGAGAATTCTTGGTTTTCGTCAACCAAGTGAGTATTTTGTTGTCAAATAACTGCTTCTTAGTAGAAGGTCGCCATTTGGCTATAACTATGGCGGAGACCGTCGTTCACCGGTATCGTTTGGTACCGAGCTGATGATCCCGCCTTCGTCAGGAACGGGTCGGTTAATACGCTGGTGCTCGTATGACCTAATGATTGAAGAGGTTCTTACCTTTTATCTCCCTTAAAATTTTTTCAATGGTTGGTTTAATCTTT
>CAZNDS010000275.1:0-3605 GCA_964571865.1 uncultured Ignavibacteriaceae bacterium | reverse complement strand
TGTTCTAACCGGGATGGTATTTTTCGCGATTCTAATTTTTGGTGTCTATTCATTCCGATTGCTCCCGCTCGATCTGCTGCCATCTATTGAGCCGCCGATAATTACAATCCTAACTTTATACCCTGGTGCAGGCTCAGAAGACGTTGAGCAAAAAATTACAAAGTATGTTGAGAAAAGTGTTGCAACTGTTCCAAATGTGAAAGAAATAAATTCTATTTCGACAGATAATATCTCGGTTGTGACTCTTCAATTCGATTGGGGAACGGATTTAAATGAAGCTGCGAATGATGCACGTTCAGCACTTGAGCTTGTTAAACTCTCTTTCCCGCCTGATGTTGATATGCCGAGAATTTTCAAATTCAGTACCGATCAATTTCCTGTACTTGTGTTAGGAATAAGCTCGGTAGGCAATGTTGATTTCCGGGAATTCAGAGATTATGTGGATAACAAAATTGCAAATCCGCTTTTAAGGGTTCCCGGTGTCGGTTCAGTACAGAGTTTTGGCGCACCCAAACGAGAAATGAAGGTTGATTTTGATTATAACAAGTTGAAAGCATTCAATCTCAGCATTGATCATATATCAAATATACTCCGTGCAGAAAATATTTCTCTGCCTGCTGGATTGATTGATGACAAGCAAACTGCATTTGTCCTGAAAGTTAAAGGTGAGTTCACTTCTGCTGAAGATATTGAAAATGTTGTCATAAGCCACAATCAGGGAAAGTTTATTTACTTAAAAGATATTGCAACTGTAACCGACACTTTAACCGACATCGAGAGGCGCACGCTGATCGATGGGAAAAAAGGAATGGTCTCACTCGTGTATAAACTTTCTGGCGGGAACACAGTTGAAGTATCCGAATTAGTGAATGCAAAGCTCGCCGAGCTTAAGCAAGATTTTAATGCAGACATTGATATAATTTATGACGGCGCTGAGTTCATAAAAATGTCATTATCAAATTTAGCAAGGACATTTTTACTTAGCGTTCTTTTGGTAACAATGGTTGTATTAGTCTTTTTGCGGAGAGTAAGGGCAAGTCTTGTTGTTATCTTATCCATTCCATTCAGCTTGATACTTGCATTCTTCATGATGTATCTGGCGAATTACACAATAAATATTTTGTCACTTTCAGCACTTGCGATTGCTGTCGGAATGGTTGTCGATAACTCTATCGTGGTGCTTGAAAATGTCGTACGCCACATCGAACGCGGCGAACGTGTGAGCGAAGCTTCGGTTTATGGCGCATCGGAAGTCGGCGGAGCATTACTTGCGTCAACTCTTACAACAATTGCAGTGTTTGCCCCGCTATTCTTTTTGACTGGAATTGCTGGAATTTTATTTGTTCAATTAGCGGCAATTACAACCATCACAATCGGTATGTCATTATTTGTTGCGATGTTTCTTACTCCAATGCTGACTTCTAAATTATTGATTCGTTCGGCTGAACAAATTAATGAAAATAAATTCGGTGAAAAGTTTTTTGCTTGGAGCGAAAAAATATTTCTTAATCTGGATGAAAAATATACAAGACTTTTAGATTGGGCGATCCATCATAAAAAGACGACGATTATTTCAGCGGTTATATTTCTGGTTTTGACTTTAGCATTGATTCCGTTCATCGGGGCAGATTTTATGCCTGAAGCAGACAGCGGGCAATTACAGATTCTTGTCGAACTCCCAACTAGCATAAGTATAACAGAATCCGAAAAGTTCACGAAGAAAATTCACGATCTTGTACGTGACGAAGTGCCGGAAATAAAAAACATTTTTTATCAGATCGGGCAATCGAGCAGCGGTTTCGAATCGGCTTTCGGTTCGAAAGAAAGCGATAACATCGGGGAGATTTCATTCCTGCTTGTGAAGAAAGCTCAGCGGGATCGTTCCGTAAAAGAAATCGCCGACACCCTGAGGAAAAAAATCTCCAAATATCCTGGCATAACAAAACTTACGATCAACACAGCAGGAGGCGGCGAGCAAATGTTTGGCGGCGGCAAACCAATTTCTGTTGAAATAATCGGAAACGATTTGAAATCGACTAAACAAATTGCCGAAAAAGTCCACACAATTATGAAAAACACCGAAGGTGTCGTCGAACCGCAGATCTCTTTGCAAAAGGAAAAACTTGAACTGATTATCGATATCGATCGGGAAAAAGCTTCAGCGCTTGGTTTGAATGTCGGGATAGTTGCGAACACACTTCGGAATTATATTTCAGGTGCAACGCCGACAGACTTTCGAGCTAGGAAAGATGCATATAATTTAAGACTGCGTCTGAATGAATCGGACAGAAGCAGTCTCGAAGCTGTAGAAAATTTTGAAGTGCAAAACATTAAAGGAGATAGGATCCCGTTGAAAAGCATTGCAGCAATTAGGCGTGCATTCTCTCCTATCCAAATTGACAGGAAAGATCAAGAGCGAATTGTAAAAGTTGAATCCGGCATCTCCGGAAAATCGCTTGGAGAAATCGTAAACACACTCCAAGGAGAAATTGAAAAAATTCCGCTGCCGCCTGGGGTTGCAATCGAATTCGGCGGAAGCTATGAACAGCAGCAGGAAGCATTCTCCGATTTACTTTTACTTCTCTTGTTAAGTATTGTATTAGTCTATATTGTGATGTCGGCACAGTTTGAAAGTTTCCGCGATCCGTTCATAATTATGTTCAGCGTACCATTTGCATTTTCGGGAGTGCTCATCGGCTTGGCTGTCTTCGGCGAGACGTTGAATGTAATCTCATTCATTGGATTGGTTATGCTCGTTGGAATAGTTGTGAACAATGCTATAGTATTGGTTGATTACATCAACATACTTAGAGAAAGAGATTACTCTCTTGTAGATGCAATTCTCCGTGGAGGAAGAAACCGTTTGCGCCCTGTATTAATGACAGCGCTCACGACGATGTTCGGCTTGCTTCCATTAGCATTAAGCACCGGCGAAGGAGCTGAAACGTGGCGTCCGCTTGGCGCATCCGTGTTCGGCGGATTGACATTTGCTACATTGATTACATTGGTGATCGTTCCAGTGATGTACAGCATCTTCGAAAAGACAATTAAAACCAAAGCGAGAAAATAAAATGAAATTAGCAATCGTTATTCACAACATAGCAGATACAAAAGCGATTGACGAAGTACTTAATAAATTCGATGTGAAAAGTTTTACACGGATCGAGAAAGCAACTGGAAAAACGATTGGATGTGAACCGTTGTTTGATACTACAGTCTGGCCTGGCTATTATTCCATCACAATAATCGAAGATGTTGAAAATCAGCTTGAACAAATCCGTCCCGAGATCAAGCAGATAAAAGAAAATCTGCGAGTGAAAGACTTAAAGTACCTCGAAGTTGATGCGGTGAATTGGATTTAGATTGTATCATAGAAACCCGACTTTTTAATTTGATATTCTGATGCAATTAAAAGTCGGGTTTCTTTCAGCCAAAGGAATTCTTTGGAGAAGGTTGAACTTATTTAATCCAATCTAAAATCTTATTGAGTGAAGATTAATTGAAAATCTATTATTTTTAGTAGAAATGGAATCAATTTATATTAATAAAGACGGGAGAATAACAATTCCGAAGATGTTGAGGGATAAGTTTGGGATTAAACTACG
>CAZNDS010000274.1:0-3612 GCA_964571865.1 uncultured Ignavibacteriaceae bacterium | reverse complement strand
GTTACGGTATATTTTCTTTTGAAGGGGATGAAATATTAGAAATAGAAAATTCATTGGGTATTTATTGGATTCAGTGGTCATCAGATTCAAAAAATTTACTTTTTACAAATCGGTCTTCATGTAATAATTTTGGAATAATTTCACTTGAAGATAAGAAAACTTTAAGTATAAAATACATAAAGAATTATTCTTATTTCACTTCGCAAAATAAGGACTTAAATTGTATAGTATCGCCTATTTGGGGAAGTACTAACGATAGCATATTTTTTAAAAAAACAAAAGATGATGGACATGATATACTTGAATCTAGTGTTTGGCTCTTTACAAAAAGTAATCAAAAAATAAAACAAATTTCCAAAACTTACTTCCGTAGTGAAAACATTCAAGATTTTAAATTAACTGATAAGGATGAAATACTATTGTTGACTAAAAGTAAAAGTGAAATTCAAAGTATATATAGGTTATTACCGGGAAATAATAAGAATGGAGGATTTTAATAATGAAAACGAAAAACCTTTTAATCCTAATCTTTATAACCATACCAATATACTCTAACCCTCAAAGTTATAGTGTTTTATTAGACCCAGGTCATGGTGGTTCTGATGGAGGCGCTTCCGGTGTTTGCGGGACGCCTGAAAAAACCTTAAATCTTGATTATAGTAATAATGCCTTCTCTAAAATTAATGCAAACAATTACGGTTTAAACTGGCGAGCTTATCGTACAAGAAATTCTGATATAACTCGAACACCCGAATATAGATATAACATGGCAAATGATCATGGAGGGAACCAATATGATGCTGATAATAATAAGATACCATCTGGAGGGGTTAATCTTTTTCTTAGCATTCATTGTAACAGCGGAAGTTCTACTGCCTCCGGAACAGAAGTATTATGGCCAGATGGTAGTGAACCTAGTTCAGGCGATAGGAGATATCGTTCAAGAGTTTCTGCAATAACTGTATTAACATATCATCTCAACGCTACAAATTCAATTCTATCATCTGTTTCAAGAGGCATTAAACGACCACAAGATATACCAACGAGTGTAGGAGTATTGTCAAATACAATTATGCCCGCTATTTTGATTGAAACAGATTTTATATCTAACTCTAACAGATGTACTACAATGGTTACTCAAAGTTATAAAGATGCAGTTGGCCATGCTATAAAAAGTACTTTGAAATTTATTAATCCAAGTTATACAAATTATGTTTGGAGAGAAGTAACTTCTAATATTACATCAACTACAGATTGGACTAACAATGTTCTAATAAGAAATAACAATGGAATTAATGGCGGCAGCACAAAATATTATTATGTAGAGGGAAGTGGAACTACACTAACAGTTAAAAATAGCTCGAATGTTGTTGTTCATGATAAAGTTAATTTTACTACTAGAAGAGGCGGAACAATTATTAAAAATTATCATGCACAAATAATTTTAGGAAAGGAGGCATCATTTTCTCCTGTCATTACGGGAATTGGTGATGGAATTTCGGTTGAAGGTCCAAATACGATTTACCAAAACGGAAATTTTGCTTTTAGCGGTACATATTATGATGTTCCTCCTCCAAATCCAATCAATAGATTTGATTGGGAATTACAGATCTTTCACGGTGAAGGAACTTATGTTTGGGCAAATGGTACCACTCCGCCCTATCCATCAAACTTATGGCAAATTACGTTAGGAAATTTACCAAATGGATACTGTTGGATAAGAGATGAAAACAGTAACGTAATTGGAAGAGTGAAAGTTATCGGTATCGATGAATTCGAAAATATTCAAGCAATAGGTTATAATGATATTGTGATTATAGATGTTCCATCTAACACAATTTCGGGTTCATTAACACAAAATGAAACCTGGTGTGGAAATATTGATATTATTGGGGATGTAACAGTTCCTGAAGGTGTAACATTAAAGATTTTACCAGGCGCTATAATCAGTTTTCAAAACAATTCGTCATTAATAATAAATGGAAACTTAAACTGTCCGTCAAGCACAGATTATCAAACTCTTTTTGATTTCATTAATCCAAGAATGAATTATCCATATAACGGATTAAAAGTCTCTTCAATTGGAAAGGCTAATCTTAATAACGTGATTATTAAAAACGCTTATTACGGAGTTAACGTAAATGGAGCCGATTCATTAAATATAAAAAATTGTGTTTTTATGAATTCGTCTAATGGTGTTTATATTACATATAGCAACAATAAACCAATAACACTAATTGAATCTTGTTATATTAAAAATATAACGTATAGCGGCATTACCGTAGGAGGAAGTGTACCCACAATTAGACCAATCTTAAACGCAAACAAAATTGAAAATTGTAGGTATGGAGTATATGATTATGGAATTGGTTCGATAATTACAAACAATGAAATTTCTAATTGCGATGTTGGTATTTCAACAATTCACAGTAGTCCTTCAATTACAAATAACACAATAAAAAATTTTGTTTACGGTGTAAATGTTTATTCCGGAACGGGAAATATTAATGATAATATCATTTCAAAGGGGAAAGAATCCGGTGAGTCGATAGGAATATACAATTATCTTGGTAATCCAAGTTTCCTTCGTAATAAGATAGACAGTACTACTTATGGTGTTTTTATTTCTTCTGCTTCGCCGAAGTTTTGCAATAGTACACACGGCGGATATGGAAACAACAGAATAAAAAATAATGAAACCGGGATTGTTGCATCGTATTATTCATATCCGTTTTTCGGGGGTTATGACCCAGTAAATGAATATGATATTGGAGGTTACAATAGTATTTACAACAGCAGTCAATATCTTGTAGATGCTTACTATTATACTTTTGTTCAAGCACAATACAATTGGTGGGGTGTAGTTAATCCACATTGGACATTGTTCCACACGAGCGATTATACATCGGCAATTGATGCCAATAACCCACTGCCATATGATCCAAATCAAGTATTACATTTAGCGAATAGAATAATTGGTGATAATGAATCCGACATTAATCTCAGGAAAGATGACAACCTGACACCATTATCCCCCATTTTCATAAGTGCAGAGTTCGATTCAGTGTCAAGAAAATGGAGCAAGCAGCAAGTGCTTATGTATGCCGGCTCGGTTCTTAGAGCAAATAAAAAATACAGTGATGCGGCTAAAGTCTACAAAAAAATAATAGAGATTGATAAAAAGAAAAAATATGCAGTTTATGCTTTACGAGCTTTGCAGCAAACTTATCACGAGTGTCAATCTGATTCGCTGAACATTGTTAATTGTTCCGCCGTTGGCGGATTGTCCATTGAAGAATTAAAATCCTATTGTCAATCTGTAATAGATTCATCAAAGAAGGAAAAAGATAAAATCTCAGCACTTGCTCATTTAATTCTTGCAGAAGAATATTTGAGAGAAGGGAATACATCGGAGGCAATCCACAAATATGAATTGCTTGGTAGTATATTTAAAGGAGGCAAAGATAAGTTGTTATCATTATTCGGCCTATTTAATATTTATTACTTCACAAATAGAGACACAATTACTTCAAGAACAACATTGAATAAAATGAAGTCAAAATTTCCGGATGAATTTCTAACACAATTTGCAGAAAGTATATTGAATAAATC
>CAZNDS010000273.1:0-3622 GCA_964571865.1 uncultured Ignavibacteriaceae bacterium | reverse complement strand
AGGAGGGTTATGGTCTTTATTCTTTATTAATACTGATATAGGATGGGCCGCATCGCGAAAAATAATAAAGACAATAGATGGAGGTAATAATTGGTCAGTGCAAGATAGTAATATGAACCATGCCTGGTATTCTATTTACTTCTATAATGCGCAAATAGGATGGACAGCAGGAGACCGAGGAATGATTAGCAAAACTATTGATGGAGGGGAACACTGGTCGATCATGACTATTGATTCAATGTCAAGGTTTAGATCCATTTATTTTATTGATGACAAAATTGGATGGGTGGTTGGTGAGTATAAAAATAATAAAAACATATTTAAAACAGAAGATGGGGGTAACACATGGAGAGAAATAAATGTATCTGATAAAAGTGACTTACGCTCCGTTTATTTTGATAATATTAATAACGGATGGATAGTAGGTTATCACACAGTTGATCGAAGAGCATATATTGCAAAAACCACAGATGGTGGAGAAAGTTGGATAAGGCAAACAATCCCTTGTAATGAATTATCAGATGTTTTTTTTATTGATAAAAATATAGGTTTTACTACTGGCCGTGGAGTCTTCAAAACAACTACAGGGGGATCTGTCGTTTATGTTAAGGACGAAAAAGGAATTATAAGTAATGGGCCAGAAGAAATAGAATTATTTCAAAATTACCCTAATCCATTCAATCCAAATACTGTGATAGAATATAGAATTACTTAATATTCTTGGTCAAGTAATAGATGTACTTGTGGATGAGATACAAGACGCAGGTTTTTATAAAGTCAAATGGGATACTGGAAGATTCTTAAGTGGAGCTTACACCAAAGACGGATACACCTCAGGCGTATATTTTTACCAGTTAACGACGGAAACAGCATTTGTTACAAAAAAAATGATACTTATTCGATAGGAATAAAAAAATGCTTTTTCAAAGTAGTATACCACCTTAAATATTTAATAACCTTTAAAAGGAGATAGAGAATTAGAATGATGCTTTTTTGAAAAACATAGAGAAAGAAATGGAAAAACTCTTTAAGATAATCTTTATCTATATTTTTATAATAGTCATTAACTTAAATGCGCAGAGGTGGGTTAATGTTAATCCTGTTTTTAATCCACCAGGTAACTACAATACTTATTGTGGAGTATTCATTAATAAAAAGAATGGTTGGTGGCTTTCAGGACCGAATGGTAATCTTTGGTACACAGTTAATGGAGGAATCCTATGGACAGAATTAGTAGACAGTATAGGAGGATCTGATATTGAATTTATTGACACATTACATGGATGGATTGTAGGGAAAACTTCACGTGATTACATACCTTATATATTAATTACTAATAATGGAGGCATAAATTGGGATAAATACTCGAGTCCTTTATTGGTCTGCGTTACATTCTTTGATTATTTAAATGGTTTTGCCGGAGGAGATAGTATTTACAAAACAACGAATGGGGGGATAAACTGGGAGCCACAGACAGTTGAACCTGGACAGAGTTTTGGAATAACAGATATTTTTTTTAGTGATAGAAAATATGGCTGGGCTGTTGGTGGTAGTAGCACTGTATGGGATGCAGGTATAGTTCTTCATACAGTTGATAGCGGAAAAACCTGGAAGTTTAATTATCCTGCAAATCTTGTGGGTCGCGCAGTTTATTTCAAAGATTCTTTACAAGGATGTATCGTAGGTTTAAACCCTCCATTTTTTGACGGAGTAATTAAGGTTACAAGCGATGGAGGGAATAATTGGCTCACTCATTATTACCTTCCAACTTGGCTTAACGATGTTATTTTTACAGATGACAGTACAGGATGGGTTGTAGGCGATTATGGCTTTATATGGCATACTACCGATAGAGGTCTAAATTGGACAAGAATTCAGAGCGGTACTACTTCTCACTTATATCAAATATTCTTTTTTGATAATGGAAAAGTTGGATATATTTTAGGAAGTAACGGAACAATGCTTAAGTATGACAAAACTGTTAGCGTAAAAGAAGAACAACCCCCCCCTGAATTATCATTTAAATTATCTCAGAACTTTCCCAACCCATTTAATTCAAAAACTCAGATTGAATTTCATATTGCCGAAGCTGGATTGGTTACATTAACTATATATGATATACTTGGAAAGGAGGTGAGAATTTTGTTAAACGAAGAAAAACCACCAGGCATATACACAGTAATGTGGGATGGAAAAGACAATTGTGAAAAGGAAATGAATTCAGGTAGCAGTGCTCGTAAACTTAGATTCATCAAATAAAATTTTAATAGGAGGAATTATGTATCGATCATTTCAAAAAATAATGCAAGCGTTAATATTTCTTCTTGTATATTTATTTTTTCCTCTCATTATTCAAGCACAGGAAAACCTGACAAGCTTGCAAAATTTAATTCGGTATGATGAAAAAACAAATCTACCGAAAGCTATCTATAATATAAATTCACGCCAGTATTACGGAACACCTGAAGAAATCGCAAGAAAATATCTGCTGGGAAACAAAACTCTATTAAAGCTTAAAGATAATCTTGAAGATATGAAAGCAACCGAGGTTAAAGAAAGCCCCGCGGGATATCATGTTGGATTTGTACAGAATTATAAAAGCATCCCTGTATTTAGATCTGAGACGGTTGTAAGTATCAATAGACAAAACAGAGTAAGCATGGTAGTGAATGGTTATAAACCAAATATTTTTGTAAATACAACTCCTCGTATCAATAAAAAGCAAGCATTACTATTAGCAAAGCAAGATATTGATGCTGTGAATTCTAAAGAACTTTTTCCTTCTAAAGCAGAATTAATGCTATATGAAGATAGCGTAAATATTCTTCATCTCGTATGGAAATTTTTCATTTCTCCTTTAGAAAAGGGAGGTGAATGGTTGGTTGTTATAGATGCACATAATGGTAAGGTATTGGAAAAATTCAATACCGCATTTGATTATGTAAATGGGAAAGGACGAGTATTCGATCCAGACCCAGTAACCGCGCTTAGAGATCCATCACTTACGGATCAGAATGATGCTGATTATCCTGCTATACAACCAGCATATAAAGATAATGTGACGCTTAATGATCTTAATGATGCAGTCGGTGGTCTTTATTTTGTAAGAGGTAGATATGGATGGTCGATGGATGTAAGACCACCTTATGATGCAGTTTCAACCTCTGATAACCCTGATAATTTTAGATATAAAAGAAACCAAAATGGTTTTGAAGAGGTTAATGTTTACTATTTTGTAGACAAACAAAGACGATATATAGGCAGTTTAGGTTTTAATCCAACATGGAAATATTTGGGAAGCGGCTCACAAACCATTGCTTTTGATGCTAGAGGATATGATCCATTGGCAGGTGAAAGAAATGCAGTTTACTATCCAGTAGAAGAATATATGATTTTTGGTGTTCCCGCAAGTTATGTTGATGCTGGTGAAGACCAAAGTGTTATTCTCCATGAATATGCTCATGCATTCCATGATGCATTAATGCTTGGGGGGATAGATAATGCTACTTATGCAAGTGATACAAGGGGAAGTCTGAATGGTGCGGCGGTAATCAATACCCAGATAGTCACCGATACCTTCACTAATTCCCCTTGTATCACTTGCATAAGTAGCATTATCTAT
>CAZNDS010000272.1:0-3633 GCA_964571865.1 uncultured Ignavibacteriaceae bacterium | reverse complement strand
TTTTTTACATCATCCAAAATTTTGAGAGCCTCATCGTCACCAATTCCGGTAAACGAATCGATTGAAGTTCGATTAGCTTTCTTATATGAAGACTTGAAGATGAATGGAATTCCGAGCTTTGTCGTAACTTCCTTTATTTTTTCCGCAGTGGAAAAAATAATTTCTTTTGATTCGACAACACAAGGGCCCGCAATTAGAACGAATGGATTATTATCCCCTATCAGAATATTTTTACATTGAATTACTTTCATTTATTTCCTAATTGATATCCCGTAATTTTAAGCTTCAAAACAGACTACTTTCGGGCTTTTCTTTTTTAATATTCAAAACTTTTAATGCAGAATCTGTTGATTCGCGTCCTCGAGGTGTACGTTTAATAAATCCCTGCTGAATTAAAAATGGTTCATAGACTTCTTCGATCGTTCCGGGATCTTCATTCACGGAGACTGAAAT
Source organism: uncultured Ignavibacteriaceae bacterium (assembly GCA_964571865.1). Lineage (GTDB taxonomy): Bacteria > Bacteroidota > Ignavibacteria > Ch128b > Ch128b > JAHJVF01. Next base: position 3,180 of record CAZNDS010000272.1, on the reverse strand, counting down.
TGTATTCAATCCCACAGGTCCACCCTTATATTTTAAAATAATAGTACGAAGAATTTCTTTATCCATTTCATCCAGCCCGAATTCATCTACATCGAGCATATACAATGCTTTTTTAGAAATATCGATGTTTATCACTTTTTTATTTTCTACATCTGCAAAGTCTCTTGTGCGTTTCAAAAGACGATTTGCAATTCTTGGTGTTCCGCGAGATCGTTTTGCAATTTCAAATGATGCGTCTTTTTCAATTTCAATATTTAATATTCCTGCCGATCTATTAATAATTGTAAATAGATTTTCGGAATCGTAATAATCTAATCTTGAATTAATCCCAAATCGATCCCGAAGCGGCGATGTTAGAAGTCCAGCGCGCGTTGTTGCCCCAATCAAAGTATATTTAGGAAGTTTTATTTGAACGGTTCTCGCATTTGGGCCAGAATCAATCATGATATCAATTTTATAATCTTCCATCGCAGAGTAAAGATATTCTTCCACAACGGGGCTTAAACGATGAATTTCATCTATAAAAAGTACAGATTTATCTTCAAGGTTTGTAAGTATTCCAGCAAGGTCTCCAGGCTTTTCTAACACAGGCCCTGATGTTATTTTTATTTTCACTCCAAGCTGATTCGCAATGATATGTGCCAAAGTAGTTTTACCAAGCCCCGGCGGTCCGGTAAGCAAAACATGATCTAACGCTTCTTCTCTTATTAATGCTGCTTGAATAAAGACTTTTAAATTCTCAACAATTTTTTTTTGCCCAACGAATTCATCAAATGACAGCGGTCTAAGATTTTTTTCAAGCTCGGTATCGTCTTTGTTTCGCATTGGCGCAGTGTTTTCTGATTTACGCATGTTTCAATTTAACTACTTATAGAGGGGTTTTCAATTGGAGTTGGACAATAATTCAAACTATTTCGAAGCAACCTCTTCATAATAATTCTTATAGTCGATAATAGCTTTATATATTGACTCGGCAAATTGCTGCTGACCGGACGAAGTATTTAAATATCTTTCATCTGTTGGATTGTTTAAGAATGCGGTTTCAATTAGAACGCTGGGCATCGAAGCCCCCACTAATACATAAAATCCAGCTTGCTTAACTCCATTTCTTTTTAATGGCAGCGTCTTTCGGAACTTGTCGTCTAATATTTCGGCAAACTTTTCGCTGTGTTTAACATTAGCCGTTTGAGACATTGCCGTAAGAATGAAATTTTCATCCGATAGATGTTTGTATCTTTCTTCATATCCTTCTTCGAGCTTAATTACGCTGTTTTCTCTTTCGGCGATTTTTATTGCATCCTCTGTTCGCCCTGGACGAAGAAGATATATTTCATATCCTTGCGAGTTCCCCGGACGAGCTGGTGTAGAATTGCAGTGAATTGAAATAAACAATTTTCCATTGTTTTCATTTGCGATTTGTCCTCGTCTATACAGCTCGATGAATCTGTCATCATCTCTTGTATAAACAACTTTAATGCCTGGATTGTTATTCTTTATTATGCTGCCTAGTTTCAATGCAATTGCCAAGTTGATTTCTTTTTCTTTAGTCCCTTTATAACCAACCGCCCCAACATCTTTTCCTCCATGCCCTGGATCTATTACGACAATATCGAATGATGCGTTATCCCTGTTTATCTGTCGAATGCTTCTTGTTTCGCGAATTTTTTCTACAATATCAGGCTTTACATGAAGAAGAATTAAAATGTCATTTGAACCTTTTTGAGAGACAACCTCATTGCTTTGTAGATCATAATTTAGTATCAGTTTGATATCAGTTTTATTTTGCTGCTGAAGTGTTGCAATTTCTGAAATCAGTCCGTTATTTATTTTGGCGTTAAATTTTTCTGGATCAACTGTAATGTTGGTTAATCTCAGATAAAAAGTTTTTGCTGTATAGTTTTTAGAAACATTTTTTATCGGCTTTTTTGATTTCAATCGAAAAATGTAACCGTTTGCTTTTTCTGTTAATTCAAAATCATAAACATCATAAGCAGATGAAATACCCTTAGATTTCTCTGCTTCACGCTTAATCTCATAGGTAGAACTTGCCGGTTCTGTTATGGGGCGGTTCTCTGATTGCTGTTGAGCTGGAGCGGGCGTCGAGATGACCCCGGCAATTTGTCCTTTCTCGATTCGAAATATGTTAGAACGGTTATCAAGAATAATAGATCTATCGCTTATTCTATTAAAAAATTCTATAAAACTATTTATAGGGACATAAATTGTCCCATAGCGATAATCCGATTCAACATCTAATTGATGAGTTAATTCAATACCGGAGTTTCCACGGAAAATTAAATAAGGATTATAAGCACACAAGCTTAATCTTCCATCTCTAAGGATAATTTCCTGCCGAAATGTTGTGCGGTCCATTGAGGCGCTGAGTTGAAGTGCATTTGTGATATCATCGATTGAGCAAAATGTGATTTCTCGACTTTTATATGATGCAATTAAAAAATTTTTACTGGAATTCTGATTATAGACAGTATAATAAAACATCTGTGCAGATGCCGAGGCAAAAGCTAAAAAGAATAACAGCGCTGTAATGAATTTAATTTTCATTTTATTCCGGAGCGAATGTTTGACTTCAAAATACTTGAAACTATTGTATTTGTAAAGCAGGCTTTTGTAATTGTTCATTAGTAAACTTATTTATCTTTTCTATTTCGAGTCTTATTTCGTCAAAAACAACTTTTAGAAAATTAACCGTTTCGCGATGATTTTCAAAGCTCATTAAAAATCTAAGTTTAAGAGATTTATATTTTTCTTCGACTTTAACTTCTTTGTAATAGTTTTGATTCAAGAAATTTATGATATGCGCAAAATACTTTTCATAATACCATGATTGCTCTCTATTCGGAAAAGTTAAAGCTGTCGCATGCTGAGTGATTTCAATTCTCTCAAAACATGCTCTTGATCCCAGAAACCTGAGCTTTGCCAACTCAATCAAATTCTTTACATTCTCCGGTAGTTCCCCATACTTATCCTGAATTTCAAAGTAAATGCCGTCCAACTCTGAAAACTCTTTTATCGTAAAAAGCTTTGTATAATAATATAACCTCTCATCCTGGTATTCGATGAATTCTGTTGGGATGTTATAATCAAAGAAAACGTCCAAAGTTGTTTCAATTCTTTCGGACAAATCCTGTTCAGAAATATTGAACAGTTCGCTGAATTCTT
>CAZNDS010000271.1:0-3658 GCA_964571865.1 uncultured Ignavibacteriaceae bacterium | reverse complement strand
CTTTGTTGTAAAGTAATACTCATCTTTTCGGCTGAATGGTTTTTTTGTAAAAATCATCAATTTACCGACTGTATCAATAGTATTTTTGGTTCTGTAATAGATTTGCAAATTCCAGTCGGTTTGAAAGTTCGAATTAATTGAATCCTTAATCCAAATATTATGAATTGTGCTTTCAATGCTGGGGGGAACAAAGTATGAAAATTTTACAAATTTCTTAGTTGTTAAATTTTTTATTTTAAAGTTAGATGGTCTCGAAGGTATTATAAGCGATGGTAAATTAATTCTCTTAAGAGTATCAGGTATTGAGATACTCACTGAATTTGGAAAAAATTCAATTTCATAGTCATATGGCATCCCCAGTCCTTCACCGATAACACCTAAACCTAAAAATTTAGTAATTAAATAAACTGGTGGAGGAGAGATCCCTGTCCCTTCAAAGCCTGATTTGGTGGTATCTAATATAATTCTCGTATCGTTGTATAAATGAATTCTGAATCCGTGTGCGATTGGAGTTTGTCCGTTGAATTTTGTTTCGTGCTGTACAAGTGTATCATATGAAGCGGTGAATAGAGTCGTATCCGATAAGAAACGAACACCGTTAATATAAATAGTATCACCCTTGGGGATAGAAACACTCTCACCAGGTTTTACGATGAGGGTGGTCTTAGTTTTAGGAATGTACACAGTATCGGGCGTCTGCATATCAATCAGCGACCAATCCTTCGTATAACCCTGAAGTGCTGTATCGCTAAAAACTATCTTATAATTAAATCCATTCTTAATTGCGGCATCATCGACTATTTCAGCTTCGCCGGTGCCGGTTCCTCTAAATGTCGGTGATTTAGTGAAAGTTGAATAAGTTGCGTTACTATATCCAATCGGTCTTCCGCCCGGAGTGATGTAACCTGTATTATCATCTATAAGTATCTGACCTGTATTTGTTCTAAAAATAAATTTAGAATTTTCAGTTGGGAAGATATCAAGCTTTTCATCTCCTCGATCATATGCACAAATTGCATAAAAATAAGTTTGCCCTTTAATCACGGATGAGTCCACCCATTTATTAACAACGCCGGTATTTGAACCCCTATAGAATGTCGTTCCGCCAAGCTGTGAAAGTAGTGCAGAAGAAGGATAGAAATATCCTTGAATGGTGTCAACAAGATCAAATTGAGCGATTGGCTTATCGAACGATAACACACCGACAGCATTCGTTATCGTACGTGCATCTTGAAAACCTGCATCTGTAGCTCGATAAATCTTATACCCTTGAAAATCTCTCAGCTTTGTAATTAAATCTTTCGAATTTTCAGTTGGTCTTCCGTCCCAATAAATTACCACATTACCATTATCCTGTGAAATAGTGATCTTTGGTTTTTTGGGCGGCTGAGGAAATTTATAGCCTGCATTATAAATTTGCTGAACGATTCTCTTATTTCCGAGAATGTCTTTGTAGTCTTCACCGAACAATATTGATATTGAAAATCTTTCTGTCTTTTGCGGAGGAAGCGGAAAATACCCAGAACCATAAATAAAATCTCCATCCTGCGGCTGGGATGGAATAACGTCGAAACGGCCGGGAAACATCCTCGACCAAAGCAGCTCATCATCTTTCATGCTCGGTGAAGCTGCCTGATTAAAGAAATTAAAATTAGTCAATCCTATTTGATCAGACTCATCAACATCTGTTTTGCCAAAATTTGGTTCTCCCTGATCTGGTCTCCCATTTTTTTCAGTTCCGTCTGGATCTGGACCAAGATATCCATCATCATCCGGTCCAACACCATCTGAGCCGACATCATCCACTAATGTATCCCAATCTCCGTCTTCATCGCCCGACCAATGCGTAGCTTGAATGATTCTGCCGTCTGGCAATCTTATCCAGCTTGTTTTAGGAACGCCAGCATCATTATCTCGTTTTTCATCTATTAATGGATCTGTTGTCCCAGCACCAGTTCGATAGTTTTTATACTTCAAGCCATCAAGGCCGTTTATCTTACGAGCAGATAAGTGTACGGATTCATTCTCGTCTATAAGCCCATCCAAATCGTTATCGATTCCATCCAATGCGGAACGATGTGGAACAGCTACTCCATTTACGATTTGTGCAATTTGCCCTTCTCTGAAATAAGTTACTCCTGGATTAATTATAAAGCGTACTCCCATTGAATAAACCGTATCAATAACCGATTTAACCGTATATAGACTTCTCTCATAAGTATAAGGATCAATCAACACAATTTTATCACCAGCTTTATAAGAGACTGAATCAAAATCAGCTTTTACAAATTTTGGTGAAGTTGGATCGGGTGAATCCCCATCGTTATCAATTCCATCAAACGGATTACCGGGTGATTCTAAAAATGCGTAACCGACATAACCAACCTTCTGTCCTTTGTTGCCGCGATTATCGCTATCCCAGGAATAAGTTATCCAATCTCTCACGTCGAAAAATCCTAGATCGTCGCCGCTGTCTCCATCACCACCGGCTAAAGTTCCAACTACTGTGCCGAATGCCGCCTTTCGATACGTCGTTGTCCCTTCATTCTTAATATCGTAAAGCCAAAAGATAGCATCCTCTGCTAAAAAGCTTGACCATTGAAAACCTCTTACGCTCATCAGTAATCCCATACCTTTCCTTGTCGGATCTGTACTATCAGGTAAAAAATATCCATTGAACTCATCGTCCCATTGGTCATCAGCTTTGAAATAACTCTCTTGATCAGCATTCATAATTCCGCGTCCGAAGTATCCATTCCATTGAGTTTTTCCTTCTTTATCTTTCCAACTCGGCTGGTCTCTCCAACCTTCAATCGGCCAGGATTTTGGAAGATGATTCATTGCCACCGATTGGTAGGCAGGATTAAGAAATCCCGGAACAGGATTAAATCCCCAAAAATATCCTAAGGTCGGATGTTTTTCATTTGATTGATCAACTCTCGGTCCTCTCGATATTGTGACTGAATGAAGAGTATCATTGCGTCTATTGATGAACTCAATACCAATCAATGGAATTAAATCGCCAATATAATTTTCGCCAGAACCAAGAGGCCATTCACCGCGAATATCTCTTCCAATGTTGAATCCGGCAATTTGTCCATCATTATAAAATGAAATACCAGTTCTGTTGCCGGTGTGATAACCGATTTTATGAAGTGTTGGATCTCCTCTCTGAGCAAAACTCTCAGAATTACATATTAAGATAATTAACAAACTAATTATTGATGCTGTGTTTTTCATATTTAATAACCTTTAGTTCCTTACCAATAAAATCTTGACTTCGCCACGGCGAATTTGGTAAAATATTTTTGGGATGCTTGTAATTGATTACATTTTAATAAATTATTGTCACAAAAAAAAATCAACTTTTTAACCCTGTTTGTTTCTTGCTTATCCGGGTTAAGAATAAAGCAAATAGTTCAATAATTTTTAAGTAAAATCCTTTATTCTTACCCTTCCGCTCATCAAATTTGGCAATAGCTAAGCCGTGTAGATATTCCCGATAGAGAGATTGGAGCTGCTTGACTGCAAAAGTTTCAATTTTTTTTCGGTAATCGTGTTCACTAATAATTCTCTAATAAGTTTCTATTAAAACTCTCCGTTAGAGTCTGTTGCACAACTCGAGCTTTTGCTATCCTACCGCGACCCGCCGAGGCGG